>NZ_AQOD01000061.1 GCF_000513715.1 Salinivibrio socompensis S35
GGGTTTTTCTTATCTTCGAAAACCACTTGGCCTTTCTTCACTACATCACCCACTCGCGCATGCATAGTGGGGCGCATTCCAACGTACTCTTCGCCAAGCAAGGCGACTTTCTTGATGGCTGGGCCATCACTTATCACCTGAGTAGGGGTCCCTGCAATGGGGATATCCAAACCCTTTTTTATTGTAATCATACGCACTTGCACTACATTAACGGGAAAAAGAATTCTGTTATTGCGCAGTAAAAGACACGACTTTCGACTGAATAGCGGCCTAAGGCACACCGTCGCAACATCCTGCTAACCATATCATCACACAAAGGTAACCTAGGTTAGTCTTTAAGCACGAGATTCTATCATTAACCCCAGCACGGATTCTATGGATATTGTCACTAGGGTGTGGCAATTATCCCTACCTGTACAAATAATGCGCGTTGTAACTTCACAGTTTTGCTGCCGTTTTTTGCACGTTACAGGCAGCCACCAGCTGGCTCAGGCACGGATTAACACCTATCAGGCCATAGGCGACACGGAGCGAAGCTTCAGCCCTTTATGTAAGAAATTGTTGCCATAAAGTGAAAGATAAAATCATATTCACCTTGACCAACCCATGACTAGTTTCTACTACCACCTCGGCATGCTGGTGAGTCGGGCGCTTGGATCTGTTCTTGCCATTCTGCGGGTGAATAGGTGTGAATAGCGAGCGCATGAACCTCCCCTGCTAATTCATCCGCCAGAGTAGTATTCACCGCTCGATGACGTTGTATGAGCCGCTGTCCACTAAATTGCTCAGAGACCACGACCACTTTAAAGTGGCTTTCTGCCCCTTCTGGTACATTATGCATAAAGCTTTCATTACACACATCAAGATAGTCCGGTGTAAACGCCTGCTTCAGCTTTTCTATTATGTCTGTTTCAATTTTCATGTTGTCCCCAAGGTTTTAGGGCAACCTGCCCAAATCTTAGTCGCTATCGATAAAATTGCGAGCCCAGTGTTTAATTTGGCAAAGACGGACAGTTTGTCCTGGGTTTAAATTGCAGTTGTTGCTTGAGTGCGACAATATACGCAGTCTGTGACTTCCGACGCAAACACTCCCATGAAAACAGAGCTTCCAATTCCAAGCAGCGAATCCGCCCTAACATTGCATCGTTACCCGCGCCGACACAATGAGACCTTACAAGCCTTTGATGCAGCCGATGAGTATTTGATTGAGCACGCCAGTACGTGGGCATTACGTGCTCATGCACGCATTTTGATCATTAACGATCAATTTGGTGCCCTCAGTTGCTGGGCTAGCCTGCAGGGGTTTGATGTTATTCAAGTTAGCGATTCGGTTATTTCGCAGCAGGCCACGATTGAGAATTTGGCACAAAATGATCTCGTGGGTATCACGCAACTTACCAGCGTAGATGCCTTACCAACGGATATCGATGCGGTCATACTGCGCGTGCCGAAAAGTAGTAAGATGCTCACTTGGCAACTTCAGCAACTGGCCGGTATCACTGACGAGCACACGCGCGTGTTAGCCGGTGCCAAAGCGAAAGAGATTCATACCTCGACCCTCAATCAGTTCGAGCACTGGCTTGGTACAACGACAACCTCGTTGGCGAAGAAAAAAGCACGCTTAATTTTTACCACGCCAACCAAGCAACCAGCGCCACCGTTCGATCCGGTAAGCGATATTGATGTGCCAGAATTCTCAATGCGACTGGCTAACTGGCCCAATGTTTTCTCCGCCAAGAAACTCGACATTGCGGCGTATTTAATGCTGCAGCATATTCCCAGTCAGACGCGTTTTAAACGAATTGTCGATTTGGGCTGTGGTAACGGTGTGTTGGCGCTACAAGCGGCGCGAAATAATCCAGCGGCATTTATTCATGCGGTTGATGAAAGCCATATGGCCGTGGCCAGTGCAACACATAACCTACATCGCCATGGTATTAACACCAACCGCTTCCAGTGTGAGCCGAGAGATTGCCTGACGGGTTTTGAACACACAGATATCGACCTTGTCCTCTGTAATCCGCCATTTCATCAGCAGCAAACCATTACCGATCATATTGCTTGGCAAATGTTTTGTGACGCAAAACGTGTTCTGACCACGAATGGCGAGCTTTTAGTCATCGGTAACCGCCATCTCGGCTATCATACTAAGCTAAAACGTCTTTTTGGTAATGTCACTGTCGTTGCGTCGAATAAAAAATTCGTTATTCTCAAGGCAGTCAATGCCTAATGTTAAGAAAAGGAAACCGACTCCAATGAAAAAACTGATTATTGCTGCCGTTGTATTGGTCCTTGCGGGCTGTTCGACCCCCCGAGAACCACAGCTGACTATCGCGCCGTCTCCAGCGTCATCCAATCAACAACAGGTCAACAACCTTCCTGTTGTGGTGAAGAGTAAAGATTTACGTACCGCACAGTTCGTTGCGGTGATAGACAGTGGGCGTTCTAACGTCAAGCCACTGCATGCTAGCCAAAATCTACGCGTCGTATTGGAAGATACGCTATCTCGTCAACTTTCGTCACAAGGGTTCCGTGTGGTTGCCAATGGCCCCGGATGTTACGCCTCGACATTCTTGATGCTTTAGTCCGTGTCAAACACACCGTGTTTAAACATGATATGGAAGCGTCAGTACAATTACAGCTGGTTGCTGAATCCCCTGATGGTCGCTTTGTGAAGCGTTACACCGGCAAGTCAACCCAAAGTGGTGTCAGCAGCGCATCGCCTGATGATATCGAACTGGCGCTAAACAATTTGCTCGAGGCGGTGTTACAAGATATCGCTAACGACGAGCAACTCCTTGATCATATGAAAGCACACTTTTAAGCATGATGTATCGTTCGCTTCTCTGGATGCTTGTGCTGGTTATCACACCAGTACAAGCCAGTGTCATGGTTAAGGTCGAGACCACTATGGGTGATTTTGCGGTGAAACTTAACTCGCAAAAGGCACCAAAAACGGTGACTAACTTCTTGCGCTATGTTGACGATGGCAGTTATGTTGGTACTCAGTTTCATCGGGTGATCCCACGATTTGTGGTGCAAGGCGGCGGGTTTGATAAAGCCTTAATCGCCGGCCGAGTTACGCACCGGTAGCCAATGAGTCGACGAACGGTTTAAAAAATCGGCGCGCGACGATCGCCATGGCACGCACGCAAGATCCCGACTCCGCCACGCGGCAATTTTATATTAACATCCGTGATAATGGCTTTTTAGACGCCACGCCAGATAAAGTGGGATACACGGTTTTTGGCCGAGTGGTGGAAGGTTTTAATACCCTACAAGTGATAACCGAGCAGCCAACCGTGACCATTCCAAGCAAGCGCATGCAAGATGTACCGCAACAGCCGATTGTTATCACCAATATCTACCGGATGTCCTCTCAATAGCGACAAGTAGGCTAACCACTATGCTGTCATCCAAGTTCAAGGCAACGTTGGCGCCCTACGCCGATCGCCGCTTACTCTTTGTTTTCTTAATGGGTTGCTGTAGTGGCTTTCCCTGGGTGTTGATTGGCTCCAACTTAAATGGTTGGCTGGCCGATGAGGGCTATCACGCACCGCCATTGGTTTGTTTGGTTCGGTTTTCGTCCTCTACGCGGTAAACTTTTTATGGGCGCCGCTACTCGACCGCATCAAGGTTCCGTTTCTCTCTCAGCGACTGGGGCAGCGCCGTAGTTGGATTTTTTCGACGCAGGCGGTTATGTTGATTGCCACATTGGCACTATCACAGCTTGACTTACAAGGACTAAAAGCCGTCGATCCTTGGCTCACCACTGTCGTACTATCCTCACTCATTTTTGCGATTGCATTGGCATCTTCCACCCAGGATATTGCCATTGACGCTTTTCGGATTGATAACTTTGCTGAACACGAAACCGACAAATTTCCGCTCGCGTCGCGATGTCGGTGATTGGTTGGTGGACCGGCTATTCAGTCCCAGGCTATATCGGCTTTATTAATGCCGATGCCATCGGATGGAATCATGTTTATGTGATCATGGCCGGCTTTATCGGCTTAATGGCATTGGCGACGCTGTATGTAAAAGAACCAGACAGTGACCGTGAACAGCGCCAAGATGCTGCCACTCGCCACTATTTGGCGCAAGGGTACAGTGGCTTACGTGCGTGGCTAGCGGTCACCGTGGTAGAGCCATTTGCTGAGTTTTTCCGCCGCAATGGGGTGAAAGTGGCATTAACGCTGCTGCTTTTCGTCTTTTTATTCAAACTCGGTGAAGCCTTCCTCGGGCGGATGTCGATCGTGTTTTATAAAGATGTCGGCTTTACCAATGAACAAATTGGTTACTACTCCAAGCTGATGGGTTGGGGATTGACGGTGATCTATACCCTGATTGGTAGCTACATCAACCTACGTTTTGGTGTGATCAAGGGTCTATTTATCGGTGGTGTAGCAATGGCATCCAGTAACCTAATGTTTGCTTGGCTTGCCATCGTTGGGCCTGACGAGCATTTACTCGTTGGCGCGATCCTGGTCGATAACTTTACCTCCGCGTTTGCCACCATTGCCTTTGTGTCTTTCTTAACCTTCCTGACAGGCCGTGCGTTCTCCGCCACCCAATACGCCCTTTTGGCGTCGCTGGGCAATCTCGGCCGCACCACCGTTGCCTCCTTTAGTGGCATGATGGTCGACTGGCTCGATAGCTGGTCAACATTTTTCGTAATAACCGCGCTGATGGTGATTCCTGGACTGGTCATGCTGATCTACATCGGCAGGCAATTCCGCCGATCCCCGTCACAAAACGCTCAAGAGGCGAAACACTGCCTAGATTCACGTCGCGACTAACCTCACTACATCACAGCGGAGTGCAAAATTTCGCTCCACTGCCGTCTAATTATTAATAAAGATCACATAAAACTGTCATGTAAACCGTTACAAACCGCCATTGATCACAGCCTGATTGTGTGTCTATGTTTATTGCATTCTTTATAGTGAACTTAATCCATATACTGCCCTTAACAAATGCGCACCGCGCAACTCACATCCAGAAGAGGCAGTCACCATGAAAAATCCCTACTCGCACTCGCCGTCATGGCAGCCGGCGCAGCACCACTGGCTAACGCCGCCGATTACTCCGATGACATTTACAAAAATGATCACAAATGGCTTCAGTTTAATGCTATGTATGCCATTAATGAAAAACCACAGTTTGGTACCGATACTGACAAAGACCATAACTACCTAGAGATGGAGTTTGGCGGCCGTAAAGGCGTGGTCGATCTTTATGGCTACGTCGACATTTTTGACTTGGCAGAAAGCGACAGCGACAACAACAATAAGAAAGACGCCGCTAAGTCCTTTATGAAGTTAGCACCCCGCTTCTCGATTGACGGCATCACGGGTCAAGACTTGTCGTTTGGTCCCGTGCAAGAAGTCTACTTCTCGACCTTGTTTAACTGGGGTGGTGGCAAACAAGACACTAACAATTCATTCTGGGGTATCGGTGCTGATGTCGAACTGCCTTGGTTTGGCAAAGTGGGCATGAACCTCTACGGTTTGTATGACATCAACAACAAAGATTGGAATGGCTATCAATTCTCCACCAACTGGTTTAAACCGTTCCACTTTTTCGACAATGGCAGCTTCCTGTCTTACCAAGGTTATATCGACTACCAATTTGGTGCCGACGATACCTTTAAAGGCAACAACCAAACGACCCATGGCGGTGCGATGTTTAATGGCCTGTACTGGCATTCAGACAACTACGCCCTCGGGTATGGTCTAAAAGCCTATAATGATGTCTATTTGATTGAAGATAGCGATAGCGCTGACAGTTCAGGTATTTCTCACTACCTAAACGCCACCTACAAATTCTGATCTCACACAGCGCCGGTCTTAAAGCCTTGGCTGGCGCTGCTCTCACCGCTCCCCTACTCTCCCTCTACGCTGTCTGTGATACACTGGCCTTTTAATCTGTAGGCAAGTGTCATGAGGATCACCCTGATAGGCGCCGGTGCTATCGGCACATTGTGGGCGGTGAAACTGACCCAAGCGGGGCACAGCGTTAATCTGGTCACGCGAGGCAACGCAAGTGAACGCACCCTTTCTTTAGATGGTACATCGTGCACCTTGCCGGCCAACCAAACCGCTTTGATGCAACAAAGCGATCTTTGGCTTATCTGCACCAAAGCCTATGATATCCAAACCGCATTGCTCCCCTATCTACCCTATTTGCACCGAGATACCCTAGTTGTACTGATGCATAACGGGATGGGACCACATCAATGGCTCGCCGCACAGCTATCCGAACGTCAACCCTTACTGCTTGCGACTACCTCCCATGGCGTCTGTCGCCACCGTACCGGTGACTACCAGCATACAGGCTGTGGGCCAACAACCATCGGCCCTGGCAACCAAGCCGGTCATGCCTGCACTTTTGTTGCCGAGGTGTTTGATCATGCCCTCCCCACCGTGACGTGGAAGGGGAACATTGTTCAATCACTTTGGTTTAAGCTGGCCATCAATAGCGTAATTAATCCACTCACTGCGATTCATGGCATCCCAAATGGTGAGTTACTCAAACTCGACTATGATCCTATTATTCGCGAACTCTGCCAAGAATTAGCCAATGTAATGCGTGCCGAAGGGATCCCCACCACGGTGACGGAAATCCGCCAACAGATTGATACCGTGGCAAAAGCAACGGCAAACAACTATTCATCCATGAATCGTGATGTCTTTTATCAACGCCCGACAGAGCTCGAATACATTACCGGCTATGTGCTTCAGCGTGCCGCTGCACACCACATATCGGCCCCACATCATCAGCAGCTCTATCAGGCGGTAAAACAAGGTCAACGGAATAAGGAATCCTCATGAGTCAACAACGTATCCTCATTTGCATGGCCCCCGGTAGCGAAGAAATAGAATCAGTGACGGCGATTGACGTTATGCGGCGGGCAGAGTTTGACGTGACCGTCGCCAGTGCAGCGCCTGATGGGGCGCTCACTCTCACCGGATCACGTGGGGTGGTGATCGTCTGTGACACCACACTCGCCGCCGTGGCCGATCAACCATTTGACTGCGTGGTTTTACCGGGAGGCATTGACGGGGCACGGTGTTTAGGTAATAGCACCCTGGTAACAGAAATCATTAAACAGCATCAAAGCGATCAAGTCTGGGTAGCCGCAATTTGTGCGGCGCCGGCCTTAGTGCTTCAACGCCACCAGCTTTTTCCCCGCTCTCATATGAGCTGCCACCCGAGTGTCAGCGATCAGATCCCCGAACAATGGCTAAGCCGGCGCCGGGTGATGACCGATTATGATCATCGTTTAATCACCAGTCAGGGGCCAGGCTCAGCGATGGAATTCGCGATTGAAATCGTCCATGTTCTCGGCGGCAAAAAACTGGCTTGGCAGATCGCTGAGCCGATGATGCCTTTGCCTCAACTGCATTATGAGAAAAAGTTCACCGAAAGCTAAGCTCCTTGGGGCTAAATAGAAAACAGGCAGCCTGATTGGCTGCCTGTTTTTTATTTAGCGTTTCATCAGATTACACTCGATAAACTTTGACATTCTCAAAGCCCATGTCTTTGAGGTAAAGCGCCTGCAGACGGCTCATCACCCCGCGCTCGCAATAGAGCAAATAGGTTTTACTTTGGTCTAGATCACCGAATTTCGTCGCCAACTTAAAGAAGGGAATATGCGTGACCTCTGCACCATCAACCACCAGCGGTTTGTCTTCTTGCTCTTCGTTACTACGAATATCAAGCACCACGGAGCCTTTCGCAACCTCGTTGACTAACTCTGCATCTGGAGCCTTCTCCTGGCTCAGCGCTTCAATCGCACGAATATCCATAACGGTTGCATCATTAACAACCTGCTCCAGCAGCGTAAAGTCAAATTTCTCTTCTTCGTGCTCCAGCTTGGCTTGTTCCGCTTTCACCGTTGGATTTTTCGATATCACGCCGCAATATTCCGGCATGGTTTTGGCAAACTCTTCGGTGCCAATTTTACGCGCGGTATCAATAATATCTTCTTTGTCCCAATTGATCAGCGGGCGCAAAATCAGGCTATCGGTCACATTATCGATCATGCGCAAATTGGTCAGCGTCTGACTCGATACTTGCCCCAGTGCCTCGCCAGTCACCAAGGCTTGAATGCCAAAGCGTTTTGCGACCATGGCAGCGGCACGCATGAACATACGTTTAAGTACGACACCCATCTGACCACTATCGATATTTTCAAGAATGTTGGCCACCACCGGTTCAAAATCTATTGAAATAAACTTCACTTTGGCCGATGAGCCAAATTTGTTCCATAAAAAGTGCGAGACTTGCTGGACCCCAGTTTCATGGGACTTGCCGCCAAGATTAAAAAAGCAATAGTGGACTTTGCTACCACGTTTGATGTGCAGGTAACTCGACACGACAGAGTCGAAGCCTCCGGAAATCAAGCTCAGTACGTCTTCTTGCGTGCCCAGCGGGAAACCGCCTAAGCCGGTATGACGATGCTTCACCAAGTTCAACTTATCGTGGTCAACTTCCATCATCACGGTCACGTCAGGCTTTTTCAGCTGTACGCTTGCCGACGGAACGGCTTGGTTTAACCCACCGCCCACATAGCGTTCAAGCTCAATAGAACTAAAGTCATGCTTGCCGCGGCGTTTGGCTCGGACACAAAACGTTTTGCCTTCAATTTGCTCACGTACACCCGCTAGGGTGAGCGCATAAATATGATGCAAATCGTCAAACAGTGTCTGCTCAACCTCAAGCACGGTTTGCACGCCGGGTGTGTTGGTTAATACATCCAGCACCAGCTGACGCTCATTCGGTTGTTTTAATGTCACTTCAATGTGATCCCGACGGTTATAGACCGCCGTATTATCAGTTTGACGCTTCAGAATATTACGAATATTGCATTCGAGAATTTTAGTAAAACGCTTTCTGACTGACTCACTTTTGACGATCACTTCAGGGTGAATTTTAACAATAAACTTCATAACCGGTTCGATACAGCTGAAACAAAGCCGCGGATTATACAGTAACCAAAGCCTCGCTGAAACCGGTCATTTTTGCGTCTATCAAATAACAGAAAGACGGCGTTCACTCTCCTAAACTGATAAGTCGTGATCGCCGCTGAGGATTTAAGGAATGGGGTCAGCCACATTATCGGCTGAAATTTCGTCTGAAAAGCTCGGTTTCCCTTGCATCACAGCAATTTCTACACGCCGATTGGCGGCGCGATTATCAGGGGAACTGTTCGGTGCGCGCGGCTGGGTGTCGGCCAAGCCTTCTACCTTCATCCGTAAATGGTTAAAGCCGGGGACTTTTTCCATTTCCTGTGCTACGGAGACCGCACGCTGAGCGGAGAGATCCCAATTAGACCGATACAATTCAGACTCTAGCGGCGTACTATCCGTATGGCCTGACACCTTGATTTCACCGGGAACATCTTTTACCAACTGCGCAATTTGTCGCACCATCGGACGAAACTTGGGCTGTAAAAAGGCAGAATTTTGTGGGAAAGCCCCTTTTTCCTGAACGCGAATGACTAACTGTTGGCCGAGGTTTTCAACCTCAATCGCGCCTTCTTCTATCTCGCGCTGCAAAGCCTGCATCAAAGCTTTTTGTAATTGTTCGAGTTGCTCTTGCATCCTTTGTTGTTCAAGCTGTGAAGCAACCTGAGCGCTCGACCCCCCCTCTTTGTCGGAGGTCGTGCGCTGAGATCCTCCAGAGCGGTCATCTTGTCCCTCTTGAAAGTCGAGAGTGCGCTGCGTCATATCAATCGTCTGCTGCATGATCACATCAATCGGCGTCGGCTCGGGTCGCCCTGGACGGAACTCTTGTGCAATCACACTGGTCCCTTTGGGGATATCTTTCACCTCAAGAACATTTTGCACCCCAAACGCAAACTTCATTGAGCCTGCGATTTGCTTAAACTTGAGCACGTCCATCTCAGAAAATGACAACAAAAGGACGAAAAAGCACATAAGCAGTGACATCAAGTCTGCAAACGTTCCCATCCACGGCGGCAAGCCGGGGGGCGGACATTTACATTCCTCTTCTTCTTGCTCTTGTGCCATGAGGACTCCTTAAATCTCGCTATCTATGCTGATCACCGCGAACGCATTAATTATCGACATCCACTACTCGTTTACCTTCATTGAGGTAGTTTTTCAAAAAGCCATCGATCACACGCGGGTTTTGTCCATCTTGAATCGCGAGTAAGCCGTCCATAATCAGACGACGATTTAACTTCTCTTGTTCTTTGCGTAATGCCAGTTTATTGGCAATCGGCGTTGCCACCATGTTTGCGAGCATCGCGCCATACATGGTTGTCAGCAAGGCGACTGCCATCGCGGGGCCGATCGCCTTTGGATCATCCATATTGGAAAGCATTGCCACCAAGCCAATCAAAGTCCCGATCATTCCCATAGCTGGCGCAACATCCGCTAACGCGTTGTAAAAACCAATGCCATGATCGTGACGTTCTTCCGTCAAGCTGATGTCCTTTTTTAAAGTAGCACGGACCACATCCGCATCATGACCATCAACCAACAAATCTACGCCTTTTTGCATAAACGAGTTGTTTACTTCCATTTCTTCTAGGGCTAAAAACCCCCCTTTACGGGCAGCGTCTGCCATTTCGATAATCTTGGCAATCAAATCCTCAGGGTCGTCAGACTTAAACATAAAAGCCTTGCCCGCGATTTTAAAACTACCAAAAAATTGCCCCATGGTGTATTTGGTTAAGACCACAAATAGGCTGCCCCCGATGACGATCAATACCGATGGAACATCAAAATACATGTTCATGGTACCGCCCAGCAGCATCGCCATTACGACAAAGGCGAACGAACCGAGAATGCCGATGAGCGTCGCTATATCCACGTCAGTCTCCCTTAACTACCATCAAATCATTGTTGTTCATTTTCAGGGTATTGGTTATATCGGCAACCACCCCTTTAGGTTTAGCGTAAATCGGTAAGTACCAGCAAGGATAACATGCCATTTATCGCTTGAGGGGGGGAATAACACAAAATCGTCCTCTGCGGTTTGACCACTTTTCACCGCTGAGTTACCGTCTAGCCTCTCTTTTCTCATTTTATGGCATCATGGCTGTGAAGAAACCAGAAAATATGACCTTTGAGGACACGCTCAAAGAGTTAGATAGTATCGTTGGCGCGTTAGAATCCGGCGAACTGCCACTAGATACTGCAATGAAGCGCTTCGAGCGAGGTATCACATTAACTCGCCAAGGACAAAAAACCCTTGCGGATGCCGAGCAACGGGTCGAGGTCTTGCTATCGCAAGAAGACGATGGGCCACTGACTGAGTTTTCTCCCCAAAACAATGATTAACACGGTTGTAAAAGATGCCCTGCGCGAGACGCAAACGAGAAATAATCAACAACTTGAGTCCTGGTTTGATACCCTAGCTCACCAGGAACAACCTCTGATTCAAGCGATGCGTCATGGTTTGTTACTAGGCGGAAAGCGGATTCGGCCTTTTTTGACCTATGCGACGGGACAACTTTTCGGGGTACCGTTAGCGCAGCTCGACACGCCCGCGGTGGCGGTAGAGTGTATTCACGCCTATTCGTTAATCCATGACGATTTWCCGGCGATGGATAACGACAGTTTGCGCCGTGGTCAGCCGACTTGTCATATTGCGTTCGATGAGGCAACGGCCATTCTCGCCGGTGATGCACTACAAACACTGGCTTTTACAGTGCTTGCTGAAGGGGAACTCAATCCAAACGCCCTTCCCTATCGTATTCACATGGTGAAAGCGTTAGCCCATGCAAGCGGAGCGTCAGGGATGTGTCTAGGTCAATCGCTTGATTTAGCCGCCGAAGGGCAGGTTGTTGATTTGAATGCTTTAAAACGTATTCATCGCAATAAGACCGGAGCCCTGATCAAAGGGGCAGTCCGATTAGGTGCTTATGCGGCAGGGGATGCAGGGATTAAATACCTCAAAGAGTTAGACCGATTTGCTGAGGCCATTGGACTCGCATTCCAAGTTCAAGATGATATTTTGGATATCACCAGCGATACGCAAACGCTTGGAAAGCCGCAAGGTTCCGATGTGAGTGCGGAAAAGAGCACCTATCCGGCTTTACTTGGTCTCGCTGGCGCTCAAGAAAAAGCAGCGCAACTTTACCAAGAAGCACTACACGCCTTGGAGGCGATCCCCTACAATACCGAGCAACTGGAAGTTTTTGCCCGATATATCATCGAGCGCAACAACTAGCATGATTAATAAAAGCGCCGAACCATTATGACACTGGATATATCAAAATACCCAACACTCGCGCTCGCTGATACGCCTGAAGAGTTGCGCACTATACCGCGTGACCACCTACCTCAGCTATGCGAAGAGTTACGTACCTATTTGCTCAACACAGTGAGTCATTCAAGCGGCCATTTTGCTTCAGGGCTGGGCACGGTGGAACTCACTGTGGCGCTGCATTATGTCTATAACACGCCGTTTGATCACCTCGTCTGGGATGTAGGGCATCAAGCTTATCCTCACAAAATCCTAACCGGACGGCGAGAGCAGATGCCCACTATCCGGAAAAAAGGCGGTCTTCACCCCTTCCCTTGGCGAAAAGAAAGCCGTATGACGTATTATCGGTCGGGCACTCTTCGACCTCAATCAGCGCGGCACTAGGGATGGCTATCTGCGCGGAAAAAGAAGGACAGAACCGACGTGTGGTCAGTGTGATTGGCGATGGTGCCATTACCGCGGGGATGGCGTTTGAAGCCATGAATCACGCCGGGGATGTGAAGCCCGATATGTTAGTCGTACTCAATGACAATGAGATGTCTATCTCCGAAAACGTCGGTGCCTTGAATAATCATTTTGCGCAATTGCTTTCTGGCAATGTCTATACCAGCATTCGCGAAGGCGGCAAAAAGGTGCTTTCAGGCGCACCGCCGATTAAAGAATTAGTACGCCGTGCAGAGGAACACCTCAAAGGCATGGTCGTGCCTGGCACCATGTTTGAAGAGTTAGGTTTTAATTACATTGGCCCCATTGATGGGCACGATGTCGAAGAGCTGGTCAAAACGCTTAAAAACATGCGTCATCTAAAAGGACCGCAGTTTTTACATGTGATGACCAAAAAAGGCAAAGGCTACGAGCCCGCAGAAAACGATCCGATTGGCTATCATGCGGTACCTAAATTTGATCCTAGCGTGCATACTTTACCTAAATCTACGCCCTCTAGCCCGACCTTCTCGAATGTATTCGGGGATTGGCTGTGTGATATGGCCGAGCAAGATGACAAATTGTTGGCCATTACACCAGCCATGCGAGAAGGATCGGGCATGGTGCGCTTTTCTAAGGCGCATCCGGATAAGTACTTTGATGTTGCTATCGCAGAGCAACACTCGGTGACACTTGCCGCGGGGATGGCGATTGGTACCTATCATCCGGTTGTGGCGATTTATTCCACCTTTCTTCAACGCGCGTATGATCAGCTTATTCATGATGTCGCGATCATGGATCTGCCTGTGCTGTTTGCCATTGATCGCGGTGGGATTGTGGGCGCCGATGGTCAAACCCACCAAGGCGCGTTTGATTTAAGTTACCTGCGTTGCATCCCCCACTTGGTTGTCATGACACCCAGCGATGAAAACGAATGCCGCCAAATGCTGTATACCGGTCATATTCACGATGGCCCAGCCGCGGTTCGTTACCCACGGGGCAGCGGTATTGGCGCCGTCATCGAAGGCAAAATGCAAGCTATCCCCATGGGTAAAGGCGTGGTCAAACGTCAAGGTGAGCGCATTGCAATCCTTAACTTTGGCACTTTGTTGCCCAATGCAATGGAAGCGGCAGAGGCGTTCAACGCGACGGTTGTTGATATGCGCTTTGCGAAACCGCTTGATCACACCCTGATCGAGGAAATGGCACAAACCCATGATTGTTTGGTCACCGTGGAAGAGAACGCAGTAGCCGGCGGTGCAGGTTCTGGGGTGATTGAGACGCTGATGGCACAGGGAACGGTCAAACCCGTTCTGCAAATAGGCTTACCCGATCGCTTTATTTCACAAGGCACACAACACGAAATTCATGCCGATATTGAATTAGATAGCACCGGTATTGAAGCACAAATCCGGCGCTACCTTGCGAAGCTACGCTAAGTTTTAACCCCATTAAACAAAAAAACCGCTAATCCATAGCGGTTTTTTTGTCTTATAACGCCGATTTACTTGGTACCAAAAATCTTATCGCCTGCATCGCCCAAACCAGGCACGATATAGCCTTTATCATCTAGCTTCTCATCAATGGCCGCCGTGTAAAGCTCCACATCTGGGTGTGTCTTTTTCAGTGCTTCGATCCCTTCGGGGGCAGAAACCAATACCAAGACTTTGATCTGCTGACAGCCTTGTTCTTTCAACAAATCGATAGTCGCAATCATCGAGCCACCGGTCGCCAACATCGGATCCACCACCAAGGCCATGCGCTCATCAATGTTGCTCGCCAGCTTATGAAAATACGGCACGGGCTCAAGGGTTTCTTCATCACGATAGACACCTACCACACTGATCCGCGCACCGGGAACATGCTCTAGCACCCCGTCCATCATGCCGAGTCCAGCACGCAAGATAGGTACGACTGTCACTTTTTTACCTTTGATTTGGTCGACATCAACCGGACCATCCCAGCCATCGATCGTCACTTTTTCTGTATCGAAGTCTGAGGTGGCTTCATAAGTCAGCAGGCTGCCTACTTCGGTGGCAAGCTCACGAAACCGCTTGGTGCTGATATCACGTTCGCGCATCAAGCCGATTTTATGTTTCACTAATGGGTGCCTTACTTCCACGACCTTCATCTTAGACTCCTTACAAAAAACAAATTCTCAGTAGTATACATGAAAGTATTTTGCTAGCGTAGACATAGCGCTTCATATATTGCCCATCATCTCTTAACGGCCTACGCAAACGTTTTCCTTTCGCTGAATCCACTGATAGAATAGCGCCGACTTTTGATTTCCAACTCCGGCGAGGAATTGCAGTGAGCGGTAAACAATCATCTCTTAGCTACAAAGATGCAGGTGTCGATATTGATGCAGGCAACGCACTGGTCGACCGTATTAAAGGCGTGGTGAAACAAACACACCGCCCTGAAGTAATGGGAGGGTTAGGCGGTTTTGGTGCACTTTGTTCATTACCGACCAAATACAAAGAGCCGGTGCTGGTGTCTGGTACCGATGGCGTCGGCACCAAGCTGCGCCTCGCATTAGATGCGAACAAACACGATACCATCGGCATCGATCTAGTGGCTATGTGTGTCAACGATCTCATTGTGCAAGGCGCAGAGCCGTTATTTTTTCTCGATTACTATGCCACTGGAAAACTAGACGTCGACGTCGCCGCAAATGTGGTAACGGGGATCGCGCACGGTTGCCAACAAGCGGGTTGTGCTTTGATCGGTGGCGAAACCGCAGAAATGCCGGGAATGTATAATGGCGATGATTATGATGTGGCTGGCTTTTGTGTGGGCGTGGCGGAAAAATCTGCGCTTATCGATGGTCGCAAAGTCAGCGATGGCGATGCGCTGATAGGCTTAGCCTCCAGTGGGCCGCACTCAAACGGTTACTCTCTGATCCGTAAAATCCTCGACGTAAGCCAAGCCGATCTCGACGCGCCATTGGCCGGTCAACCCCTCATCGATCATTTGCTGGCACCGACCCGTATTTACGTCAAATCTGTCTTAGCGTTGCAGGAACACACCTCTATCCACGCGGTATCTCATATTACAGGTGGTGGTTTTTGGGAGAATATTCCTCGCGTGTTACCTGCTGGGACAAAAGCGGTGATCGACAGTGCCAGCTGGCAGTGGCCAGTCATCTTTAACTGGCTGCAGGAAAAAGGCAATGTCAGCGATTACGAAATGCTTCGTACGTTTAACTGTGGTGTCGGCTTGGTGATTGCATTGCCACAGGCTGAAGCAGACAACGCGATCGCCTTGCTCAATGAAGCAGGAGAAACCGCTTGGCAACTTGGTCATATTGCACACGCAAACGCCGATGAAGCGCAAGTGGAGCTAACAGAATGAAGCGCATTGTCGTGTTAATTTCTGGCAGTGGCTCAAACCTGCAAGCGCTCATTGATCAGTTTCATCAAGGCTATGAGGCACGTATCGTTGCCGTTATTGCCAATAAAGTTGACGCGTATGGCCTAACACGTGCCGAGCAGGCCGGTATTCCCGCTCAAGTCGTTGCCAATATAGCGTATGCCAGCCGCGAAGACTATGATACTGCTTTGGTTCAGGCTATCGATGTGTATCAACCTGATTTAGTGGTATTAGCTGGCTTTATGCGTATTTTAACCTCGGGCTTTGTCAACCACTACGCGGGGCGTATGCTGAATATCCACCCGTCACTGCTCCCGAAGTATATGGGACTACATACCCACCAGCGTGCCATTGATGCCGGCGACCAAGAGCATGGGACATCGGTGCATTTTGTCACGGAAGAACTCGATGGTGGACCCGTAATATTACAAGCTCGTGTCCCTATATTCGCAGAGGATGAGGTTGATTCCGTCGCCGCTCGAGTTCAACAACAAGAACACCGAATCTACCCCTTGGTGGTTAAATGGTTCATTGATGGACGGATAAAAATGGAAGATGGGCGTGCTTGGCTGGATGATCAGCCACTCGGCCCTGCAGGCCACGCGGCTGACGATTAAGCAGTGTTGATATTAACAGGCGCTTAGGCGCCTGTTAATGTATTATGATGCGACGCTAGCTTGGTTCGAGCAATAAACCTCACCAAAGTGGAACACACAGTACTCCCCCTCTTGCATCTTATGCCAGTTCTCATTATTGGTCAGTGGTTGGGTGGCAATCACCGTTACCACATCATTCGGCGTCGTCTGCTCATGAAAATCGACCGTCATTTCTTGATCGATCAAACTGGCCTGGCCAAATGGCGCACGACGTGTAATCCAATGCAGGTTATTGGTGCAATACGCCATCACATAGTCACCATCGCTAAACAACATATTATATACGCCGAGCGCACGCAGCTGGTCACAGCGTGAAGCAATAAAATCAAACACCTCACACATATTGTCCGGCTGCTTTGGGTAATGCTTAAACAGCTCGTTTAACAACCAGCAAAAAGCCTTTTCACTATCGGTCTCCCCCACGGGTTTGAAGTGTCCTGTTTCAAGACTCTCAAACCCAGAGAGTTGACCATTGTGGGCAAAAGTCCAGTGGCGCCCCCAAATTTCTCGCGTAAAAGGATGCGTGTTTTCCAAGCTCACACCGCCCCGGTTCGCTTGACGAATATGGCTGACGACCGAACAGCTTTTGATCGGATAATGGGTCACCAGCTCCGCAACTTTAGATTGACTACTGGGTGCCGGATCTTTAAAGGTACGAAATCCCTTACCTTCGTAAAAAGTAATCCCCCAGCCGTCACGATGCGGGCCTGTTTTGCCTCCTCGTTGAATCAGGCCGCTAAAACTAAAACAGATATCCGTTGGGACGTTGGCACTCATGCCAAGCAGCTCACACATTCTTTCATCTACCTCCGAGAATTATGCTGCCATTTCCTTTTCCACCAATTGGATCAGAATATGGATAATTTTGATATGAATTTCTTGGATACGGTCAGCATAACCAAAGTGTGGAACGCGAATTTCAATGTCCGCCAACCCTGCCATTTTGCCGCCGTCTTTGCCCGTTAGCATGATGGTTTTCATGCCCTTTTTCTGAGCCGCTTCCATTGCGTTTAAGATGTCTCCCTCGAATTCCCCGAGTCGATAGGCCAAACAGAACATCCCCCTTCATACCCACGGCTTCAACATAACGAGAGAAAACATACTCGTAGCCAAAATCGTTAGATACACAGGAAATATGACTTGGATCGGAAATAGCAATCGCAGGGTAACCTGGGCGGTTTTCGCGATAACGCCCGGTGAGTTCCTCAGCAAAATGCATCGCATCACAATGTGAGCCACCATTACCACAAGACAACACCTTGCCGCTGGCTTTAAAACGATCAGCAAGGAGTCTCGCCGCTTTTTCAATCTGCTGGATGTTATTGTCATCACTTAGAAATGCGGTTAACACATCGGCAGCTTCTGAAAGCTCACCGCGAATAATATCTTGGTACATGGCACCTTCCCACTGTTAACAAATATCACGCCCATTAGGCATCAGGCAGTACATCTGCCAGTGTACCCGTATCGTTTTATGGCTGTCGACTACCGTTGTCACCCTGCAAGCGAGCTCGGTCACGTTTGCTTGAATGGCAACCTATCTTTCCATCTGTGCAATAACCACAGTGAGGATTTTCTGACCTTGCAAGCTAGGTCACACCGTATCATTTTACAATTATTTAATTTTATTGTTACATTGAGTGGTACGACCTCTTACCACGACGCGTAAGAGCCAAATTAAACCGAAGGAGATGACGTGATGGCAACAGGGTTATATATCGTCGCCATGCTAATACTGGCCGGTGTACTCGCATACCATCGTGCTAAATTGCTGGTTTCGACTGCAGTACTAGCAGCCGGATTAGTTGTAGGGACCGTAATCGGGAGTGTCGGGCAAATTACGTGGTTAATTTTTGCCGTCATTGCTTTGCCACTAAATATTGTGACGTTTCGTCGCAATTGGCTGAGTAAGCCTGCCTTTAAAGCATTCAAATCCGTCATGCCAGATATGTCGGCAACGGAAAAAGAAGCGATCGACGCGGGCACCGTCTGGTGGGAAGCCGATTTATTCCGCGGTGCTCCGGATTGGAACAAGCTGCATGACATTCCAGCACCAACGCTTAGCGCCGAAGAACAAGCCTTCCTTGACGGACCCGTTAATGAGGTTTGTCGCATGGTTGATGATTACCAGGTCACGCATGAGCTTGCCGATCTTCCCGAAGACGTCTGGCAATATTTGAAGGACAATAAATTCTTCGCCATGATCATCAAAAAACAATATGGTGGCTTAGAGTTTTCCGCTTATGCGCAGTCTTCAGTTCTGCAAAAGCTGTCTGGTGTTTCTGGCGTACTATCGTCAACCGTGGGGGTTCCTAACTCACTCGGTCCCGGTGAACTCCTGCAACATTATGGTACCGAGGATCAAAAAGACCACTATCTCCCCCGCCTTGCCGAAGGAAAGGAAATCCCTTGTTTTGCATTGACCAGCCAGAGGCCGGTTCGGATGCGGGCTCTATTCCTGACTATGGCGTGGTGACCAAAGGCATTTGGAACGGTGAAGAAGTCCTGGGGATGAAAATTACCTGGAACAAACGTTATATCACGCTGGCACCGGTCGCGACTGTCTTAGGCTTAGCATTCAAGCTGCGTGACCCCGATCATCTAATCGGTGATCAAGACGAGCTTGGTATCACTTGCGCATTGATCCCAACCGATATGGAAGGTGTAGAAATTGGTCGCCGCCATTTCCCACTGAATGTGCCTTTCCAAAATGGTCCGACTCAAGGTCACGAAGTCTTTGTTCCGATGGATTTCATTATCGGCGGACAAAAGATGGCTGGTCAGGGCTGGCGAATGTTGATGGAATGCTTATCCATCGGTCGTGGCATTACACTGCCTTCAAATACCACCGGTGGGCTAAAATCGGCCGCATTAGCAACCGGTGCTTATGCGCGCATTCGTCGTCAGTTCAAACTTCCGATCGGCAAAATGGAGGGGATTGAAGAGCCATTAGCACGTATCGCGGGTAATGCCTATGTCATGGATGCGGCAAGCGCGTTGACCGTGACAGGGATTGATGCCGGTGAGAAACCCTCGGTTATTTCAGCCATCGTGAAGTATCACTGTACCCATCGCAGCCAGCAAAGCGTCATTGATGCGATGGATGTCATTGGGGGGAAAGGCATCTGCTTGGGGCCTAAGAACTACTTGGGGCGTAATTACCAGGGTTCACCGATTGCGATCACCGTGGAAGGCGCGAATATTCTTACCCGCTCGATGATTATCTTTGGTCAGGGCGCGATTCGCTGTCACCCTTTTGTTTTAGATGAGATTCGCGCAAGCGAGAATAGCGATCAGAAAGCGGCACTTGCGGCATTTGATAAAGCACTATTCGGTCACGTCGGCTTTGTGTTTAGCAATGTTGCCCGCACCTTTTGGCTTGGTTTAACCGATGGGCGTTTCTCAAACGCACCACGTAAAGATGCGACACGTCGTTACTATCAACAGATGAATCGCTACAGCTCTGCGCTAGCGCTACTGGCTGATGTCTCTATGGCGGTATTGGGCGGCAACCTGAAGCGTAAAGAGCGCTTATCGGCGCGCTTGGGTGATGTCCTCAGCCAACTCTACTTGGCATCAGCGACCATGAAACGTTATGCCGACGAAGGCTACCAAACCGAGGATCTTCCTTTGGTCCATTGGGGCATGCAAGACGCGATGTTCCAAGCAGAGCAAGCGTTAGATGGTTTCCTCGCTAACTTCCCGAATCGTGTCATCGCAGGGTTAGTCAGAGCGTTGGTGTTCCCGCTTGGTAGAGGGCGCCGCCAGCCTGGCGATCGTCTCGATGGTAAGTTGGCGGTCATTTTACAATCGCCTAGTGCCACTCGGGACCGTATTGGCCGTGGTCAATTCTTTGAGCCAGGCAATGCAATCGGTAATATCGAGAAAGCCTTGCATGACATCCTCAATGCTGAGCCTATTCACAAGAAGGTCTGTGACGGCATTGGTGAGAAACTGCCGTTCATGTTCCTTGATCAAGTCGCGGATAAAGGGTTAAACGCCGGGGTGATTTCAGAGCAGGAAGCTGACTTGTTGCGAGAAGCCGAGCAAGGACGACTGGAAACGATCAATGTCGATGACTTTGATCCTGCGGAGTTGCCGGCCGCATCGGTGAAAGAAAATAAGATGCATAATGCCGCTTAGCCGCGCCTTGTATTAAACGTAAGCAACCAAAAAAGAGAGGGCGTTCGCCTCTCTTTTTTTACGTTTAACTGTGTAGTTAAACGTTTTTATTCGGTCCATCCATATCCAGATCATCCATCTCTTCACTTGTCTCAGCATCTTTATCCGGTGGCGGCGCTTCTAACTCTTGCGCGGCTTCTGCCAATTTTTTTGCTTTACGTTTTTTCAACACAAACCAAGTTGCGGCGCCAATCAAGATGACAAGTAAGTTTCCTAACCCAATAATGGTGAGAGACGTTGTACGTGCTTCAGTCCGCTCTCTTTCTCGCCTCCGAGCCTCAGCCGCCTCCATCATCGCCTGCTCTCGCGCTTCACGCTCCGCTTCGGCTTGCTCTAGCGCTTCATAATCTGTGACAGCAAACGTCTGCTCTGGTAGAGGAAAAACTAGCGGGCGTCCCGACAATTGATCTGTCGCATATAACGTTGCTTGCCATTTATACTGCCCAGGCGTCGTTGCATAGGGAACGTCCAGCGAGATCGTCTCTGACTTTTCCTCGCTACTTTTTGGATAAACCGTGGTCTTGCCTTCTGTATCTGTAAACTTGGCATGCACAGACACACTGCCCGGTTCAATGCTAGCTTGTTCCATTTGAATGTTTAATTGATGCGGTTCGCCATCTATCTGACTCTGTTTAAACGTCGCCATCAGTGGGGTTGGATATACAAGAACGTCTTGTTCAAGGGTACGAAAGAAGATCCCATTTCCAGACGTTACGCGCGCTCGGTACTTACCGGGCATCACATTAATAGGTAGCGATACTGTAAAAACCCCATCATTAGGCGATTCATCTAATTCTGTTCCATCATCACTAAACTGACCAAGTGATTTTGGCTGAGGGCGTTGGTCAGGATTAAGCGATGCAGGATCTTTAATAAATTCAGTAAAACTCACGGTGAGATCCACTCGCCGAATAAAGTCTCGCAGATTGAGGGGCTCATCTCCTAACATTAAGCGCGCAGTGAATTTAACCGCTTCGCCTTGATAAAGTCGGCCGGGCAAGTCTTCCACTTGCATTCGCAAGTCGCTCAGCACCTTCACTTTGTTATCAGGGCTAACACGCCCAATTGCTTGCCATGGCCCAGGCATCGGATCGCTGATCGATACAATGTCCATATCAGCTTCTTGATGCCAAGATACATTATCTGGGTGTCGCCACGCGTAATATTTACTCCCGTCAGGTCGCACTAAGACCACGGGCATACTGGGTTTTTCTCTATAAATAACAAACGCGGCGCGCTCAATGGTTGGGTCAACGCGAAAGCGGTTTTCCAGTAGACGGATCTCTTGTTCATTAGCGTGTGCCAATAAAGGGAAACAAAAACAAACTGCCCACCACCGCTTTCTCATGCCTGCTCCTACTGCCGCCAAAGACAGCCGCCGTTTTGTTCAATAAAATCTAAACGCGCTTCATGCGTCACTCATTTCATCGGCCGATGCAGGGATTACCTTTAGCGATATCTGACGCTTAACGGTTCTCGGGGCCATTGGACTTGCATTGTCAGTATCGGTACCTGCGTTAAAAGATAGATGCGTTTGCCCACCCGTCATTAACAGATAGACGTCAGCTAGGATCTCCGCATCCAGCAACGCCCCGTGTAGTGTCCGTCTTGAGTTATCAATGCCATAGCGATCACATAACACATCAAGGTTATTACGTTTGCCTGGAAAGATCTTCTTCGCCATCGCCAGGGTATCTGTAACTGTGCAAATGTCATTGGTTTGCACCGATACCCCTAAGTTTTTAAACTCATGGTCCATAAACCCCACATCAAAGGGCGCATTATGGGCAATAAGCTCGGCACCTTGGATGAAGTCAACGAAGGCTTGGTGCACATCCGCGTAAGCAGGCTTGTCAGTTAAGAACGCGTCAGTAATACCATGCACGGCAATCGCTTCAGGGTCGATCGCACGCGTCGGTTTTATGTAGGCATGAAAATGCCGACCGGTGAGTTTGCGATTGATAATCTCAACGGCACCGATTTCTATAATATTGTGACCTCGATAGTGAGGCCCACCTTCGCGGTTCATACCTGTGGTTTCGGTATCTAACACGATGAGACGATCGTAATTCGCTTTCATGGTAATAACTGTGTCAAACTTGGCTCAGATGAATAGCCTATAGTATCAAAGATGACCAAGCAGGTAGAAATTTTCACAGATGGTTCATGCCTCGGTAACCCAGGTCCTGGGGGGTATGGTGTGGTAATGCGCTATAAACAGCATGAAAAAACGTTAAGTGCTGGGTTTACCCTCACGACAAACAACCGCATGGAGTTGATGGCGGCGATTGTCGGGTTACAGGCGTTAAAAGGTTCCTGCGAAGTAGTTCTCACCACTGACAGCCAATACGTTCGCCAAGGGATTACGCAGTGGATCCATAACTGGAAAAAGCGACAGTGGAAAACGGCGGATAAAAAACCGGTTAAAAATGCCGACTTGTGGCAGCAATTGGATCACGCGGCAGCCAACCACCAGATAACATGGAACTGGGTGAAAGGCCACGCGGGTCACCCAGAAAATGAGCGTTGCGACGAGCTCGCGCGTCAAGCCGCTAATCAACCGACGGATATAGATGAAGGGTATCAGCCTCCCGCATAGACGTGGCTTCCTAACCGCCGTTAGGCACCACACCACCTAGCGGCGATACCGCTTGCTTTAACTTCCAGCGTGGTTTAATCGGTTTCAATGGATAGCTGCGTTTACGTGCCATAATCAGATAAATAGACCCCAACGCGGGGGTAACCACACTGCAGCTGCTTTCAACCCACGCATGGCGCGCTTTAGGGCGGTGTGTTGGCCATAACCCCATTTGATGTGCGGCAATGACTTCGTAGTTCATGACACTTAACCAATCTTTGACTCGCAGTGGTGAAAACATCCTTCCTCCCCATGGCAAGCGCTGATGTCGGCCTCGAATCAGTTTTTCACCCCTAAAAAACTGGCCGGGTTCACGCCAGAAAGAATCAAACAACCATTGTCAATCATAACGCGGTCGACCTCTCTTAGTAATCGATGAGGGTCCTCGCTATAATCAAGCTGGTGTGCTAATAAACAGACATCAAAAGATTTTTGGATAAACGGTAAGGCATAATGGGCCGCCGTGAGGTTACGCATCGGATTGTGTTTATCGACACAGACTTGGTGTTGAATGTTACACTGTTCACTCACTAGTTCGCAGCTTAATCCGCCTAACTTAAGCAAGTGGTAGCCGAATAAAGTCGGTAGCCATTCATCCAATCGGGTTTGCAATTGGGTGCGCGCCCAATCACCGTAGGCAACTTGATCCCACGTGTAGGGATAGTCAAACTGATGTTCAATGCGCGCTGGTTTCATTATTAAGGCTCATTCTATCGCTGGAGAACCCAATGCTTCACGTCAAAAGCATACCTGCATTTAACGATAATTACATATGGCTCATTATTAGTGAAGATAATCGATGTGCCGTGGTCGATCCCGGTGAAGCAAGTCAGGTTATTGACTATATCAAAGCACATGCGTTGACGCTGTCTTGCATTCTTATCACACATCATCACTGGGATCATACCAATGGGATAGAAGATCTCGTTCGTTTCGCACCCAGCGCTCAAGTCATAGGGCCTGATATTAAACCGATCCCTCACTTAAGCATGGCCGTGGGAGATAGCGATCAGATCGATGTATTCGATCATCGATTTTTGGTGGTCGGTGTTGAGGGGCATACCGATGACCACATCGCTTTTGTCGGTGATGGCAAGTTGTTTTGTGGCGATGCGCTATTCTCTGCTGGCTGTGGACGCTTGCTGGGGGGCACCGCAGAGCAAGCCGTCAACTCACTTAAAAAATTGGCCTCATTGCCGATTGAAACAGAGGTCTATTGCGCCCACGAGTACACAGCTGCGAATGTCGCCTTTGCATTGACCGTTGAGCCTGAAAACGATGCACTCCATTTATATCGCGAAGAGGTAAACCGCTTACGTGCTCAGGAAAAACAAACACTGCCAAGTACTATTGGGCGCGAAAAACGTGTCAACCCTTTTTTACGTACGCATGAGCCAACCGTGATTAAAGCGGTCAGTGGGCGTGCGCAAGATGACACTGAATTAGAAGTTTTCCGAGCACTGCGACGGTGGAAGGACGAATTTTGAGCTGAGTCTCTTGTCATCAGTAAGGCCAGCCCCTATCATCATCGGCTATTTTGGACGAAGGTTTTTATGCCATGAAGTACCGTTTAGTTTTATTGAGCACACTGTTGCTGAGCGGCTGTCAGTCAACGGGTGACGCTCAAGACACGGATATCGCCCACAAAGCGCCGCCTATTGCGGTTCTAAAGGCCTCAACAGCGCCCGAAGAGACCTCAGTAACGCCAGAGGAAACGACACCGGAACAACCCTCGGTACTTTCGCAGCAAAAACAAGAGGATGTTTGGCAGCGGATCAGTATGCAACTCTCCCTGCCCGTTCCAGACAATGCATCCGTTAGACGTTATCGCAACTGGTATTTAAACTATCCTAACCACCTCGCGACCGTGACTGAACGTGCGACGCCATTTTTATATCTTATTGTTGAAAAAGTAGAAGCCCGTAATATGCCGCTAGAGCTGGCACTACTTCCTGTTGTTGAAAGCTCATTTGATCAGTTCGCCTACTCTCATGGTCGAGCCGCCGGTTTATGGCAGTTTGTTCCTGCCACTGGACGGCGTTTTGGCTTAGAACAAAACTGGTGGTATGACGGCCGACGTGATGTGGTCCAATCAACCGATGCCGCACTTGATTACCTTGAGTACTTGCATGACATGTTTGAAGGTAACTGGTTACACGCGATCGCCGCGTATAATTCCGGCGAGGGACGTGTATCAAGAGCTATCCGTCGTAACGAGCAACGTGGCAAGCCAACCGACTTCTGGCACCTGGATTTGCCCAAAGAGACCAGCAGTTACGTCCCCAAACTTATCGCCCTCGGCGATGTGCTACGAAATAAAAACAGATACGGTTTAGATGTCCCTACCATCCCTAACCAGCCGGTATTAAAGATGATTGAACCGGGCATGCAGATGGATCTTGCGTTAGCGGCTAACTATGCGGGGTTGAGTGTGTCAGAACTGCAGAGCCTCAATCCGGCATACAATCACTGGGCAACCTCACCATCCGGCCCAACGCACCTGTTACTGCCGAATGATAAGGTTGCGCGCTTTAATACCGAGCTAGCAAAAAATAAGAACCAAGGGCTGCGGGTAGAACGTTATGCGGTTAAGTCGGGAGACAGTCTGAGTGAGATTGCCGCCCAATACAATACCACTGTAAAAGTACTGAAGCGTGCAAATCAGTTACCTTCATCGCGCATTCGGGTGGGACAACGTTTAATGATCCCGGTATCACTCAAAGACGAATCTCAATACACGTTAAGTGCCCCACAGCGTTTAGCCGCATTGCAGGCTGCAGAGCGCGATGGTTATAAGCGTACTCACACAGTGCGTCAGGGAGATAGTTTTTGGACCATTGCTCGCCGTTATGACGTAGATTATCGTCAACTTGCCAAGTGGAACGGTATGAGCCCTCGCGATACCTTAAGTATTGGTCAAGAATTGGTCGTATGGGACAAAGAAGAAAATGCGCAACGTATTCGCACGATTACCTACCGTATTCGTCAAGGTGATTCACTGAGCACTATCGCACATAGGTACAAGGTATCGGTATCAGACTTAATGAAATGGAACCAGCTGCGCCAGAATGCGTATATCCAACCGGGACAACAGTTGACCCTTCATATTGATGTTTCACGGAGTAGCGGCTCATGATGCAAGCCTCAACCAATCCATTTTATGCGTTACGTGATACCGTACTTCGCCCGAGCGCCTGTTTCGCGGCACTGAGTCAACGACCGGCTTGGGGCTGGGTTGCTTATTTACTTATGTGCTTAAGCGCAATTGCTTTTTGGAGTGCCTATTTTGATCACACGGATGTATCCACCCTTCAACAAGCACTTGCCCAACAGCTATCTATGCCTCAAGCAGAAGCGGAAAAATGGTTACAACGAGAGACTCTTTTGGCGTCTGAGGTATTAGGGGACTGGTTTGGCCGTGCCGCGGTTATTTTCGCCTTAGCCCTTTGGTTTCGGCTATCGACCAAGCAAGAGGCGCCGAACTTTGGCTATCGTCACTGGTTAGCCGCATCCTGTTTTATCTTCTTACCAGCAGTCATTGGTGATTTAGCAAGCTATACCAATATGACGCTCGCACCAAACTTTATCTTGCCGGCCCATGCTGATCTCAATAGTTTAAACGGTCTGCTTAAGCTGCCGCTTACGTCATCTTGGACAGCTTGGGCAGCCAGTTTACCGCTACTCTTACCATGGTATTGGGTTCTCAGCATTACCGCCATTGGCACTTGGACGCCATTAAATCAAGGTAAAGCCATTGTGGTCGCGACCCTTCCTTGGGTGGCTGTTTTCGGTGGCTGGGCGATCATCATTGCAATAAATTAATGCATGCCGCGCTAATATTACTCAACCCATAACCTTAAGTTGTGCCTCCATCGCAGCGTGATCGGAGGCACCATTATCCACCGCACTGGCTTGCTCCACAGTTAGGCCTCGATAGAATATATGATCTAACGGCAAGCCAAACTTCGTCATCCGCTGGTCTGGTTGAAACTGCATTTCTTGTAAGGACAAACGAGAAACCATCGCTCTAACTGCCTCTAATCGCCGTTGAGACCATGTATTAAAATCGCCTGCCAGTATAATCGGCCCATCAACGCGTGACAGCACTTGTTCAAGTGCCGCTAATTGTTTTTTATAGGCTGCCTATCGCGTAAGTGAAGTTGATACTATGAATATTAACCACGGCGAGCCGCTGACCATTTGAAAGCTGATACTCACTATACAGTGCACTTTTGGGCAAGCGTAAATAAGGTTCTACTGCGGTATAAGCACAACTGTGTATCGGGTTAACCTCAGAAAGATTCATTACCCCAGCGACCGCATCTTGCATTGCAAACGCATAGGCTTGGTCATAATGAAGTGATGACTGAGTGATCCAGCGCGAGAGTTGAGGCCCAAAGCTCGCTTCTTGTAATAACATGAGTCGATGTGGATCCCGATAATGGCTCAATGCGGTGTCCCACTGGGGCCGCTGCTGCTTGTAAATATTCCAAACCAGTAAAGAGAAGTGCCCTTGCTCATCCAGCGGTAAAGAATGCGTATAATCAACACACTGGTGATAAATGCCAGACACCGTGTGTAATTGCGTGCCATGGGGTACAGTAAAGTAACCATTGACACCCACCACGGCGGCTGGAACTAAAATGGCGCTTCCCCAAGCGACTACCTTGCCAATACGTCGTTTCATGACTGAATTACTACCATAAAGCTCACCACTGAGAGTATAGGTTGTCCCTATAACGGGCGCCGTTTTTGCGATCGTTAGCGCCTAAACACAAGTAATAAACGCACCATATCACTTGCCGCCCACTTCAAGACAGAGATAGGATAGCAAAGTAATGATAACAAGGTGTATTCATGGAGCGATGCCTATGCTCAACAATCTATTTGTTTACGGTACTCTCTGTCCAGGAGAAGAGAACCATCATCTACTGGCCGATATCAAAGGAAGCTGGTACGACGCTAGTATTCAAGCGATACGCACCGATAGAGGTTGGGGTTCGGCGACGGGCTATCCCGGCATCGAGTTAAGTGATAATGCAAAAGACAGGGTAAAAGGCTGGTTATTCAAAGCTGACGATCTTTCAAACATATTAACGTCGATCGATCACTTTGAAGGCGCGGGCTATCAAAGAGTGATTGTTGAAGTGGAATATCAAAATGAAAGTAGACAAGAAACGAAGTACACCACAGCCTTCACCTATGAGCTCTGCTTTAGTCATCAGCCCGAAGCTAGCGCGCCAAGTCAATTCGTAGCTAAACACAACTAATAAGTCGCTGACGAACCGATATGTCGTCGTTGAACGTTAGCAAAAAAAAAGCACTGACAGATGTCAGTGCTTTTTAATTGGCAGGGGTAGAGGGATTCGAACCCCCAACACGCGGATTTGGAATCCGCTGCTCTGCCAGTTGGAGCTATACCCCTATAAGTAGTGGCGGAGTGGACGGGACTCGAACCCGCGACCCCCGGCGTGACAGGCCGGTATTCTAACCAACTGAACTACCACTCCGCACCAATTCTGTCTATCAAAGTCTTACGTCAATCTGCTTTGATGCTTAAATTTTCGCTAATTAAGGCCTAATGATTAAGCTCTAATTAGGTTATCGTGTTTTGCCTTCAGATTTTTTAAAATCTGAAAACAAGAAAGAGAGCCTGGCGATGTCCTACTCTCACATGGGGAGACCCCACACTACCATCGGCGCTGCTTCGTTTCACTACTGAGTTCGGCATGGAGTCAGGTGGGTCCAAAGCGCTATGGTCGCCAAGCAAAATTGGGTGTGTCTTCACTGTTCAGTCAAAACACATAATCTAGAAAGCTGTTCGTTCTCGCCACAATCAACTGGCTTATTTCGAGTCCAACCCAAAACCTCTTGGGTGTTGTATGGTTAAGCCGCACGGGCAATTAGTACAGGTTAGCTCAACGCCTCACAGCGCTTACACACCCTGCCTATCAACGTCGTCGTCTACGACAM
>NZ_AQOD01000062.1 GCF_000513715.1 Salinivibrio socompensis S35
GGTTATCTTGGCACTCTGGCGATTATCATCAACGGCGCTGAAGTAGTCTTTAAATGTATCGATATCCACGGTATCTATCCCGAACTATTTTAGAATCTGCCTATATGATCACAGCCAGAGGTGATCGTCAAACCGATCCTTTTTTGGTTAAAAAACGTTCGCGATCTCGCCCTGGGGGATGAGACGTCCAGCTCGACTCAGCCGGATTTCAATGCCGACGTGCAAGCCTTACTCGATCGAGACACCAAAATTGATTTTACCTTACAGGGCAAAAATCAGTCTGTGCCGGTGCCCACCTTTTTATTGATGAACCCTAACGACGGCACCTTAAATTTACCGACCGGCGCTGATAATACTCTAAGTAATCCGCGCGCGGCGATGAATACTATGGATGGCTGGTCTACCAGTATGCCTTTGGTATTTGATTTTAAAGGCACTGGATTGGCCGATGGGCTTGTCTATAAGGGGGTTTACCTGGTTAAACTTACCGAGTCGCTTACTGGAGACAATCCGCTTCCAGAAAAGGTACTCACGCTCGGTAGCGATTTCAATGCTGTCACCAGTGCGGCGACGGATACGCTGACAATATTACCCACTCGCGACCTCGCGCCGGGCAGTGAATACATCGTGGTGATTACCGATGCGCTGGAAAATATAAATGGTAACCCCGTGGGCACGTCAACGAGCTATGCCTCATTAAAGTCGACCAATAAAAACTATACTGGAACGGCATTAGAAAAACCGGCAGAAGTCATTAAAGGTGTGGAGAAGTTGGCGAAAGCCGCGGGTGCTAATTCAGCAATCGTCTATTCTACCTGGTTCTCAACTCAATCGGTCGGTGACAGCTTAAACTACACCAAGCAAGCCACGGCGGCTGGGTTTGATGCTGGAAGCCTAGCTGCTGTATGGAAAGCGGGCGCCAACCCCAATAATGCTGATTTATCGGATGCCTACACCATCGATATTACCGGCACTCAGGATTACGAAACAGCCTTAACTGAGGATACCCAGTTTACCCAGTACTTTGATCCCAATGATGCGGATAATATTAAGACGACGCTCAAGGCAGCGTTTAGTGGCGTCAATGTTGAGGTGAGCAAAGGCACCATCAAGCTACCTTACTATCTGGAGACTGACAGCGAGTGGAATAGTCAACCGTTTGAGTCAGCAACGCCCAGCTTGGCGAAAGTGTTGAATGTACTGCAAGATCCCGAGCAGAAAGCGACCATTGCCGCGCAGCTTACCGATGCTGGTGTTGATATTGCGGTACTGACTGGCGATGATACATCGAAAATTGTGCCTGAGCTCTTTAAGCTCGCCGGTGTCACCTTGACCAAAGCGGATGGCAGCCAGCTAGATCCTGAGCGGATTCTTACCCGCTACAGTCCAGTGCCGCAGATTAAATCGGTGCAAGAAGTCCCTTTCTTGCTGTTTACACCGACAACGGTTGATAGCAATACCAAACTGACGATTTATCAGCATGGCATTGGCTCGGCAAAAGAGAATGCGTATTTCTTTGCGCCTAACTTTGCCAATGCAGGCCAAGCGGTGATGGCGATTGATTTGCCGCTTCACGGTCAGCGTAGTTTGGATGCTCAACGCTCTGCCAATGCCGATGTGATCGCATACCTGAACCTCAATAATCTGGCCGTGGCGCGTGATAATATGCGTCAGAGCACGCTGGATGTGATGGGGGTACGTGCAGGCTTAACACACACGGAGCTAGCGGGTGGCTTTGCGGGCACGCCATTGGCGTCTATGTCGTCTTTTACAACCTCAGCACCACGCCTACTAGGTCACTCATTGGGCGGCATCGTTGGCACTACGGCGTTGCCGCGGCAAACCGTGAAAACAGTAATGGACTGGATGCACTTTATAAATTTTCTGCGCTAAGCGTGGCTAATTCTGGGGGGCAAATTGCTAACTTGCTGCTAGGATCGGACTCATTTGGTCCCTTGATTAAGCATAGTGTCGCCTTTACAGGCAGCGCTGCTTATCAGACCTTTGCGGGTAATAATTGCACCCTAGATAACAGCGCAGAAAACAATGTGATTTGCTATAAAACCTTTGAGGCGACAGGCTCAGTGAATGCGCGCGCGGAAGTGAAGGGCGTGATTCAGCAGTTTAATTACGCTGCTCAGACACTACTCGATACCGTCGACCCATACACGAACGCGACGTATATTGATGGTAGTACGACGCCGATTTATATGCAGCAAGTCGATGGTGACGACACAGTACCGAACAACGTCGCCTACACGGTTCCGGGCATTGTGGATAATTTCGCTGGCTCTGAGCCATTAGCTGCGAAGCTTGGTTTACCAACCATCAATGCCAGTTCGCCCGCTGCGCAAGGTGGCCAGAACTTTGTTGACTTTGCCGGTGAAAACGCGAGCCATAGCACCTTTATTTTCCCGCAAACGGAGGGGCTTGCAGAGCAAGCCGTGCACGCTGAAATGATCCGTCAAGCGGTTGATTTTGGTTTAGATAAGACTTTGGACAATGTTGATAATTCAAACGGTGTGTTGAATTAACCGACGCGTTATTACAAAAGCTGTCATCAAGAGAAAAGCGGCTTCGGCCGCTTTTTCTTATTATCATGACGTGATGTTGTATTGATTAACGCGATGATTAAATAGCCACACCGTTCGTCACTATTTCTTGCCCTTGATTTCACGTAAACTATTCTCAATTCCACCGTATTGAATCGAATGATGCTTATGTCTTCTTTATACTCTTTTCCCAATGTTAACCAGGCTTACCATGCCCATGTTTACTATGATGCCGACACCGAAGCCGATGTGATTTATCAGACTGCTTCTGCGTCGTCACTGCCGATTGATCTTGGCCGTTTTCATCGCAAATGCGTGGGTCCACATCCGAAATGGAGTTTTCAAATCTCATTTGACAAAAACGCATTCGATGAGGTGATGGCGTGGCTTGAAGATCACCGTGGTGATTTAACCGTTTTTTTGCATGGCGTGACGGGCGATGATTATGTTGATCATACCGACCATGTGGGTTGGTTAGGGAAGTCAGTGGCACTCAGACTTGATATATTTAAGCCCAAGTCATGACCACCTATATCAACTATCCTGCGCTACTGATTTGGCAAGGGGATGACGAACTATCGTACGCGCCAGACTCGGCGTCGCTTAAGGTGCTGAGTGAAAACCTGATCACGGAAGACGATGTGCTGGTGGATAGCCAAGGCGTTTGTTGGATGAGCCAAGACGGCGGTCAGTACTGGCAGCCAAGTGGGCAGACCATGCCACTTGGTCAGCTGGTAGCACATATCCAAGCCCATTATGCGCAACTGGATCAGTGCTGTGTTGGAAAAATGCAATTCAAAGATAGAGCCGCCGCCATGGCCAGTTTGGCGGGTGGTAAATACGTGCCATCCGGCAAGGAGTGATTGATGAGATTAGGATTCCTGTTTCTATTATCGATAGTGCTAACCGGCTGTCTAGGCATGCCTAAAGACGTGACACCGGTGAAGAACTTTGAACTTAACCGCTATTTGGGGACATGGTATGAAATCGCTCGACTCGACCATTCGTTTGAACGCGGTTTATCTGACGTTTCAGCAACCTATTCGTTGCGGGGCGACGGTGGCGTGAAGGTGATTAACCGCGGTTTTAGTGTTGAAGAGGAACAGTGGCAAGAAGCCGAAGGCAAGGCGTATTTCGTTGAAAACGATGACACGGGCTATCTCAAAGTATCCTTCTTTGGTCCTTTCTATGGCTCATATGTGGTGTTTGAGTTAGATGATGAGTACCAATATGCCTTTATTTCAGGCCCTGATCATGACTATCTTTGGCTGCTCTCTCGTACGCCCACTTTACCTAAGTCGGTCAAAGAACGTTTTATCTCTGAGGCTAAACAGCGAGGCTTTGCCACGGAAGAACTGATTTTTGTTGACCACACGCGTACCGATCCCAAGCACAGCTCGCTTTAACAAGAAGAAAATCATAATGCGAAAAACCGATAAAAAATACGACAATGTTATCCGCGAAGCACTGACTGAGGTGTGCGAGCAAACTATGAAACAGATTGATGGCTTTGAATGGCTGACGCATGAGGTCAATTACCAACGCTTTCCGCAAAGTTTAATGATCAGTTTGATGTTTTCTGATCGGCAAAAGATCGCAGATTTCAAAAACAGCGATGAATACAATACGGTGTTAAGAGCAATCCAATCACGCTTATCAGCGGCAGGGATCTCACTGAAAAACATCGCAAACCACGTGCAACTTAACACGGCGTAATCACCCGAAAACGTAAGCGAGCATCAACACCATGGAGAGGAAGTATGGAAGCAAGGATTAGCATTATTACCTTGGGAGTTGCCGATTTATCACGTTCGTATGAATTTTATCGCCAACTGGGGTTTCCAACCCATAATCATCCTGAAGAAGGGATAGTGTTTTTCAGTACAGCGGGAACGCGTTTAGCGTTATATGCAATCGACGCTTTAGCCGATGACATAAAACCCGGTATGTCTATTAGCGACGCTGGTTTTAGTGGGATCACGCTTGCTCACAACACGCATTCAAAAGAAGAGGTCGATGAAGTTTTGGCACTGGCTAAAGAGTGCGGCGGCCGAATTGTCAAACCAGCACAAGATGTGTTTTGGGGTGGCTACAGCGGCTACTTTGCCGATCCTGATAATCATCTGTGGGAAGTCGCCTATGGAGACTCTTGGCAGTTTGATGACAATGGCAGTTTGGTGTTGGACTAAGCACATTTGTGATGTCCGGCGTATAACACGGGCTCAGGCAGCATGTTGGCGCTGATATCAGTGTGTCTGACGTAATGAAAAAAGGCGCGTAAAAGCGCCTTTTGGTTAGATGCAATCCGTTTAAGCGGTTGCTAAGGACTGTGACTGACGATTAGCATGCCAGACTAAGCCAAAGCCGATAATGACCACCACGCAGGTTGACAGCATCACTGAGGTGACTGCGAACAGCCCAGAGGCGGCAAAGGCCGAGACCAAGGCACTCGCGACAAAGCAGATAATCATCTGCAAAAAGTTCAACAGACCTGCCGCCGTGGCGCTGCATGATTTAAAATCTTCCAACGCTCTGTTCACCACGAGCGGATAAATGGCACCATTGGCTGCCGCTAAAAAGCAGAATGGCCCTAAGATTACCCAAATATTGCTGACATCGGTACGCCAGCTAATCAAAAAGATGACGACCACACTGACCACAAACAGTTTGAGTAGCCAAGGCAGGATACTGTGATCCTTGAGTTTATTGAGCGCATAACGGCAGGCATAACCCCCGACGATAAACGCGATGGTTTGTGGGATGTAGCTCAGGCCGATATCTGACTCTGTGTAGCCCATTGCTGACATCACAAACGGCGACCCGGTTAAATAGGCGAAGAAGGCGGCCGAACATCCAGCAAAAATAAGCATGTTTCCGATGAACTTTTTTGATTGAAAGACTTGCTGGTAATCAATCTTAAGTTTATCAATAATTTTAGTATCTTGTGCTGGCTTGGTTAAGCTTTCTTTCTCACGCAGAGTAAGCGCAACAAAAACAACGCCTAAGGCGAGTAAAACCACAAAAATACTGCGCCAATCAAAATGCTGCAGTAAATAGGCACCCAGTAACGGTGCTAATGCCGGAGACAACGCGACCAACGGCATAATGGTTGCGAACATTTTTTGCCCAAGCTTGCCCTCATAGCGATCAATCACCACCGCTTGCCAAATCACAATCGCGCTACATGCCCCTAATGCTTGAACGAGACGAGCACCGAGTAATAGATAGATATTACTCGCGAAAAGACACACGGCAGTCGCGACAATATAGAGACTCAAACCAATTAATAGCGCAGGCTTCCGGCCAATGCGGTCGGAGAGGGGACCGTAAACGAGTTGACCGCAGGCCATGCCAAGCAAAAAGATACTTAAGGTCAAACCAATATTGGCTGACGACGTAGCAAAATCGATTTGCATGGCTTCAAAAGCGGGCAGATACATATCGGTGGCTAAAAAGCCCAGCATACTCAACCCTGCTAGCCAGAACAGAGTGATAAAAGGCACTTTTTTGTTCATTTTTTATCTCTTGATACAAAGATTAATGTAACAAGCAGTTTATGGCTAACAATCTATGCTGTGAAACGGTATGATTTGAACATACCTTTCAAAAAATTTGATGTGAATGTTTTCTTACCAAGATTTTCAGGTGATCGATATTGTGGCGCGCCGAGGCAGCTTTTCAGGCGCGGCAGAAGAGCTACATAAAGTTCCGAGTGCGGTGAGCTACACCGTGCGACAAATAGAAGATAAATTGGCGGTCACGTTATTTGAACGCCTTCATCGTCAAGTAAAACTGACCCCTGCTGGCGAATATTTTGTCGAGCAATCGCGCGAGATGCTGAAAGCGATGGCTAATATTCGTCAACAAACACAACGGGTCGCGAATGGCTGGGCGCAAAGTGTTTCACTCGCGCTCGACAATGTGGTGCGTGAAGACAGCGTCAACACACTCGTGCGCGATTTCTATGATGCGTTTCCGGATGTGGAACTCTTACTGACCATGGAGGTGTTTAATGGTGTGTGGGATGCATTGGCCGATGATCGGGCTGACATCGCGATTGGTGCTACGGCGGCAATCCCCGTCAGTGGCGCGTTCCGCTATCGAGAAATGGGCACCTTGCGCTGGCGGTTTGTCGTCAGTCCATCGCACCCACTTATGCAGTGCGAACAGCCGCTGGCTAACGAGCAGCTCGCGCCGTATCCCGCCATCTGTTTAGAAGATACCGCACGTCGTTTGCCGCGCCGCACCACCTGGCTTTTGGACAACCAGCGTCGTCTAACGGTGCCGAATTGGCACAGTGCGATGCAGTGTTTTAAAGCCGGATTGGGGATTGGTGTGATGCCTTCTCATATGGCCGAAGAAGCGATAGCCCGTGGAGAGCTAGTGGAACTGACTTTGGAAGAGCCACTACTAAGCAGCCCATGTTGTATTGCTTGGCGTTCAGATAAAGCATCGCCACCGGTGCGTTGGCTGCTCGATTATTTGGGTGATAAAGAGCAATTACAGCAGCAGTGGCTATAACGTGAGCGCAAATTAGCGAGTTTTTAGCGTCCTTCAATTTCGCGTAGCGTTTGGTACCCTGCCCAAACTCGGGTGGCTGTGGTGATCAAGCACGCGATGCCAAATACCCAAGCAATCCACGCCATGTAAGATGGGAAAAGACACATCAACACAAAGCTGGCAATGGTCTCGGTGCCTTCGGTGATCCCACCGATGTAATACAAGGATTTGTTAGCGTATACGGGATTATCGATTTGATGCTTGCTTGCCATGGTGGCAAAGGCTAAAAAGCTGGCCCCTGTGCCCATAAAGCAAAAGAGCAAAAAGCTAGCCGCGATTGCATTATTGGCCGGATCGGCGAGCGCAAAGCCCAACGGAATCGAAGCGTAGAAAATAAAATCGAGCGTAATATCTAGAAAGCCCCCCGCATCACTGAGCCCTTGCTCGCGGGCTAGCGCACCGTCAAGACCATCGAAAAGCCGATTAATGACAATAAACACAAGCGCCAGCCAATACACTTGAAATGCGAGGGCGGGCACGGCCAGTAAGCCAATAAAAAACCCGCTCATGGTAACCGTGTCGGGTTTGGCACCCCACCGAGTGAGTTGGACCGCTGCTTGTTTCAATGGCCAGCGGATCATTACAATTGCATAACGATCAAGCATTGGATAGGTACTCCTGTGGTTTGCGGGGCGTTTCGGTGCTCGGCCAGTCAAGGCGATGATCAGGATGGGCAATATCCTCGCTGTCATGAGTCACAATCACCGCCGGGATTTGCCTTTTTTCAATTTGACCAAACACAAAGGCGCGAAAATCACGCCGCAGCGGTTTATCAAGTTTACTGAACGGTTCATCCAGCAATATCGCATCGGGCTTAGCGAGTAACGCGCGTAGCACACTAATACGTGCTCGCTGTCCCCCTGATAGTTGCGACGGTGCATAGTTGGCAAACGCGGCTAAGTTAATCGCACCGAGCGCATCCAAGGCATGGCTGTATTTTTCCTTTTTGCTCATCGATGAGGGCAGTGCAAAGGCCAAGTTCTGCCAAACGTTGAGATGTGGGAAGAGTAGATCATCTTGAAATAAGATCCCAATCTGACGCTGCTCAGGGGGCAAGGTATCCAGGACACGCTGATTTAATGTTATCTCACCTTGGTAATGCATAGGTGGCTGAATATGCCCAGCGATTACCGCTAAAAGCGTTGATTTCCCGCAGCCACTCGGCCCCATCACCGTGAGGATCTCGCCAGGCGATACGGTGAAAGACACATCGCGTAATAAACACAGATCAGGCGCGTTTATGCTGAGTTGATTCACACACAGCGTCATGATTATTTGCTCCTGGTTGCGTTGCAACCGATTGATGAGGGGTCAGTCGCCGTTGCATGGCGCGACTGAGAAACGTGGCTAAGACGAAAACCAACAAGGGGATTAGCGCTTGCATCAAGCCATAGAGCCGCTAATCCGTCGATCCAATCCACTGGATAAGCTGACCGCTTCAGTCGTTAGGGTATTGATCCGTCCCGCGCCCAGCAATTGCGTGGGAAGATATTGTGCCAAGCTCACACTGGCGCCCACCGCCCATGCCAGAATAATCGCCGGCAATAGCAAGGGGAGTTTGATGCGCAACCAAGCCGTCATCGCACTCATTCCCAAACTGCGAGCGGTTTGGGTAAGCCGAGGGTCAAACTGTTGCCATGGGCCATCTAACGCTAAATAGACATAAGGAAAGGCAAAAAAGATATGCGCCCAAATCGTCGCGGGCACATGCCATTGTCCCGGTAAGCTGTACACTGCTACTTGGATCCCAAATAGAATGGACAGTTGAGGCACCAAAAGCGGGATGGCGATCACGGCTTTAGGGAGCGAACCTTGGCGAGGGGAAACCGCGCGCTCAAGGCAGCCCATGGCAAATATGACGGCCACCGTGGCACTGATCAATGCAAGCAACACACTGTTGCCAATGAGCCCACCAACGTAGGTCAGTTCCTGGCTCCAAAAGCGCAAGCCGTAACGACTGGGTAGCCAATCGGGAAATGACCAGCGCAAAGCGAATGACCAAAGTAACAAGGTTGGGATCACCAATACAGGAAAAATCACCACCGGCCACCAGAGGGTTTTTCCCGGTAACCAAGCGCGGCGTGAGCCCGTGAATTGCCAACGATTAAAGCGTTTACAAATTAGCCACTCAATAAACCGATACCCCACGAGTACCCAGCCACACAGCAAAAAGAGGACTAAAGCGCCTGCCGACGCGCGAGGGAGTAATGAGAGATCAGGATCGTTAAACCACTGCCAGACTAATAAAGCAAAGGTCGGAGGCGTGTTCGGGCCTAAAATCATCGCTACGTCGACCACCGAGAGACCATACGCCACCACTGCAAAAATAGGAAAACGCATTTTGGCGAACCAGAGTGGAAAAATCACCTTGATCCAGGTACTGGTGCGATCATAGCCGAGGCTGGCAGATACCATCGTCAAGCGATGCACATCGAGTTGGCTTAGCACTGAGAGGCTCATTAAAAGCAAAAATGGCGTTTCTTTTAGCGTGAGGGCGAGGATCAAACCGATGACATAGGGATCTTGTACCATCGACCAGGTCAGTGGCATGTCTCCGGTCAGCGGGCTAAGTACGCGGAATAGCCATCCTGAGGGAGACAATAACAACACCAGCCCGATCGCAAAGGCGACGTGAGGGAGGGCAAGCAAACCGGGTAGGCTGCGTGCGATTCGCTGCCAAAAGGGCGTTTGCCAAGTGGCCTGATAAAATCGCGAAGCTTAGTACAACCGCCAGTAGGCTGCTTGCGAGCCCGGAGACCAGTGTGAGCCAAAGTGATTGTGATAGCCCGGGCCAGCTGATGACCTCGCGCCAACCAGAGAGACTGACTTCAGCCAGTCCCAAGGCAGGTAAATACGCGAACGCGCTTGCCAATAAGCCACCAAGCCCGGGAAGCAAGGGCAGGCAGCATACCGCCAGCGTGATGGCAAATAACCAACGTGCCATAACGGTCTCTTTTATTGTCCGTAACGTTTAAGCCACGCGCTTTCGAGTGCGGTTTGCCAACTTGGATGCGGCTCTGGCTGGGACTGAAAACGGCGCGTTGTAGCGGTGTCAGGCAGTGTAACGACGGGTGGATCGCCCCAGATATCGGTGTCGGCTTTGCGCAATTGTGCTTTTTTGCTCATCAAGAAGTTGATCGCCACCTTGGCGCCAGCTTTGGCATTGGCATTCTTAGGGATTGCGAGAAAATGCGCATTGGTCAGCGCACCTTGCTTAAAGGCAAACGCCCGCGCTGATTCGGCGAGTGTGCCTGTCACTATGGCCGTTTTGGCTGCATTGGGATTGAAAGTGATCGCGATCAGGAGTTCACCATCATCTAATAATTGCATTGTCTCAGCACTGCTTGACGGAAACTGTTCCCCCTGACGCCAGGCGACCGAGTTCAGATCATCGAGATAGGCCCACAGCGGGGCGGTGATGGCCTCAAAATCGGCGGCATCGACGGGTTGATAAAGCGCTTGTCGATTGTTTGTCAGCTCAAGCAAAGCGGCTTTCAAAAAACTCGTCCCATGAAATTGGGGTGGTTTCGGATAACTCACTCGCCCGGGATGGGCTTTTGCAAGTTGCAATAGTTCAGTAAAAGAGCGCGGGGGGGTGGCGAGTGTGTTTTGGTCATGGATAAAAACCAGTTGTCCCATACCCCATGGCGCTTCCAGGCCTTCGGTGGGCACGGTAAAGTCTTCTGTGACAGGCAGGTTTTTATCGACGATTTGCCAGTTAGGTAAGGTCTCGACAAAGGGGCCATGCAATAAATCGTTATATTTCATTGATTTAAAGTTTTCACCATTGATCCAAACCATATCAACACTGCCGCCAGTTTCTTTACCAGCCGTTTTTTCTGCCAGCAAGCGATTCACTGTTTCAGCGATATCGGCCACTTTGACGTGCTTAAGGGTCACACCGTATTCACGTTTGAGCTCGCGCCCAGCCCACCGCAGATAGGCATTAATTTCTTGGCTACCGCCCCAGGCATTGAAATAGACGGTTTGACCCTTTGCATCTTGCTTTACGTGTTGCCAATCTTGGTTCGCTGGGGTTGCCAGTGCGTGACTACTGACGAGCGCGAGCATTAACGCGACTATCCACTGTTTCATCGTTCTCTCCTTATTGTTCAGTGACGCATCCAGCGTTGATATTTTTCGACCCACTGTAGCAGTTTCTCGGGTGCATGTGCCTGTTTCCATATGCCAGCGGTATATTTTACCGCCTCACTCATGGTGGGGTAAGGGTGCACAGTGCCGAGGATTTTATTCAGCCCTAAGCCATGACGCATCGCTAAGGTGAACTCGGCCAATAAATCGCCAGCATGTTCTCCCACTATTGTTACCCCCAGTATGGTGTCTTTCCCCTTTGGTGTCAGCACTTTAATGAAGCCATGATCATTGCCATCGGCGATGGCACGGTCTAGATCATCGATGCCGTAATAGGTTACTTCTACATCTTGCTGATTGGCTTCGGCCTCTTTTTCATTGAGCCCCACACGTGCGACTTCTGGCGACGTATAGGTTGCGGCTGGCATCACTGAGTAGTCGGCTTTAAAGCGTTTAAACTGACCAAACAGCGCATTGACCGCGGCATACCACGCCTGGTGTGCACTAGCATGGGTTAACTGGAAGGGGCCGGCGACATCACCGACAGCGTAGATATTGGGGTAATTAGTTTGCAAGTAGTCATTGACCTGAATGGTACCGCGATCAGTTAACGGAACGTCAAGCGTCTCCAGCCCAAAGCCTTGGGTATTGGCCTGGCGCCCCAGTGCGACGAGTACCGCATCAAACGCCACCGTTTGCTCGCCATTGGGGCCATTTAATCGCGCTATTTGCTGATCACCTTGATGGTCAAACCCAGTGACTTTGTGACGCGTTAAAATAGTGACACCGTCACGCTCGAGTGCGCTTTCAACCAGCTGCGCAGCGTCTTTATCTTCACGACTTAATAATTGATCCGCCATTTCTGCCAGTGTAACTTGGCTACCTAAGCAAGAAAAGCTCTGCGCCAGTTCAGCACCAATCGGGCCACCACCAAGCACCAACAGCCGTGGCGGCAACTCGGTCAGCGACCAAATGGTATCCGAGGTATAGTGAATGACATCCGTTAAACCTGGAATGGGCGGCAATAGGGGACGCGCTCCGGTCGCAACCACAATATTGCGGGTGGTCAGACGCTCGCCATTGACCTCGACTTCCCACGGTGAAACGATCTGCGCCTCGCCCTGAACACACTCGACGCCCAGTTTGGTGTAACGCTCGACCGAATCATGGGGCTCAATCTGAGTAATGACCTTTTTCACTCGCGCCATCACGGCAGCAAAATTGACGTCAGGCACTTGAGTGTGAATGCCAAAGGTATTGGCTTTACGGATTTCCCGCATCGTTTTCGCGGCGCGTATTAGCGCTTTAGATGGGACACATCCCGTATTCAGGCAGTCGCCTCCCATATGACCTTTTTCAATCAGCGTTACTTTTGCTTTCACTACCGCTGCGATATAGCTGGAAACCAGGCCGCCTGCGCCGGCACCAATGACCACCATATTTCGATCAAACTGACGGGGTTTGCGCCAACCCTGATAGCGTTTTCGGTGTGTTATCCACGTCATGATAAGTTTGGCAATCAGCGGAAAAAGGCCCAGCAGCGCGAACGAACCCAAAACTGACGGCGAGACCACATCACCTAGCGAATCAATCAGGGCAAGTTGGGTGCCCGCATTCACATACACTGCGGTCCCAGGCAGCATACCTAACTGACTCACCCAATAGAAGGTCCGAGTCTTTAAGGGGGTTAACCCCATTACGAGGTTAATCAAGAAGAAGGGAAAAACAGGGATAAGACGAAGCGTGAGTAAATAGAAAAGGCCATCTTTTTCAATACCACGGTTGATCGCATCCAGTTTATGACCAAAGTGATTTTGCACCCAATCTTGAAGTAGAAAACGGCTAACTAAAAAGGCGAGTGTGGCACCAATGGAGCTGGCGAATGAGACCAAGACTAACCCCCACCAAAAGCCAAATAAGGCCGCACCTAATAAGCTAGCCACCGCCGCACCGGGTAGCGATAGCGCTGTCATCACGATGTATCCAAGCAAGAAAATGAGACTCGCTTGGGTAAAATTCTGGACGATGTAGTCGTTAAGTATCGCCTGCTGTGCTTTGGCATTGTCGAGCGTCAGCCACTGGCCGAGATCGAAGCTAAACCAGAGCGCGACGATGGCGGCAATCAGTAGCCCAACAAGCATTTTTTTCGCTGACATAATAGGTCTCGTCGTTGAATAAAAAGAGGATCAGCCATTACTTTAGGACACTTTTATCCACTGATATTAAGTAACTGGCTGATTTATTGGTTACATTAAAAAACTGTGGTCTTAATCATACCCCTGATGAGACCGGGTCGATTGCAGCGTACTTTCAAATAATGTGTGAAAAACAAATGAGTGATGGTTTTTTAAACGAAATACTGTGTTGGGGGGGATAAAGCGACACCGCCTAGTGGCGGTGTTGGACGCAAACATTGCTCACAGAGAAAGTTAAATAGCAATACAGAAGTGGACTTATGAGGGGTTACTTTTCTAAGTGTTGTAGTAACTCTTGACGGCGCTGAGGTGGAACTACCGACCAGTGTTTACCGGTGATCGCGCCTTCTAGTGACCACAACAGTTCTAAGCTAAGCGTGTTGTCATGTGCTGAAGTCAGAGCTTTATATGCACCCACCGCGCCGTATTTTTGCAGCTTTTCAGGCGAGTCTATGCCCGCTTTTTTCAGCATACGCTCGGTGGCCAATCGAAGGTTAGGGAGATCTTTGAGCCGTGATGGCGTCGTTGCCGTTTTCAGTGAACGATCCTGTATGGCAACGTCGAGGGCATTTTTCGCCTCAGCCAATAGTCGTTGCTGATCGTTCCACCAAGCGTCAGGAATAGCAAAATACTTGGTGACGACCGGAAAGCCACGCTTTTTATACACATACGGAGTTAAGTCTTGTTGTTTGAGTAAGGCCTCGTTCTCTTTGCCTGCACGAAGATGGAGGGTGTTATTGACGACAAGAGCGAACATGGTGTCTTCACAAAACAGCCCAAATCCGCCGAACATGGATCGGGATTTGATATTGCCAAATTTGGCAAATAAACGCATCGCGTCTTTTAAAGCAGGTTTATCCATTTAATAACAATCTCGATGAATGTGAATGCCTATACATAAAATCGCAGTCTAACAAGGCAAACAGACAAGATTGTCAACGAACCATCAAATTCTTAGGCTTGATACATCCGATTGCTGACACTTGTATCAGCAATAAAACAACAGCGCTGGCAGCCCCGCTACCATTGAGTATCTTGACAGTAAAGCCAAGTTCATTAGGCCGGAGGCTTTGCGTCCCACGCTTTCGCGATGGTTTGCCTTGTTCAAACGCTGTTCAGAATATAATAATTAGACACAGATGTCGCCCTTGCTACGCATACAAAATGTGATCTTGGTTCATAAATCATGTAACTGATAGTTTAGGGAAAAGCTCTTCTCTTTAGACAGGCGTAAAAAAGCCACGACCCTAATAAGATCGTGGCATCGAATAAAACACTTGCTAAACCATTAGCTTAGGGTTTTGACGGAATCTCGACTAATGAGCGACAAATCCATCTCAAACACCTGTTGCTGCGTGTCGTTATCATTAATCCGACTGAGTAAGAGCTTGACGGCAGTCTTCCCCAGATCGCGTTTAGGCTGATGCACAGTCGTGAGCGGTGGTGAGTAATATTCAGTCAGGTCAATATTGTCGTAACCGATAACGGATATGTCGCCTGGCACCTGAATGCCTGCTTGGTTGAATGTGCTGATCGCCGCCAATGCCATAATATCGTTAAAACAAAACACCCCGGTGGGGCGGTTTTTCATGGTAATCAACTGTTGTGCGGCGATTTTTGCTTGGTTCGCTTCAAAATCCGCTTCAATGATCCAGTCTTGATTCACAGGGATATTGGCTTCGTTGAGGGCGCGATAAAACCCCGCAAGCCGTTGCTTACAGGTGTTCTTATCCATTTGCCCAGAGATACAGCCAATTTGAGTATGCCCGTTATCAATAAAATGTTTAGTCGCCAGATAGCCGCCTAGCTCTGCGTTATCTTCAATCCTATCGGTATCAATGTGGTGGCTGCCCCAATCCATGACGACCATCGGCAGATCGCGCTTTTTCTCTAGTAGTAGCATGAGATCTTCATTGAGATCCGAGCACACCACAATTAAACCGTCGACACGCTTTTCCGACAGCATACGTAAATAGTCACGTTGCTTTTCAAGGTTGCCTTCGGTATTGCATAAAATCAGCGTATAGCCTTGCTCGTAGCAATAGTCTTCTACGCCGTGAACGAGCTCAGCAAAAAATGGATTGGTCGATTTTGTGACCAGCATACCCAGTGTACGGGTCGTATTACATTTTAAGCTGCGAGCCACCGCACTCGGTGCATAATTCAGATCTTCAACGGCTTGCCAAACCTTTTCTGTTGTTTTTTCGGCGACAAAGCGGGTTTTGTTTATTACGTGTGAGACCGTGGTGGTTGAAACCCCCGCGAGACGCGCGACATCTTTAATCGTTGCCATCTTAATTCTTCTATATTGTGAAGCCTTGGGATCGTTACTCGCGACCTTACAGAAAAACGCCGCTGATACGCAGCGGCGCTGTCTTTCACAATCCCGGCCCATCAGACGGTTGCGAAGGTAACGAATCCGATTTCATCCATTCTCATAGTTAATCGGTTGCGGTCTCAGTTTACTTAGGTTACCGCTCAGTCGCAATTGGTCTGATGAGCGAACGATCACCAACAGACGGTTTTGTGACCCAGCGAGGTGCTTATCGACACAAAAGTCTCATGGCGATGGTGGCAAACTCGCGCTTTGATAATGAAAAACCAGGCACTAGGTTACGATCAATGGGCAAGTATGCTCTGGATGTTGAATCACCGTCAGTGGGTATTGATAAATACTCTCCACCTGCTCACTATTAAAACACTGCCATGGGGTGCCCGTTAACACCATCTCGCCCTGCTTGAGAAAATAAAGGCGATCTGCGTAGCGGCTGGCGAGGTTGAGATCATGGAGCACCAAGATCACTGTCATCCCTCGATCGGCAAGCGCCCGACAGCGTTGTAGCGTGTAATGCTGATGGGTAATATCGAGCGCCGATGTGGGTTCATCTAGCAGCATGATGGCATGCGTTGGGTCGGTTTGGGCTAATTGTAAAGAAATGCGCGCCATGTGAACCCGTTGTTTTTCACCGCCCGATAAAATGGGGTAGGGCCGGTTGGCAAGGTGAATGATGTCCCACTGTTGTAACTGTTCATCGGCCAGCGCGGCAATTTGCGCTTGGCTCGCCTGAAGCGGAGTGGCTCCCATTTCCACCACCTCTCTAACAGTAAACGCAAAGGTTAACCCACTACTTTGTGGGAGAAAGGCCACCTGTTTGGCAAAGGTCTCCCCTTGCCATGCAGTTTTAGGCGTGGCCCAAAAATCAACCTGACCTGAAAGGTGACTGCTACTCATTATTTGTTTGAGTAAGGTACTTTTACCCGCACCATTCGGACCGAGTAACACATGTAATTGGCCAGCGCCAAACGAGATATTGATGCGATTAAGCAGTTGGCGCCCGTTGAGCGAGTAACTTAAATCACGAACATTTAAGGCAATATTAGGCATTAGTGCACCACTGCTTGTCGTTGTTGGATAAGAAGCCATAAAAAGAAAGGTGCCCCCATCAGCGCAGTAATGATGCCCACTGGTAGTTCTGCTGGCGCCACAATGACCCGCGCGATAATGTCGGCAAATGTCAGTAAAAGGGCGCCTAATATCGCTGATAAAGGAATAAGCGTGCGATGATCCGGCCCTGCCAGTAGCCGACCAATATGTGGCACAACCAGACCGATAAAACCGATTAGTCCCGCGGCACTGACGGAAATCCCCATCCCCGCTGCAGTCGCAATGATCAGCAAGCGTTTTAGGCGGTGGACATTGATGCCAAGATAGGCGGCTTCGTTCTCACCCAGTAACAAGGCATTGATATGTGGCGCGCAGCGGTAGGCGAAAACGGTGAGCGCCACGGCGGCGACACCCGTTAGCGTGATTTGCCCCCAAGACGCGCCAGTGAGTGAGCCCATCGACCACAACGCGATATCACGTAATGTTTGGTTATCAGCAACGTAATTGATTAAACCGAGCGCCGCGCCTGATAAAGCGCTAATGGCAATCCCTGCCAACAACATAATGGTTACTGACGTGCCCATCGATGTTGTGCCAATGCGATAAACAAATAAGGTGGCTATCAGTGCCCCGAAAAAAGCAAACAGCGGCACCGATAGGGCAAAGCCGACGTCGAGACTGCCCCAGGATAAAAGCAATAACCCAAATGCGCCCCCTAAAGACGCACCACCAGAGACCCCGATGATCCCTGGATCCGCCAGCGGGTTACGAAATAGCCCTTGCATCAATGCGCCGGATACCGCCAGTAACGCACCGACGAACAAACACAATAAAGTCCGCGGTAAACGGACCTGCTGCACGATGGTTAAGATATGTGGCTCAACATCGTTTTGCCATGGGCTCAAGCTTTGTAAACTGACGAGCCATCCGAGTTGCCACTGTCCCACGGCAATCGACATCACAGCGACGACGAATAAAACAGTGATCAGCGCGGGGAATAGTCGTTGACGGGTTTCACGAAAGTAAGCGTGCATTAGTGCTGGTGTCCAAGTAACTGGTTTTGGATACGAAGGGCTTCATCAAGGGTATTAAGGCTTAAACCACCCACTAATACACGACCATCAACAGCCATGATGCGATTTTGTTGGTAAGCCCGGGTGTTTGATAACAAAGGGACGGCGTCTGCTAATCCTTGAATACCGCCAAGCTGATCGAGTGACCGTTGCATCACCAAAATAAAGTCAGGGTTGAAGCCAAGCAGCGCCTCGGGTGAAAGCGGTTTATAACTGGTGACGGAGTCGGCCGCCGGATTAGTGGCACCAAGTAAGTTGATAAGCGAATTGGGTGTGGTATTCGCACCGGCAACACTGGCAGGGCGTCCCTGGTGTACTAGTAGAAATAGCCCTTTCAGTGCGGATGTGTTTCGTTCTGCTGAGGATGCGTGGCTTTTTAGCGTGGCTAATTGGTCATCAATGGTGTTTATCAATGGTGCGGCATTCGCTTGTGTCTCTGTTAAATCCGCCACCGTGTGAATACGCTGCTTGAGCGCGTCGACGGTGGGGGCACTGGATAATGTCACCACATTGACGCCGGTATCACGGAGTGTGGATAACACCGGAGCAGGACCCATTTCATCTGAGCCAAGCAAGAGGTCTGGTGACAAAGAGAGCACGCCCTCTACCGCTAGCTGGCGATGATAGCCGACGCTAGGAATCTCCTTGTCTTGTAATTGGCTGGTGGCATCAATACCGACAATGTGTGATTGCGCGCCAAGCTCAACGAGTAAGTCGGTCACGCTGGCGCCGGCACTAACGATGCGCGGTGAGGCATAGAGCGAAAAAGACATCAAGGTGAGGAATAGGGTAATCAATCGTACTGCAGCGGTGGCCATGTTACATCCTTATGTGTCGTTTTATCAGTGGCTTATTGATGAAAGATAATGCGATGTGATGGCAGTGATTTACCTCTCACTGCTCATTTGTAAATGTCAGTTACATAACTAATTAAGATCAATTATCGTTTACATTGCTGTTATCGATCAATACAATCTTGAAAAATAATGATGAGACTCATTTGCAACTGAATCAGAGAGCACTGAAATGACATTGAAAAAGGACATTTTGATACCGCGCCCAAGTCACTTAAACCTCGCTATCGGGCTTGCGCTTGGCACATTCAGTATCGCGTCACCGGTAATGGCCGCCGATGGCGCGCAACAAAATAGTGAACAAACAGAGACGGTGTCTGTGTATGCCAGCCGTATGGACGCGCAAAAAGCGAATGGCGCCGTCGCCGTCAGTACGGTCTCTCTGGAAGAGATTGAAAAACGGCAAGGGAGTAACGTCACGGATTTAATTCGTCACTTACCCAACGTATCCGTCATCGGTGGAGGGCGCGATGTCGCTCAGTCAGTCACTATTCGCGGGCTGAGCAGTGATAATGGCCGCGTTGTTCAGCTCGTCGACGGTACGCGTCAGAATTTCTCGGTTGGCCATCGCTCCAGTCTCTTTATTGATCCTGAATTACTCAGCTCCGTCGAGGTGGTCCGCGGGCCTTCCAGTACTTTATGGGGGTCCGGTGCTTTAGGGGGCGTGTTTGCGCAAAACACCAAATCGGCCAGTGACTTTCTCTCCGGCACAGAGACCTTGGGTGGCTATGTCAAACAAGGCTTCAACAGCAACAATAATGCCTCACGTACAAGCGGTGCGGTGTTTGGGCGCACGGAGACGGTTGATTGGCTGGTACAAAGCTACTATCACGATAGCGATGATAATCAATTAGGCAATGGCAAAACCTTGTCTGACTCTTCAAACCGTGAAAAAGGCGGTTTTGCTAAAGTCACTTATACACCGTCTTTAGACCACCAATGGACGTTTATTGCTCGCCAAGGTGAGCTTGATGATATGTCTCCGTCAAATCCATCGATTAAAGAACCTTCAGGTTTTTATCCTTCAGTGTATCGCGAGACACGAGATCAAAGTTTATCCGTTGCTTATGATTATCGCCCCGCCACTAATTGGATCGATATCTCCTCTCAATTGTATTGGAACAATACAGAGATGGAGGAACATCGTGTAGTGCCGCAAGAACGCGATAATAACGAAACTCAGACCCTTGGCTTCTCTATCACGAACACATCAAGCCTAAAAGAGCTCGATATCATTACAGGTCTGGATTTATATCGAGACAGCTATGAGACGATACGTGATGACAGCAGTAAACCCGGAGAGCGTCCTGCAGGACAAGATGCAAATGCAGAGAATGTAGGTGTATTCGGTCAAATTAACATGCCTGTATCAGAGCAGTTGCAGTGGCAAGCAGGTGTCCGGTTTGACGCTTATAAAGGTGAAGATAATCGACCAACATCAATGGATGGTGATAGCCGCGATCATGCTTGGTCACCATCGACGGCATTAACATGGAATGCGACCGAACAGCTAGCATTGACAGCAAGTTACCGCGAAGCATTTCGAGCCCCGAGTTTAGAAGAAATGTATGCCAGTGGTACTCACTTTATTACCCGCATGGGGATTAACCGGTTTGTCCCTAATCCGGACCTCAAAGCTGAGCACAGTGCCAATAAAGAATTAGCCATCACGTACCAATTTACACCGACGAGCTATTTCGACAATGCTTATGTTGATGTGCGCCTGTTCCGCAACGATGTTGATGACTTTATCGATATGAACGTTGACTTCATGGGGGGAACAACAACACGTGAAAACGTTCAAGATGCCAAACTCGAAGGTGTCGAGCTAAGCCTTCATCACCAACTCGGTGGCTTTACCAACAATCTAAGCTATAGCCAAACCGAAGGGAAAGACAAAGAGACGGGCAGTTATCTTGAGAACATCCCCGCCCACAAATTCGTCGCTGAAACCGACTATGCGCTGGCGACGCTACCGGTGAGTGTCGGTGGTCGCGTCTCTCATTATGCCGATCAAGACGACACGAATGATGCCAACACCTATGACGGCTACATCCTGTGGGATTTGTATGCAAGCTACAGCCCGAACGGTGACTGGGATGGGGTGAAGTTTGATTTAGCCATCGATAACTTAACCGACGAGCAATACACTCAAGCGTGGGCGCAAGTCGCGTCACCCGGACGTGATATCAAATTTAATGTTCGTTACCAATTTTAGCTCGTTACCAATTTTAGCTCGTTACCAATTTTAACCACCAGTGCAAAGGGCAGGTGAGCGCCTGCCCACTGAAATGACACACCACAATAAAAATAGGCTGGACGTGATCAATGACAACCACCACGTTAACTGAGCAGGTGAGTGCGCTACTGAACGAGAATGCCTCGATGCTACCTGCCGATATGGCAACAACGCTGGGTGTTAGTGAAGGCGAGGCGGTACGCGCCATGCCTGCTGACTACCAAACTTGGGTCGATGGGCAATATGCGGAAACCGTTTTGATGCAGGTCGCTGAATGGGGCGGCCCCGTCACCACGATTGTGCATTCCGGCGGCTCGATATTTGAAGTGAAAGCGCCGTTCCCCAAAGGCAAGATCGCCTATGGCTATTACAACTTGATGGGGAAACCGGGCGAAATGCATGGCCACTTAAAGCTAGAGCGCATGGTCGGCATTGCTTTTGTCAGCAAGCCCTTTCGCGGTAAGACAACCCATTACATCGGCTTTTTCACTGAACAAGGCGATTCAATTTTTAAGATCTATTTAGGGCGTGACGAAAAACGTCAGCTTCTAGACCATCAGATTGAAGCCTTTAACCAATTAAAAATGCAGTTAGCGACCCCACAACAAACAGAATCGGAGCAATAATGATCGATCAAGCGACTAAACAACAACGCCTGCAAAACCGCCTTGGCCCTGAGATTGAAGCATTTCGTGCAAACTGCCGGACATTACAGCTAGCGACCGTCGACGCTGACGGAAAACCTAATGTGAGTTATGCGCCCTTTGCTCAGCGTGAAGATGGCTTTTATATCCTGATTAGTGAAATTGCTCGTCACGCGCGCAACCTGCAAGAAAATCCAAACCTGTCATTGATGATGATCGAAGATGAAGGCAGCGCGAAACAAATCTATGCGCGTCAACGGTTAAGCTTTGATGCACGTGCCGAAATGGTGGCGCGTAACACTGCTACTTGGCAAGTCGGTATTGATGCCTTGAAAGCGCGTTTTGGCGACATTATCGATAATTTAAGCGACTTGGAAGACTTTCGTCTCTTCCGTCTGGCCCCAGAAAACGGCCTGTATGTAAAAGGATTTGGCCAAGCGTTCCAAGTGGGCAGTGACGACTTTGTTGATATGGTGCACCTTGACCAAGGCCACCGTAAAGTTGGTGAAGACAAAGACATTCAAACCACGGATGAACTTGCCATTAACGGCTAATCCCGCTAACTGTTACTTGACGGCAATGTATATCGCATTGCCGTTTGTCTCCATCTTCGGTATTGGACTTGGTAACAACCCAGTGGCAAATATGGTAAAGTTAGTGCCATTACCAAGCCGATAATCACGAGCAGCATGAATTACATCCCATTATCTGACTACAAAAGAAAGTGGATTTTTACCCATCAATCTCTCCCTATCCCTGAGTCAGATCTTGCCGAGATTAAACCCATGACCGAGACGCGCGCGGCGCAGTTATGGCAAGAATTTATCAGCAAAGACAGCCCGACGGCGGATCATTTCGGCAAACAAGACTGGCCCACTCATCAACATATCTGGACCCAACGGCTGGTCTGGCAACAAGCGTGGGATAACGATGGCGATCTGCCAGAGGAATTTGTCGCCAACTTTCCCTGGGAAGACAATATTACGGTCTACTTTTGCTATGACAAACACAATATCGTCGAAACACAGTGGGGTGTGTTTAAGCAATATTGGAAGAACTTTTTATTTTATGACGACAAGCCTATTTTGATCGGTCGTCGTCGCAAAGAAGTCGCGATGTTTGAACAATCGGGTGAAGTGGTGATTGGTCAGCGTGACTAACGCTCAAGTTATCGACGCGGTGGGCGCTAAGATAAAGAGAAACCTCGCGTCAAAACAATAAAGCGTCATCATAAAGTAGGAATCCGAGATGATGAAAATAATCGCTGCCGTGTGTGTGTCTTTTTTACTATTAGGATGTTCTCTACCTAATATGTCGGACATGTGGCGCAATTACAGCACTATCGGCCTCAACGAAGCATTACGGGGCGCTCAGCACGATCTCATTCATTGTCGCTATGAGAAAACGCTCGATACGGCACAGCGGTATACCGTTATTGGCACAGATAGAGAAAAAGTGCGTGCGTTCGAATTAATGGGGATTGCGTATAGCGAGCAAGAAAATACCGCTGAATTTGATCATACCTTGCAACGCTTTTTATTTTCAGCCCCAGGTCGTGCAATGACAGCGTCGCAGGTACAGATGCAATGGCAGCAAGCTCAGCTAGACATCGAACATCAGCGTGAGGCGGCACTGAGTCAAACGCATTGTTTGCAATCAACCGACACACCCAAAACAGGGCCGCTTAAATAATAAGGCAGCCACTGTATGTGACTGCCTTTCCTCTCTCTAGCTATCGAGCGCTTAACGAACCGGAGCAGTCCGCAATGTGCGGCTAGTTCTTGAGAGGCTAGCTTTTGAGAATACTCTCTGCCAACGTGATAAGGCGCGGATAGGCGAACTCACTCTCTTGCGCGATAGCCGCCTGTTCGGTTAATACTTCATGCAGAATCTCTTGCGTGGTCAGAGGGTTCGCCAAGACTACTCTAAACACCGTGGTGGTACGACGCTGCCACTGCTCCGGCGTTAACCTTGTACGTGTAGACGAACGTTTGGCCTGATTCGCGCTGACGCTTTTGCACAAACTTGGTCAGATCATTCAGCAAACTATGAATCAAATCGACTTGCTCTTCACTGGCCATCGCCAAGGCCGCTTGTACGCGCGCGGGGACAAATCGATAGGTCAATAAACAAAGCTCTGGATCTGAGACCAGCTCAAAATCGGGATGTTGGTTAATCATGGTGGCAAACGAAGCGGCTTTATCGATACTTTGATCGATCAGCAACTCATAGCCACGACGAGAAATAATATTCATACAGGCAAACACCAACATCGCCATACCGCTGCGAGACCCTTCAAGTGTATGACTCCCGAGATCTTTTGCTCCTTTACGGAGAATATACTCCGCATGATGCTCAATCGATGCCACCACCGACGGATCTTTAAATAACACCATTCCCGCGCCCATCGGCACATAGAGTTGTTTATGGGCATCAATGGTTACCGAGTCAGCGCGCTCGATACCGGCTAGTTTGTGGCGTTGGTTATTCGACATTAAGGTGGCACCACCCCAAGCGGCATCCACGTGAAAATGAATGCCTTCTCGCTCAGCAATATCAGCCAAGGCGTTGAGTGGATCGATACTGCCGGTTTCTGTGGTGCCTGCGACACCCACGATAGCTACCGGTTTGATATTGTCGTGGTTCAGTTGCGCAAGGGTGTCTTCGAGTGCATCAATGCAAATGCGATTTTGGCTATCAGCGGGAATCGAAATTAATTGGTCTCGACCAATCCCCAGCACATCCGCGGCTTTGCCCAATGAATAATGGCCGCGTTCTGACACTAAAACGGCCAGATCGCGATAGCCATAATGGCGCATAGCACCAAACAGACCCGCTTTGTTAATGCCAGGGAAATCCCCATCGGTTTAAGCACATTATTGCGTGCTACCCATAATGCTGTGATATTGGCGACAGTACCGCCCGAGCAGAACGCCCCCAATGAATGGTTCGCGCTGTGCATCCAACTTTGATAAAAAGCGTCATCTTGCTGATAAATAAGGTTATGCAGCATGCCCAGCACTTGGCGCTCTAACGGCGTAAATGCTTTAGAGGTTTCGATTTTTACCGTATTTTGATTTAGGCCAATCATGATTTTCGATAAAGGCATTAAAAAATAACGGTAGCGCCGAGGTCATGTGGCCGATAAACCGCGGTGAAGCCGTATGCACCGACTGGGCGACCAGCTTATCGAGTAAAAACTGGGTATGATCAGACACGAAAGCAGGATCTTCAGGAATAGCGGGATCGCTGAAATCACTTTCGATATCGGAGAGCGATCGCTCGGTCGCGGTAATGTGATTCTGTAAAAAGCGATTGAGGTTCTGTGATATTTCTTGCTCAATTTGACTGAGCGTTGAATCAGGTGCCTCGGGGACAGTGAAAATCCGGTGTAAGGTTTCCGGTGTGGCGTCCGCGGCTTTAGTGTGTGTTGCCATGACGTTCTTCTTTTGTCTGCTTAGCTGTCCAAACGGTGAAAAGCCCATGATTATCGGGATAGACACACGATCACTTGCTGAAAAATGGCCACAACATAGCAAAAAAATGCGCGGCAATCAGGCTTTTTTACGGTTTGATGACAGGAAAAGCAGCATAAATAATAATAGAGTGAATGTCAGAGCCGACAAGCGCCGGCTCATTATTCACGGATACTGATTTACTGACATTGGCGCTGATTAATGGTTACCATTTGATCGTTATATTGGTTCAGTGCCTTATCGATTTCTTTAGGATGGCTGAGGAGGTCGGCGAGGGCGCTTCGTAGTGCATAGTTACCTTCCATCGATTCTCCTTGACGAAAAGCAAAAACGTCTTTCGCAAGAGATGCCGGTGGCAGTGAGCTTTGCGACAAGGTTTTAACATCTTCTTGAGTGAGCATTAACCAAGATTCAACCGGCGCATCAAGATTAAGCTTGGCACTGTCATTGTTTAAATAATAGTCAAAAGCTTGTGCGTTAAGATTAAAGTGGTTAGTACGGCCACTTAAAAACCAGTCGGCCACTTCATCCAAAGCGGGATCTTTTTCGACGGTCATATCCACCAATGCTTGATACCAATTGATCGAGGCATCGACATAGTCATGATATTTGGTCGAGTAACAGTCTGCGTTTTCTACCGGTGCCGCGTGTGACATCATCGGCAACAAAGCTGCTACCAGTGCAAGGGCATAGCGTTTCATAGCATTTTCCTAATCGTTATCGTGTTTGCGCTTAATAATTATACGCACCAATCGGGCAAGGTGCGCAAACAGTGAGGTTTGGGCATCATTATCATGATAAAACGCCCACATTGTAGAACGACCTATCGACAAAGTTAAATAACACATTGATATAAAAAGCCCTGTAGCAGAAAAGCTGTGATGCTGCCCTCAGTTAATAGACAGTGAAGGGATGCGCTTATCGCACTAATGACAACCAGCAGGATGCAAATTCAGCGAAACCCAGCCCGCCAGGTGCATCGGTTATCCAGGCGGGTGGGGTATCTAGCTGCGCAAGATGGGGGGCGATATTCGCAACTCCGACACTGAGCGGGAAGTGGGCAAACATATCCTTGTCATTGCGTGAATCACCAATAAATGCCGCCTGGTGGCGCGCTGCTTTTTCTGTGACACCGTAACGATAAAGCCAGTCTAACGTGGCGTGTTGTTTACTGTGGGGGCCGAACCATGCGTTGATATGAATGGAGCTGGCTGTCGCTTTGGCGCCATGAGCGTGGAGTGCATCAAGCAATGTATCAATTTCTGCTTGTGGCGCACGTTGGGTGTGCTGACCAATATCAATCGCCACCTCACAGTGACGATACGCTTGATCCGCACTCAGGGTGCGGTCTGGATAACGCAAGAGTAAGTGGTTAACCCATTCGAGCAATCCAGGTTGTGCTTGCTGGGCGGTATGGCTGATTGTTGTGTGTCGTTGGCCATTTTCATGCCACATTACTACGCCGCCATTTTCACCGATGACTGCATCGACGGGCCAAGCATTAATGATATGATCACACCAACCTGCACAGGCTCCGGTCACCGGCACGACACGGATCCCCGCGTCGCGTAACTCAGTTAATGCCTTCAGTGTTTGCCACGGGAGTGCTCCTTGCCAGGTTAAAGTGTCATCAACATCGGTAAACAGCCACTGAACATCGCGCCAGCGTTCGGCGTGGTGATGCATTGATGACAAAGGCAAACACTGAATCGGCATGAACCTATCCTCCTAAAAATTAAATGGCGACCCGCTCATTGCTATGCGCTTTAACATCAAGAGTCAGTCGTTTTCCGCTTTCAGCTTCAAAGACATGTAAATTATGCGGCTTAATCGCCAACGGTAGCTGATCTCCCTCAACCACTTTACTGTGGCCTTCTAGGCGCAACGTTACTAGACTCTCGGTGCCAGCGATGTGGCCATAGACCAATAAATCGGCACCTAACGCCTCGGTTAAGGTCACCGATAAAGTAAATTGTGCTTGGTCGTTCGGCACGACTTTTAAGTGCTCAGGACGGAGTCCAACGCAGACAGCTTGTGACATTCCTCCCTCGCAGTAGGCCAGTTGATGATGACCGATCGACAGGGTGTTATTGACAATCTGTCCGTTGACGATATTCATCGCCGGAGAGCCAATAAAGGTGGCAACAAACAAGCTGGCGGGCGCATCATAGACGTCTAGTGGCGTACCGATTTGCTCGACATTGCCGCCATTTAACACCACTAAGCGATCGGCAAGCGTCATCGCCTCGACCTGATCGTGCGTCACGTAAACCGCGGTCGTATTGAGCTTTCGTTGCAGGCTTTTTATCTCCAAACGCATTTGAACACGCAATTTAGCATCAAGATTCGATAAAGGTTCATCAAACAAGAACACCTTGGGTCGGCGTACGATCGCACGGCCCATCGCCACCCGCTGGCGTTGACCACCAGAGAGCTGATTGGGACGTCTATCCAACAAATGGTCAAGCTCTAACATGGTTGCCACTTTGTTGACTAATGTTTCAATCTCCGCTTTCGGGGTGCCGCGGTTTCTTAACCCGTAAGCCATGTTGTTGAAGACACTCATGTGCGGATAGAGCGCATAGTTTTGAAACACCATCGCGATATCTCGTTCGCCAGGCTCGAGATCATTGACCCGTTTATCTTCAATAATTAAATCACCATCAGAAATAGCCTCAAGGCCGGCAATCATGCGTAGCAACGTGGACTTACCACAGCCACTTGGGCCCACCAAGACAATCATTTCGCCATCTTGTACGGCCAAGTTGACACCATGAATCGCTTTGAACCCATTCGGATAAGTTTTTTGAATTTGATCGAGGGTTACCGTTGCCATTTACTTCTCCGTCTCCACTAAGCCTTTAACAAATAGTTTTTGCATGCCTAACACTACTAAAACTGGTGGCAGCATTGCCATTAATGTGGTTGCCATAACGCGGTTCCATTGCACCTCACCGTCGCCAACAGACAACATGCGCTGAATACTCATTACGATGGTGTAATATTCGTCATCAGTGGTGATCAAGATGGGCCATAAATATTGATTCCAACCATAGATAAAAGTGATCACAAACAGCGCGGCAATATTGGTGCGCGACAAGGGCAATAAAATATCTTTAAAAAATTTAAACGGACCGGCACCATCCATACGCGCCGCTTCCAGCATCTCGCCCGGTACGGTCATAAAGAACTGTCGGAATAAAAAAGTCGCGGTAGCACTAGCTATCAACGGGATTGTAAGGCCAGACATAGAATTCAACATATTGAGATCGGCAATGACCTGGAATGTTGGAATAATCCGCACTTCAACTGGCAGCATCAGGGTCATAAAAATGATCCAGAATGCCAACATGCGACCGGGAAAACGGAAATAGACCACCGCATAGGCCGACAAAATTGAAATAGCCAATTTTCCTATCGATATTCCCATTGCCATTAAAAATGAATTCCAAAGCATGCCTGCTACGGTGATATTTAACTCACGCGAGGTGCCTTCGGTGAGCACCTCTGTAAACACAGATAAGCCTTTGTCACCAAACCATAAAGGGGTAACACCACTCACAAAGGCGCTGCTATCATGGGTGGCTGCAGTGAGCGCAAGCCACACGGGTAGCGCAACAGAGGCCACACCCAAAATTAACACCAGATGCGAGAACACAGTAAGCCAAGGGCGACGTTCAACCATTAGTAGGCCACCTTCTTTTCAACATATTTAAACTGAATCACGGTTAATGCGCCGACTAGGATCATCAGGACCACCGACTGTGCCGCGGATGAGCCCATATCGAGCCCGACAAAGCCATCGGCGTAGACTTTATAAACTAGCGTGGTTGTCGATTGGCCTGGGCCACCTTGCGTCATGGCATGGATAACGCCGAAGGTCTCGAAGAAGGCGTATACCAAGTTAACAACCAGGAGAAAGAATGATGTTGGTGAAAGGAGAGGGAAAATAATGGTCAAAAACCGTTTCCCCGGCCCAGCCCCGTCAATTGCGGCGGCTTCAATCAGCGAGCGTGGAATCGACTGCAAGCCAGCAAGAAAGAACAAAAAGTTATAGCTGATCTGTTTCCAGGTTGAGGCAATAATCACCATGGTCATGGCGTCCCCAGAATGAATAAAGGGGTTCCAATCGACACCAATGGCTTCAAGCGCATGCGCGAGCACACCGACGGTTGGATTAAACATGAAAAGCCAAAGCACCCCAGCTACCGCGGGGCAACCGCGTAGGGCCACACCAATAAAGTTTTATAGCCTGTGGCACCTTTGATCACACGATCGGCCATCACCGCGAGCACTAATGCCGAAAGCAAGGCAATGGCGGCGACCGAAAAACTAAAAAACAGCGTGGTGAAAAAGCTACTGTAATAGCTTGTATCGCCAATGAGGGCCATAAAATTGTCAGCGCCGACAAACTCGGTACTGAGCCCGAAAGGATCCTCTAGTAGCATTGACTGCCAGACCGCTTGTGCCGCTGGCCAAATAAAGAAAACAAACGTAATGAGCAGTTGCGGTGCGAGCAATAAAATTGGAAACGCACTGTGGTTAAATGTGGGCTTATTGGACATAGACTTTCTCAATAAAAGGAGCGGGCTAAGTGCACCGCTCCATCATACAAGGCGTAATTATTTATTCGCTTTAGCAAACTTAGCGAGCAATCCGTTCGCGCGCTCAACGGCTTCATCCAATGCTTCTTGCGCGGACTTATCGCCGGACCAGACGGTTTCTAGCTCTTCGTTGATCACATCGCGAATTTGCACGAAGTTACCCAAACGAATACCTTTCGATGCAGGGGTTGGCTCCACTTCTGTCATCTGATTAATCGCGACATCTGTCCCCGGGTTCTTGGCGTAAAAACCTTGTTCTTTACTTAGCTCATACGCGCCGTGAGTGATCGGCAGATAACCAGTAAATTGGTGCCAATCGGCTTGAATCTCTGGTTTTGACAAGAATGAGAAGAACTGAGCGACTCCTTTATATTCTTCTGACTCGTGACCTTGCAGTACCCAAAGCGTGGCGCCGCCAATGATGGTGTTTCTTGGCTGTTGAACGGCGCTGTCCCAATACGGCAGTTGTGCGACACCAAACTCGAAGTCTTTCACGCTTTCACGTACACCCGCATAGGATGCTGAAGAGTTCATATACATGGCACACTCGCCACTATAAAAAAGTGGTGCACTGTCAGAGCGACGGCCGCCATACTCAAAGATCCCAGCTTGTTGCCAGTCTGCCATTTTGGCGATGTGATCAACGAAAGGTGATTGGTTAATCAGCATTTCGTTATCCACACTGCTAAAGCCGTTATCATTGGTGGCAATCGGGGTATTATGACGTGCGCCGAGGTTTTCGATTTGTACCCAAGATTGCCAGCCAGTGGTAAAGCCGCACTGGGTGCCATTGGCGAGCAGCTTTTCTGACACTTGCTCGACCTCTTCCCAGGTCTTAGGTGGTGTTACACCCGCTTTCGCAAACATGTCTTTGTTGTAGTAAAGCACCGGTGTTGAGCTGTTAAACGGCATAGACAGCATGTTGCCATTTTCATCTGAGTAGTAACCGGTGATAGAAGAGAGATAATCAGATTGGTCGAACGGTACCTTGGCGTCTTGCATTAACTCATAAACCGGGTAGATGGCGCCTTTTGCGGACATCATGGTCGCCGTTCCTACCTCAAACACTTGTACAATATGAGGTTGTTTGTTGGCACGAAAGGCAGAGACCGCCCCCGTCATGGTTTCGGTATAGTTGCCTTTGTAAACGGGCTTTACAGTATAGTCGTCCTGACTGGCATTGAACTTCTCGGCCATTTCATTCACTTTTTCGCCAAGATTGCCGCCCATTGCGTGCCACCATTCAATTTCGGTTGCAGCGTTGGCGGAAAATGAGCCAACAACAAGGCCGAAGAAAGTGCAGGTTAAGCGTTAGGGTTTCTSATTGCGTCACTCCTTTTGAGGATTAGGTATCATGTTCACCTGGCAACTTAATGAACAAAAATGAACATAATATGAACCCCAACGAAAAGGGAGATGACAATTGTATGACTTTTGACCGCGATCTCTTTGAGTGTGAAAAATGTGTTAATAAATGCGCGTTTTTTGAATGAAACGCATGAAATTACGCGAAGTAAGAAAGTAACAAATATGTCACATTTAACTGGGACAATGAAGCCCTGCTTGGCTTGCAATAGATTTATCCAAAACGAAGAGGTGTTCATATGAAAACCGAGCCTGAAAAGTCAGTTTTATCATCCACGCCGATATCACCTCAGAAATTATGCGGTCATCGTGGGGTCGCGGCGCAAGCGCCTGAAAATACCCTGGCGTCGATTGCCCGCGTGCGTGAATTGGGGTTAAGTTGGGTGGAAGTGGATGTCCAATTAACCCAAGATGGTATTCCCGTGGTATTTCATGATCAAACGTTATCCCGATGCACCAACGGGGAGGGCGCATTAAAAGACACTTCCCTGTCGGATTTGCAGACATTGGATGCCGGAAGCCATTTTTCCGCAGACTTTTGCCAACAACAGGTCCCGACACTGGCGGCGGTATTAGCACAAGCCCATCACGATGATCTGCACCTTAACCTTGAGATAAAAACCTATGCCGATACCGACATTGCTGCATTATGTGATGCGGTATTTGATTGTTTATCGGCAAGCCCTTTAGATGAGCGGCAGGTCTTAATCTCGTCTTTCTCTTTGGATGCGTTACGGTATTGTCGCGACCAAAGACCGAGCCTCGCGCGGGCGATTTTATGGGAAGCAATCCCAGATAATTGGCAGGATTATCGAGACTTAGCGACCTACAGCATTCACTGTCATTATCGAGCGCTTACTCAAGCGCAGGCACAAGCCGTGAAAGCCGCTGGGCTCGCCCTTCAGTGTTACACCCCCAATGATCCGCAAGAAGCGGCGCCTTTGTGGGAATGGGGCGTGGACATGATGATTACCGACGCCCCTGAGCGCTACTTATCGGCAGACTAAACCATCGGTTCAAAAATCCACAAGGAGTGTTTGTGACCCAAGATTTGGAATTAAATTGGCGACAGCGAGATATTCTCAGCCAATTAGCGGACGTCGAGCATTTAGAAACCGATTATCTGGCCGCGCACTTTTCCGTGACCACACAGACTATTCGTCGAGACATTAATCAACTTTGTGCGTTGGGGCTCGCGCGTCGTCACCATGGCGGGATCAATATGCCCTCCGCACAGGCAAACAGTGACTATCAGCGCCGACTTGAACGTCATCGTGGGATTAAAGCGGCCATTGCTCAGGCGGTTGCAGAACGTATTCCCGATGGTGCTACCGTTATGTTGGGGATTGGCACTACCGTTTCAGCGATTGCCGAGCAGCTGTTAACCCGGCGCGATCTGCGTGTGATAACCAACAACGTACAAATCGCTCATATTCTCGGCGTTAATTCTGACCTGGATATTTGGCTAGCCGGCGGAAAGTTACGGGCCAACGATCAAGATATGGTTGGCCATTCGGTGATTCAGTTTTTATCCCGTTTTCAAGCCGATATTGCCATTATTGGCTGCGCGGCGGTGAGTGAAGAGGGGTGGGCGTGCGAGTATTCCCCTGATGAAGCCGATGTCAGTGACACCATGCTGCAGGCCGCGACTGCGCGTTGGCTGGTGGCCGATGGCTCAAAATGGCAGCGCAGTGCGCCGGTCAAAGTGAAAACGCTTAACCAATTTGATTATGTGTTCACCGATCACACCGAACTTGCCAGTGACATTGCCCGCGTTCCTTGTGCGTCCTAATCATGGTGGTCAGGCCGCACAGAGGTCATGCTTGCGCCGATAAAATCGCCCGATATAGCGCTTCTGCTGCCTCACGTGGGGTTTGTTCGGGGTCATAGAAGAACTCGTTAATCACATCAAAAATCGCACTTTGTACATAACGCGTGGTTGACAGGCCATGTGACATACTCGGGCTTAACGTGCCGTGCTCTTGCGCATAAATAAACGCGTCGCGCGATGCGTGGGCGCAATGATCATCCTCCGGCAAGGGCACATCAAACCGGATCGGCAAGGAGCCTTTATAACGATTAAAATCGCGTTGAAATTGGGGCGTCAATATATACGACGCCATATCCGCCTGGCTTTGTCGCTCGTTTTGATTGTTGGGTTTAAAAAACACAAAGCTGTCGACGTTATAGCTAAACGCGTGTTTGGTGCCGGGGACGGCAACGCAGGTAAACGCTTTGCCTTGTTGCTGATTAGCGGCAAAAAATTCACCTTTTGCCCAATCCCCCATCACTTGCATTCCGGCCTGATTATTAATCAAAAGCTGCGTGGTATCGCTCCAGTTTCGACCTTGGCCCTTATCATCAACATATTTGCGCATATTGGCGAGTAGACGAAAGGCTTCAATGACGCCGTCGCTGAGTAACGCGTTCCTCTCGAAATCAAGAAAAGCCTGCTGGTACAATTTAGGCCCCATCACTGACAACGCCAAGCTGTCAAACAGAGTCGCCACTTGCCAAGGCTCTCCGCCCAAGGCGAGGGGAATATAGCCTGCCTGTTTGAGTTTGTCTGCTGCGGTAAAAAAGCCATCAAAATCGGTGGGGATCTCAGCCCCCACGGCCTTAAACGCACGTAAGTTAATCCACAACCAATTCACTCGGTGGATATTAATGGGCGCGGCGACGTAATTGCCTTGATACTGCATGACATCGCGAAGCGGGGCAGGGATTTTAGTTTCCCACTGCTCGGTATCGGCAATCGTATTGAGGTTACGCAAAAAACCGAGTCGCGCCCACTCGGTGATCTCTGGACCTTTGATTTGTGCGGCCAAAGGCGGATTGCCACTAATAGCACGAATTCTCAGTGTATTCATCGCACTGATCCCGGCACGGCCTCCTACTGCAAAGTCTTGCCATTGATAGCCTTGTTGCTCCATGCCCTTACGTAATACCGAGGCAGCTTTCGCCTCTCCGGCTGAGGTCCACCAGTGAAGCACTTCAACCTCATTTGCAGCGGTGCTAACGCTGTAGGCTGACAAACTGCAAGCAAGCAGCGCACCCGATAAAAATCGTGTTGTTCGACGCATTATTCTTCTACCCGCGGGAAACTGATATCGACTTGTAATCCACCTTCACGGTGATTACTGAGCACCATATCACCGCCATGGGCATGAATGATATCTCTGGCAATACCAAGACCTAAGCCCGAGCCATCGCTATCATCATGTAAGCGCACATAGGGTCGAACGACTGACGTAAGCGCTTCCTCGGGAATGCCAGGGCCTTCATCAATCAAGGTGATATCTAGGGTGTGCACCGCGTCCATGACATAAATGGTCACTTTGCCACCATACTTGACCCCATTGTCAATTAAGTTTGACAAACAACGCTTAAACGCGAGCGGTTTACAAGTAAAGGGTGGCACAGCATCGCTTTCAATTTGCACCCGCATCTTGGTTTGGTTGTGGGGTTCAACGATCATGGCGAGGAAATCAATCACATCAATCGCGGCCATGTTCTCGTGAATATCTGTGTCACGGACCGTTTGGACCGCGCCTTTCACCATCATCTCAAGATCGTCCAAGTCTTTATTCAGTTTTGCCGTTTGCACTTCATCGTCGATCAGCTCCGCGCGCAGACGTAACCGCGTGATCGGTGTTTTTAAATCGTGCGACATCGAGCGGAAAAGAGTTTCACGCTCTCGTAAATGACGTTGTAATCGTCGCTGCATGCGGTTGAAGGCTCGAGTCACGATCGCAATTTCAGCTGCGCCTTCTTCTTTAAGCGGTGGCTGCTCAATGTCGGTACTGAATAAATTGGCAGCTTTGGCTAATCGCTTTAGTGGTCGGGCTTGTTGGCGAATGAGTATGTAGGTGAAAAAAAGCAGTAAGGCGGTAATCACCACGATAAATACCACTTGATCGGCGGTGATAAGGGTATCGTCTAGGGTGACATAGGGCGCTGGGAGCAGAGCGGCGATATAGACCCATTCACCGGTTTTAAGCTCCATTTGCACCACCAGGATAGGCGGATTCAGTGGCTCTAAACTTAAGGTGTGGTGTGCCCACGACTTGGGTAAATCTTGCAACAAAATATCGTTGTTCAGCACTCGCAATGTTTCCGGGCGAGAAAAATTAACATCAATGGTGTTTAACGCCGGCAGTTGTTGATGAAGAATGTCTGACACGGTATCAATAGCAACCTGCTTGGCTTGTGTGTCTTCGATCGGCGTGATTTCAATCTTTTCTTTGTTGAATGAGACAAAAAACCGTGTGCCGCCCATATTACGCAACTGATTCAGTGCCACATGACGATACGCCACGGGTAAAGACTGAAAAAAGGTGGTGGTTGACGCAAACATGTTGGCTAAGCTCGCTGAGGCTGATTCTAATCCCTCTAACTGGGTTCGCTTCGACTGGGTATACCAGATTGACGTAGCAATCCCTTGTGCTAAGACCACCGATAGCAGTGTTAACAGCAGTGTTCTGGAAAGCAGAGAGCGTGGGATCAGTTTTTCAAGCCATTCATGATTCATACTGGATCTCGGCAACAAACATGTAACCTGCGCCACGTACTGTTTTAATTAAATTCGCTTTACTGGTATCACGTAGGCGTTGACGCAGACGACTAACTTGAACATCAATGCCACGTTCTTGCGCTTGTGCATCGCGCCCGCGTGTTGCTTGGCTAATGGCGTTACGATCCAGGAGCTGGTGCGGATGGTCGATAAAAAGCATGAGTAGCGCGTAATCAGACGCAGACAGCTCGATTTCCATCCCTGTCACCACATGATGCAGCTGCTGGGTGGCTGGTTCAAGGCGCCATTGGCCAAAGCGGATCGCTTTCGGGCGCGACAACGTCGTTTCTTGTAACTGCTGAGTACGACGCAGTAACGCGCGAATACGTGCAATCAGTTGGCGAGGCCTGAAGGGTTTGGCGATGTAATCATCCGCTCCTAATTCAAGCCCGACAATTTGATCCGTCTCGTCGGACACCGCCGTGAGCATAATGATAGGCACGCTCGAATCTTTACGGATAGCTTTGCACAAAGTAAAGCCGTCATCACCCGGTAGCATGACGTCTAATAAAATTAAGTCTGGATACTGCACGGCCAGCTTGGATTGCATCTCATGACCATTTTGTGCGGTGACTACGTCATAACCGGCTTTTGCCAGGTAAGCCTGAAGAAGCTCACGAATTTCAACATCGTCATCCACCACTAAGATGCGTTTGGCTGAAGCCATAGTGCTTTTATCCCCGTTGCTACTTTAATCGAGCCATTATCGATGCTTTTCGACTGAGATGCTACAAACAACCCCGCAGTTTGTGTAATTAATCAGCGACTAACAAAAAGCCCTCACACTGCATCGAGCTTGAGGGCTTCTATTCTTTATCGCTAAAGCGGTTCTCTGCGTTTTAAGCGCTTAACTCGCCTTATTCACTATTACTTTGCATCGCTTTACGGATACACAAGGCGGCGCCGCCCCATGTCACCGCTAAACCGATGACCATCATTACAATTGCACCTGTTGTCATGCGTCTGTCTCCATATCGCGTGCGGGGGTTGTTGTGCTGTTGACAATGATGCCCACAATCAGCATGGCTGCCACTAAGCCCCAACCTAGGGTTAATAGCTCGAACTGGGCATAGCCACCATAGCCCTCGTTAAAGGTGTCAATCAGGTTTTTCACCAAGATAACGGCTAGCATAATGGGGCTGATAAAGCGGATACAAATTTCCATCCACTGGCCCACGCTAAATTCTGACACGCGGTTAACGTATTGACGGATGTCAGATAGTTTCACCAGCCAGCCCACGACAATCAGCTCAAGTAAGCAGCTGGTCAGCAGTGCCACGTTATTAACAAAATAATCGACCAAATCGAGCAGCAATAAGCCGCCATTGGTGGCAAATGCCATCGAGACCACAAAGCCTACGCCACAAACGGCGATTGCCGCTTTTTGACGGGTCACATTCAACTTATCCATAATAGATGACGTGACCGCTTCGATGATCGATATATGTGAGCTCAATCCTGCTACCACTAATGCTAAGAAGAACAGTGGACCCAATATATAGGGAATGGGTAGGAGGTTGATTGCGGCCGGTAGGGTGACAAAGGCTAGACCGACACCGCCGCTTACTACATCAGTGATCCCTTTACTTTGCTCGGCAGCCATATAGCCCAGAATGGAGAAGATCAATACACCCGCAACAATCGAGAAACCGCAGTTAATCAACACCGTCATTAAGGCATTATTATTCACATCTGACTTTTCAGGCAGATAACTGGAGTAAGCGAGCATAATCGCAAAGCCGACTGACAAAGTGAAGAAAATCTGCCGTATGCGGCGGACCAAACACTGGCATCGGTCAGTTTGCTAAAGTCTGGCGAGAATAAATAATTGAGGCCATCAAGCGCGCCCGGCAACATCACCACGCGGCCAATTAGCAGCAGCACCATGACAAATAGCAGTGGCATCATGATTTTGCTCGCCTTTTCGATCCCGCCTTTTACGCCACGGAATACGGCAGCAAACGTGATTGCCCATGCAATAATCATTGGAATCGCAATGTGCCATTGCCAATCCCCCAAATTAGTGGGCGAGTTTTCACCCAGCTTTAGATAATCAGAAAAGAAGAAGGCGTTGGTGTCTGTGCCCCAATCTTGCCCAAATGAAAAGCCGAAGTATGAGATTGCCCAACCGATCACGGCCACGTAGTAAATCCCGATCGTCGCGGCGATCAAGACTTGAAACCAACCGAGCCACTCGAATTTGGTGTTCAGTTTTGAGAAAACCACTGGCGAAGAGCCACGTAGCTTTTTCCCTAAACCAAATTCCATGATCATGAATGGAATACCGGCTGTGAGCATGGCGAAAAGGTAAGGGATAAAAAAGGCACCGCCACCGTTCTCATAAGCCATGTAGGGGAATCGCCAAATGTTCCCTAGGCCGACTGCTGACCCCACCGCTGCGAGGATAAACCCTGCGCGTGAGCCCCATTGTTCTCTTTGCATATCTACTTACTCCTTTGCGAATGGCCCTTCTACACTTACCTAAGCCCGCAGTGTTGTGACGCTGCGTTGTTTGGCCGATATGAAAGAAATAGCACATTCCCCGCAATATTGATTTTTAACGTCCTGTAGCCCGAATGTTGATTTTTTTATCTAAAGCGGGCATTCATTGCACATTAAGCACAGCGAGAGACTAAATCAATAGCCTTAAAACCAACAAGTTAGCAAAAAAATGCAGTTTAACCTGCGGTAATAACCTTATCTTAGTCATTAATGATAATATTTTGTTGTTATGCAGTGAAAAGAACTATCTTTTTTGTCAATAAGTGGTGATTCATGGTTATTTGGTGGCGCGGGTTAATTGACAAAAAAACAGCGTTAGCAGCGCTTTTGTTGTGCTACAGCGTGATGAAACATGATCCTGATAGCAGAATTGCAGCCCATAGAGGTGCACAATTACTGGGGTTTTATACTGATCGTAAGCTAACCAGCTAACCAGCTAACTCGTTGACAAAATCAAAAAGTAAAAATTAAGGAGTCAGGCGATGAACACCACATTGAGCTATGCGTTAATTACCGCAGGTTGCGCGCTAGGAATGATATTGACCTTCGCCACGGTGGCGGTGATGGGCTAAAAGCGTACAGCTTAGATACATGTCAGGTTACATGCTTACTGGAACACGCTCACTCATCGGTGACTAGGTAAGCGCTAGCACAGCGTCACACGACGCGTTAGACTATGAGGCATCGTTCAATAAAAACAGATGCATAACGTTACGTGTGATCGTAAGGGGCGAGTGTGGTAGACAGTAAGCAAGCCGTGCAACCAAAGGCATTTGCGGCCGATACCCAGGTTATCGGCATTAACAAGGGCCAATCTTCACGACCTCAACGGGTTTCTTTAGTGTTACAAGGGGGCGGGCAGCGCGGTATTTTTACGGCGGGCGTCATCGATGCGTTTTTGACCCACCAATTTGATCCTTTCGAGCACTACTATGGCACCTCTGCCGGGGCGCTAAATATGAGCGCGTATGTCTGTCAGCAGTATCAATATGGCTACCGGTTCATCACCCAACTCACGACCCAAGAACGTTTCTTTCATTTAATGAAGTATGTGCGACGTCAGCATCATATGGATCTGGATTGGGCACTAGAAACGGCGCTACCAGGGCAAGACACTGCGTTAGATATGGAAACGGCCCGTCGTCACCTGAAAAATCGATATGCCTATGCATGTGCGACCGATGTTGACACCTTACGACCTGCCTTTTTTTCGCTCACTGAAGATCATTGGCTTGATGCACTTAAGGCGACTTGTGCCATTCCACTGTTGTACCCGCATCCGATTAATATCAACGACCACCGGTATGTCGATGGAGGCGTGAGCGCAGCGATCCCTGCGAAAGAAGCGTTCGCGCGCGGCGCAGATATTATTGTTGTGATCCGTACCGAGCCGGTCATTGAGCAGGGAAAACGGGTCGATGATAGCGGTCGTTTTCTTGAAACACTGCGAGCTCGGTTGGAAACTAAGAGACCCCAATTTAAACTCGCCGATTATGTCTCGAATTTTGAGGCTAAGTACCGACTGGCGCGCTTTGAGACCTTCCAAAAAGAGCTCAGTAAACAGTTAGGGGAATTATCGGATCGTTATAAATCGAGCCGCGAGCAGTGGGTGAGTCGAGTCAGAGACAGCATGAGAGAGAAAGCAATGCAAAATGGTGGTCGCTGGCTTTTTGGTGGCGACGCCATTTATCGACTGCAATCGCTTTCGGGCAAGCCTCTCAATACCGACATGTTGAAAATGTTAACCACACACTATCAAAGCTACCAAAGTGAGCTACAGTTTCTGACCAATCCACCAGCGCGAGCGCAAGTGCTACAAATTGCCCCCAGTGCGCCGCTGCAAAGCAGTGCGCTATTAAGTAAACCTGAGGCCTTGGAAACGGATTATCAATTGGGTGTGGCATTAGGGCATCAGTTTTTGCGCCAATATGGTGACTCGCTAGTGGCCTTATCGTCAGTGGATAACCCAGCGTTTGACTCGGCCTCGCTTCAAGTGCCGGCTCAAGGATAGGTGGATGACTGAATTTGAAAAAATGCAGCGCGGCTTGCCTTATTGTCCTGCCGACCAAGAACTGACCCTATTTCGTTATGCGGCGCGCCGATTATGCCAGCAATTTAACCGGCTGGATCCCGAAGATGCTTCCAGCTTGAATATAGTGACTACAAAACTGTTTGCGCATATTGGTGACAACGTAGAAATCGATGCGCCCTTCTTTTGTCATTACGGCATGAACATTGGTATTGGCAGCAATGTCAGTGTTGGGCCAAACTGCACGATTCTTGATGGTGCCCATGTCAGCGTTGGCGATAATGTGAGTATTGGCCCCAACGTCGGGATCTATACCACGCGTCATCGCGTATTACCGTTAGATATTGCACGAGGTGAGTGTGAGTCTTCCCAAGATGTAATTATTGGTAACAACGTTATCATTGAAGGTAATACCGTGATTAAAGCGGGCGTTGCGATCGGCGAGGGCGTTGTGATTGAAGCGGGTTCTATGGTGGATAACGACATTGAGCCTTTTTCAATCGTTGCCGGTAATCCTGCCGTCGTCGTACGTCGGCTACAGTAACCATACGCAGCACCTCTAAAATACAATGTTACAACATAACTCTATATATGTTATATTATAACATATTCTAATTGGCAACTGAGCGTGGGTGTAGTAATGTTAGCGCCCTGAATCGGGTATCAGCAGTAAGAGATAAACGCATAATGGTTAAAGTTAGGGCCCGAGTGCCGCTGAAAGTAGGGGTAGGAAGTGAGATCCCCGCAGAGATCCTTTCCTTCCATGGGTTACAATCCGAGCAAGAGCACGTTGCACTGATCTTTAAGCAGGCCGATCAATCGGTCAATCCACCGTTAGTGCGCATGCATTCTGAATGTCTAACCGGCGATGTCTTTCATTCCTCACGGTGCGATTGTGGCGAACAACTTGAAGAAACCCTCCATAAAATGGGTGAAGATGGCGGGATTATCTTGTATCTCCGTCAAGAGGGGCGAGGCATTGGTCTCTACAATAAGCTAGACGCCTATAAGCTACAAAGCGAGGGCATGACAACTTACGAAGCTAATAACCATCTTGGTTTCGCCGATGATTTGCGTGATTTCACCGAAGCGGCACAAATGCTCAAGGCACTTAATATCGACTGCATTCGCTTAGTGACCAATAACCCGAAAAAAATCGAAGAGTTACAAGCCGCAGGTATCACCCTCAAAGAAGTGATTGGCACCAAAGCCCATCTCAAAGACGGCAACCGTAATTATCTGAAAGCGAAGATCGAACACGGCAAACACCGTCTCAATATTGAGCAAGACTGAATATTTAGGCTTAACGTCTCGCAATGTGATAAACAGGCAGTGACAGTCACTGCCTTTTTTGGTTAAAGTCTCGCTATTATATCAGTCATCACTCAAGGACGAGTTATGCGCGTACCGGTTTGGCGTTACCTTTTTCCCCCTTTACCCCCCGTTGCCATGCTAGTGGTAATTGGTGTCGGGCTTGCTTTAACGTATTACTTTCCCTTTGGGATTCAACTCGGTAGCCCTAGCTGGGCGATTGCGCCGATCATTATCGCTTTAGCGCTATTGGTGGCAGCGAAATGGGCGTTTCATCGTCATCATACCACCGTCGATCCGCTACAAGTACCCTCTGCGCTGGTCACTACAGGTATCTACGCCTATAGTCGCAACCCGATGTACTTGGCGATGATATTGATCATTGTTGCCGCGGGGCTCTATTTTAATGCGCTATGGTGCTGGGGAATGATCCCGGCATTTATGGCTTACCTATCCGCTACCTTTATCCCCGCCGAAGAGTTTCGCTTATCGACAATGCCGCATGAGTT
>NZ_AQOD01000063.1 GCF_000513715.1 Salinivibrio socompensis S35
AGCAACAACTTGKCTATTTCGTTTTCTATGAGTCATATAGATAGTGACCTGTTGATCCGTGATTCGTGTTCCCGGCACAGTGAACTCCCTCCGTTCTGCTGTACCGAACCTTATCAGACCAACCGGCCAAGATAATTGTCGCTAGACCGGCCACCGTAATTGTCGCTCAATACCATAGGGCTAGTGATGCTATAGCTGCTCGCTGCCTTAGCGATAATATCAAATGCAATATCTATCGGCGTGGACGGATTCAACCCCCTTGGCAGACCGGAAGCTTCAGCCGCGATATTTCTCAGCGAGTTGATAATATCCATTGCAAAGCCAGGCCCATTGATCAACAGCCACCAAAAGAACCCGGTAGTAATGGTGAAACGGGTAAACTCGGCAAAGAACTCGCCAATGTCGGCCTTGCGCAGTGCCATCATGCCGAACGTCCAAACCATCGAGATAACAACGAGGGTCCAGAATAACCAGGACGCATGATCAGTAATTGTTGTCGCCCAATTTGAGCTTTCGGTTAAAAAACGGTCCGAAACTTCATTCAACACACCGCCTTTATCTATTTCGGCAAAGGCGGCTGGTGAAATGGAAGCAAAGGGCAGTACTGCCCCAAAGCGAAGAAGTACTGTTTTCATATCAGAACTCCTTGCTCTTAGAGCGGTCCACCGATTCTTTCAGGCTATCGTAGATAGTCCCGTCCTGCTTTTCGCACTGCTCTTGCTGTTGGTTTGTATTTTCGCAGTTCTCTTCCTTCTCACCACACCCCACCATAAGGGACAACGAAAGCAGGAGTGTCAGCATTTGAATCATGTAGTTCATACTTAGTACTCCTTGCTGTGAGAACGGTTGACTGGCTCTGACAGCCCCTCATAGAGCTTATCGCGTGAAGCCTGATACTGAGCTTCGCGATCAGCATCCGCCTGCATTCGAGTGCCAACGGCATTCTGCTGGGCAATCAGCAAACTGCGGATTTGCAGGAGCTGGTTGGCCTGGTTGCTGGCGAGCTGGTTAGCGTACCCGATGGCGGCCAGTTGGCCGTCTGCGCCCTGGGCGGCAGATTGCAGGCGGTTAAGCTGTCGGGCGTCGGCTTCAAGATTGACTTGCTGCTGCTCCAGGCCCTTAAACAGCGCGTCGTTGGCCTTCTTCTGCGATTCAGACGCCAGGCGACGGTTCTCGGCCATCGCGGCTCGTTCGGCATCACTGCATCCCGCCGCCGAGAAACAAGGCGAGCTGCGGTAATAGGCCACGTCCTGGAACTTGCCCAGGTAGCATCGGAGGCTGCCAAGCTGGTTCTGGTAATAGGCGAGCGTGTTGGTCGCCTGGTTCAGATCGTTTATGGTGCGCTGCGCCTGGTCCCAAATATGGGCCGCCGGGGCCATCGTGTTTTGCAGTTGGTTTTCGTACTGCTGGAGTTGGGTTTGGTATTCCTGAATCTGCTTGGCCGTCTGCGCGACCGCTTCCAAAGCAGACATGATGTTTTGCGTCAGATTGGTGCCATCAACTACTGGAATACCGGCGTAGACGGGTTGCAAAGTGCAGGTCGTCATAACGACGGCCAGAGCAATTTTAGCGGCTAAATTTTTTCTTCTAACTTTTTGCATACGTTGATCTCCATTACCAATGAATGCTTTATCGTGCCTTTCAATGCATAACGTATAAGCTCAATAATTGGACATAAAAGTTGACATGAAGAAATTTAAGCCAATAACTCCTACGGCGGCAGCCGGTAGCCTCGAAGAGCAAGATTCCCGTTGAGCACCTCCGGTGCGAATAAAGGGGAGTGAAATAGGAACCGCCGACTTGTCGGTGGGCCTACTTCACCTATCTTGCCCGCCTTTCAGCGTTGTTTACGCCAAGGAAAGTGTTGCCGCGAAAATCTTGTTTTTAGTGCAAACCATATAAAATCGCTTGTTCACCTTCTTGCTAGAACAGAAGCACGAAATAAACGCGTATTATCAGGCAATTACTACGCTAACGCGGGGGTTTACACAGCAAACAAACACAGGAATACACAGCTTTACTAATTCAGGAGGGATAGCGCCCCTCAAGTGTCAATGAAACGTACGAGTGCTAGCAACTCATCGAATGTAGAGCGCTGTATTCCATGGGTTTTCAAACTCACCAGACACTCTCGTCGGCCTTTTCTTTGACAGTTTCAGATTGGTATCGGTTGGGTCATACGGTCAGGAAGGACCGCTATCAACACCCTGTGCGTGTCGAGCCGCTAGCGCCCAACTTCGGACAGCTTTTCGGGCACAGCGTCAATGCGAATAGGAATGTAGCGTTGTAGTATGTTGTATGGTGCTACTACATACTACAAACCGCACAAATTTTCAGCCTACTACCGCCTGAAGTGGCTATTCATCTTGATGTATGGAATACGGCTTTCTGAGCCGCCCAGAGAGGCGCTTCAGGCATCACCCTCCGCCAACCCCTAGCCAGCCTCTGATCGACGCTCCTGGAGCTTATAAGGCGGCTTTGGTCTGTCCTTCGGACGGATTGAACACCAAGAAGAGGTAATAGCCCTTGGCGAGGAAGCAGAATCGGCCCCTCTCTTGGCGTTAAAACATCGGCCAAAGGCCGATTGAGTTGGCAAAGCATGAACGCGCCATTCAGGCGCGGGCTATGCCGCGCATGATGGATATTCTTTGGAATATCTTGGATCGATTTCCAAAACAGGCCGGAAAGCCTTGCCCTGCAAGCGTTTGCGCGATTGAAGCGGGTACTGTTATGCCGGGGATGGGATACTGTTATGCCGGGGCACGGGTACTATTATGCCGGGGATGGGTGCTGTCGCGCCGGGGGGTGGCCTGGTTGACCCCTGGCCGCCTAATTTCCCATTTCCCCTTGGCGTATTCATGTACAGTCCAACCCACTGAAATAAGTTCAGTCAATGCTTTCCGGGCCGTCTGACGGCGCTTTTTCAAGGTGTTGGGGTTCTTCGTTTCGTCCGGCCAAACGTAGTTGCAAAGAGTATCCCGTTCTACCCGCCCAGATTTACCGGCATCAATCCAGCCCGATAATCGCTGATGTATTAATCGAGCAGGATCGGTCTGTAGCGCCCGAACCTCAGTCATGTCGAGCCGAGTATGTGGACGCTCTCCCATTACAGCCTCTGCTAATCGAGGATTAAGGCTGACAAACAGTTTACCTTCCCGGTCGTCGCTGACGTAATCGGACAGTATGCGGAACCCCTGACGCTGCCCGTTACGCTCCACAATGACCGATACTGCCCATAGGCGCTCGATGCTATCGCGGATAGTTTTGAACTGGCTGCCTCCATCGTCGGCATAACCAAGTTCTCGGGCCAATTGTCGGAAGCTGCCCTTGGCAACCATTGCATCCTTCTCAACCGCGTCCCACTTCAGGTCTAACAAGAGACGCAATTGCTGCCCAACTTCTGATTCTGTTTCGTTTCGCAGCACAATCCCGCGTCCTCCATCACCAGAAATTGCGGCCATAGCCACAAGCCCTTGTAAGATACGAAGATCATCAACACCTAGAGGCTCGGGCCCCCAGAAACGTATCGAATCCTCGCCATGGGTATAGGTTACGTCCAGCTTGAGCCGCTTGCGCTCTCCACGCTTCAGACTACGGAACAAGCCAGGAGCCAGGCAGTGAGCTGGATCATGTCGAACGTGGGTAAGATCAAAGCTCATCACGTGACCTCCCCTTAGATTTCTTGAATGGCAAAACGCCATTAGCTACGCGCTGCCTCTCAAGCACGGCAGGTTTCAGCACACCGCCCTCGTGACGCCGGAACCAACGCTCTGCGAAAGGAGAGCCATAATTCGCCTTGCTCACGCCATAGCGGACGAAGTACCCACGCTGACTATCATCAACACCCCATTCCTCAGCCTCGGTTTGCGTCATGCCAGACAGATACGATTGCCAGCGAATGTTATCGACCAGAACAGACGACCCACGGCTGGCCTGTTGCTGGTCACCCGCACCAATCATGGCGGCGCTCTTACTGGCATGGTGCAAAAATACTATAGAGCACCCCGTATCGGCGGCAATGGCCTCCATACGTCCGATCACTTGCGCCATTGGACCGCTAACGTTTTCATCTTCGATGTGGAAACGACGTAAGGTATCCAGGATCATCAGGCGGCGGCCCGCAGCCGCTCGCTTAAGGCCATCGAACCAATCGAGACACATGATGTTGGGGCACCTTCCTATCAGCGGCTCAATCAGCAAGCCTTCAGCAACGGCTTGCCGCTGCTCGGCAGTGAGATGTGCCCCAAGCGCATGTAATCGGTGATGGATAGCAGCGGGAGGATCTTCTGCGGGAAGATAGATAACTTGCCCAACAGGAAATTCTCCGACCTCCAGCAAGTCCGGGCCTCCAGCGATCTGCGTGGCAAGCTGTAAGGCCAGCATGGATTTTCCGGCACCACCTGGTGAAACCAAGGCCCCCACAGTGCCGGAAACCATGTTAGGTAAGACATAATCAAGAGGCAGCGGCGCTTCCGAAAAGGCCGCCATAAGATCAAGGGCCATACTGTTAGGCCCCTATCGTGTTGCCAGGCCGAGTAGCCTGGATTCCTGAAGACTTACGCTCCTCAATCCACTGCTCTACTTCCGACAGGTCCCACGCGACGTTTCTGCTGGTAAGTGCAATTCGACGGGGAAACTCACCTCGCTTCTCCAAGTTGTAAATTGTCCGTGAGGAGAGAGGAATCATCTCCAAGAGCACTTTTCGATTGATCAGCGTCTTGTTTGCCATTGTTTGCATACTTGTGCCTCCACTTACTTATGAAAGCTCTATAGTGCCCAGCAATGCCACTTGATTAAGGCTATAAATTGGCTAAAATGGTTGACAATTAAAATGAGTCGAACATCGTCATCTGGGAAGGCTGTGATCCAATCGTCACAAAAGCTATCCAGCGTTTTGAAGAACGCTGGCATCCTTACTCTGCGTCCTCAAGACGCTACCCGATCGTGCGCTTGATAGAGGAAGTCATCGATCCTGCCCTGGCAACCTACATGGATACCCTTCCAGGAGCTACGCTGGTTATGTTCCTGGAGCCGGTACTGGACTAGGATTCAGCGCGATCATTCGAATGGTAGGACTTGAGGCCATGGAACGAATGCAACGCCAGTTACTGCGCCAGTTCATTAAAACAGTAGAACAGAAGACCACGACGGACGAGCACTTCATAGCGACTCTCGAATCCTTGACTGGACTGGTTTGGGATTGTGCTTGCAAGCGCCCCAAAAGATCATCCTCTACAAAAGGCGTCAACTTAAACACACAACGCAAACACGGTTTTTGCGAACTATGCGGAAACCAGACAGAGTTCGCGGCATTCATGTCGACGGTGGCAGGCCAGCATATCAATGACGTAGAGCTAGAGGACCGTAAAAAACTTGAGCTCAGCCACCAGTACTGCGAAGTGCATAGACCCAAGTTGGCGAATGGTGAGTGGAACCCTACCTATAGGCAAGCAAAACGCTCTCTAACGCAATTTAATATCGAACTCAAACGACTGACCCATCAGTGTGCGAATCGGTCCAAGCCTCACGCCATGTCAGGGGATGAGTTGATTGACAGCTACTTCTTCCAATTAATGCTACGACTAACTTTACAGCCAGCAGACAAAGCTGAATTACGCAATCTTGCCCGCAGGATGGTGGACTCCAAACTATCGGACACCAAGAAAAAAATGCTGGTACTCAAGCGGTCAGGGTTCAGCCAGGCTGAAATTGGAAAACGAATACTGAACGCCAAGCAGCAGCCCATGACACGCCAAGCCGTGTCTAAAGCGTTGGCATCAGTTCGAAAGGAGTTCCTGTTATGAAATCGGCTAAGACTCAGGAGAAATTTTAGCGGCTAAAATGCAGCGCTTGAAACCGGCCCATCTCCATAACCGATTTATGACACCGATCTCCTAATGCTAAACAGGTAAACCAACCACATCAAAATCAGGTTTGCATACAGCTAGTCGGCATCCCGAGGAAAGAACTTCGGAAAATCACGTTGAAGTTTGGCTGCAAGCTCATGGTCTGGAAAACGCTCAATCGCCGCGCTCCAAATATCCAAAGCATCGACTATGCTCCCTCTATTCCAGTAGACACCACCTAGATTGAACATCGCCAAGTCGTACTCTGGATCAAGATCTAACGCTTTTTCATAGGATTTAATAGCTTGCTCTGATTGGCCAAGGTCACCGTACGCTGCACCAAGCTGAAACCAGCTCATTGCATCGGGTTGGATATACTCTGCCTGCTCAAGTAGGATCGGCAAACTATCTTCAAATCTTCCAAGAAAGTTAAGAGCGGTTCCTAGACAATATCCGTAGTGCCCTCCAGCGAGATCGTAGGCCATCCGAAAACAGCGCTCCGCTTCTAGCCAGTTGCCCTCATCCTGTGCCCAATGTCCAAGGCGATCCCACAAAAACGCGGATTCTTCCGTACTATCAATGTGCTTAATATGCCTAACAAATTTACCCAGAAACTCCGTGTAGGTTTGGCCTATATCTTGGCCTTCCGCCCGCAAATATAAGGTCGCCAATAACATCTCGCGACGGCCTCCAGATGTATCGGGGTGAGCATCTACATAGCGATACCAGAAACCCTGCGCCTGACGCGCATTCTCAGCCGTAGCCCGACCGAAACTAGCTACCAGTCGTGCGAAAAACGGCCAAACCCATGGTTCGCGGTCGGCTTGGGCAAGAAGACTGTTGATTTCGCGGAATGCAGTCCTCCCCTCTCCCATGTTGAAAAGAACGTTAGCCCGCCAACCCGCAACTCCAGCTGCTTTAGCGTATATAGGATCTGTAAAGACGGCCTGATCCAGATGCTCGAGAGCGGTCTTCCACTCGCCCTCACGCACGTAGAATAGGGCCAAGGCATAATGGGCTTCAGGAAGGAGAGGATTCATCCGCAAAGCTTCGCGATAATGCTGAACTGCTCTCACCTCATCTCCGAGCCGTTCAAAGCTCGTCCCGAGATTCTTATGACCTTGGGATGCCAGACTTGGCGAATTTGCGAATGTAGGTTCGAGCAACGCTGCCTTATAGGCCTCTGTGGCGTCACTCTCCCGGCCGAGCGCCGAGTAAGCATTACCGATCGTGTAGTGCAGGCCACCCTGCTCGTAACGCCCCGCACTAAGCTGACTCTGAAAATGGAGCACTGCTGTTTCGATACGCTCAGGAAACTGGCTTCTCTCACACATGCCCAAGTTAATTTCAGACATATAAGCGCAGCCCATGGCACCATCTTCTGGCCCAAGCACGGCCATGAATCGGTCAAAGGCGGCACTAATCTCCTCATCCGCATCCTGGTCATATAGGTGTTCCAAGAGCTGTCGAGCTGAGTCTGGATCATCAGGAACATGAACCTCCGGTACAGATCGGCGAAGGAGACCAATCAAATTTTCTGGGGCTGCCCGGAACTGTTCGACGCGACGATTGCGTGCCGCTCGAGTTGCAGAACTGGACAATTCAGCAAGTCGCCCCAACCGCTCGGTTGTCAAAGCTTCCGTAAAGCTGACTGTAAGTGATTGCTGCTGGGTCCAGTTTTTTCCAGCATGCTCGTATTTACGGAGAACGGTTTCCGCGAGGCAAATGCGTAGCGTCGCCGTTGGGACGTGATAGGCAGCATAAAAACTATGCGGATGCATCAATAAGTAATTCAGGTTTGTGCGACTAACTTCAACGCTGAGAGAGCCGTCCGCATTCAATGCACGCTCGGTCCCCTTAAGCTGAACGTGAATCCTAATGTTGGTGGCTCTCCCACCCTCGACAATTTCGATCTCGCAGTCTGTACCATAGTCCTTGCGGTCAGCACGCTGGAGGATAAAACGACCACTCTCTGTTAGGCATTTCTGAAATGCCGTCTCTGCCTTCTCCTCCGTGACATGATTGGAGGCACGCTTTGGAAGGTCGTCAAAGCATTCCATATCGTCAGCCATTTCTTTTTATTGTCCTCAATGATGTCAAAATCCCATGCTGTAAGTTGCCAATTAGCTTCTTCAATATATTTTAAGCATGTGCCCGAACACCTATGCTTTTAGCTAAATGGGTCCGCAAGCATCTTTAGCAGTCCATTCGTCTATCATATCAGCCAGTCCTGCAACATAGCTGTACGCTGATCACGATACTCGGCTTTGTTATATATCGCCCTTACACCTTTTTGCTCATGTGCCAGGCATTTCTCTATCCAGTCGGTGTTGTAACCGGCTTCATGAAGCAAGGTACTGGCTGTTCGTCTCAAGTCGTGCGGGCCGAATTTGGCAAGCGGTTGCCCCTCTTTCTGAGCCAGCTTATAAGTCATCGTCATCACCCGGTTCAGCGTGGCACTGCTCATGGGGACGTCAGAATCGTAGCGTGACGGCAGAACATACTCCGATCCACCGGAGAACGTCTTCAAAGCGATGAAGATGTCCATGGCCTGTCTGGATAGAAATACCAAGTGAGGGTTTCGCCGCTTCATCCGTTCCTTGGGGATCGTCCAGAGCGCTTCGCTAAAATTGATTTCACTCCAAGTGGCATTCGTCAGCTCACTTTTACGCACCATCGTCAACAACAACAGTTTTACTGCTGCCCGGATCGATGGCGATGTACCAATACGCCCCATGTACTGGTACATCATTCTGATTTCTTCGGGCGTCAGGGTTCTATCCCGCGGCTCAAACCTGGCAATGCTTGCTGGCCTAACCAGGTCTGCCGGGTTCTCAACCTTCTGGCCTCGCTCAGTCGCCCAGCGGTATACCTGGAGTACAATCTCACGCGCATGAACCGCCGTAGCAGGCGCACCACGCTCAACGATGGCGTCGGTCAGTGCTCGCAAGTCCTCGTGAGTGATTTCAGTCAGCTTCTGATTGCCGAATTTCGCTTCCAACTCTCGTGTATAGACCGAGCGACGCATATCACGAGTAGAGTCGGCCATCTGGTAGCCACGTAGCCACTTTTCCGCCCAGGCACCAAAGGTTTCAGCCCCTTTTACACGCGCCTTGTCTCGTGCCTTCTCCTTCGCTGGCGACTTTCCATCGGCAACCATCCGCTTGGCTTCACCAAGTCGCTCACGGGCTTCTGCCAGAGTGATGCCCCCAACGCCGTAGCGGCCAAAGGTGATCGTCTCTTGCCTGCTATTGATCGAGTAGTTGTAACGGAATGAGATGGAACCGGCAGAGGTGACAGCTACATAGAGGCCATCCCGGTCATTCACCTTGTAGAGTTTATCCCTCGGCTTGAGGTTGCGCAGCTTAGTATCGGTCAGCAACAGTCTTATCCTTCTTCGATTCCGATACCATGCTGAAAGATCACTCTAAAACCAGAGTACAATCTCAATAAAAACAAAGAGTTAAATAATTTTGATACCATGAACACACAGGATCAAGCAGCATGGTATCGGCTATCACTCATGGCATCATGTCTCGATAATACCACTTTGGATACCACGCTCAAGCGGTGCTTCTCGCTGCCATCAGTTGCCAAACACTGCCAGACATAAAAACAAAAAAGCCCATAAAAACATGGGCTTAAATGTGTTTTTGTACCAGTTACTTCCAGCCAGTGCCTAACGTGTGATCATTCCCACTCAATCGTCGCTGGGGTTTGCCGGAGACGTCGTAAACCACGCGGGAGATGCCGTCGACTTCGTTGATAATGCGGTTCGACACTTTACCAAGGAAATCGTATGGCAGGTGTGCCCAGTGCGCGGTCATAAAGTCGATGGTTTCGACGGCACGCAGGGCGATAATCCAATCGTATTTACGGCCATCACCCATCACACCTACCGAGCGAACCGGCAGGAACACCGCGAAGGCTTGCGAGACTTTCTCGTAGAGGTCAGCGTTGCGCAGATCTTCGATAAAGATAGCGTCGGCGCGACGAAGCAGATCGCAATATTCTTTTTGGATTTCACCCAGTACACGCACACCTAAGCCTGGCCCTGGGAAGGGGTGGCGATAAAGCATGTGGTACGGTAAGCCCAGCTCTAGGCCAATTTTACGCACTTCATCTTTGAACAACTCTTTGAGTGGCTCAACCAGGCCCATTTCCATTTCTTCCGGTAGGCCACCGACGTTGTGGTGTGATTTAATCACATGGCTTTACCGGTTTTCGAAGCCGCCGACTCAATCACATCTGGTAGATGGTGCCTTGCGCGAGCCATTTGGCGTTGTCCATTTTACTCGCTTGCTCATCAAACACTTCGACGAACACACGGCCAATGATCTTACGTTTCGCTTCGGGATCGGCTTCGCCTTCCAGCGCGGTCAGGAAACGATCTTCGGCATTGACGTGAATAATGTTCAACCCAAAGTGGTCACCGAACATTTCTAGCACTTGCTCACCTTCATTGAGGCGTAGCAAGCCGTTATCTACAAACACACAGGTCAGTTTATCGCCAATGGCTCGATGAACCAGCATGGCCACTACGGAAGAATCGACGCCGCCAGACAAGCCAAGGATCACCTCGTCATCCCCGACTTGTTCACGAATCCGCTCAATCGCATCGTCAATGATGGTAGCCGGCGTCCACAAGCGTTCGCATTGGCAGATTTGCATCACAAACTGCTCGAGCATCCGTTGGCCTTGGCGCGTGTGCGTGACTTCTGGATGGAATTGAACGCCATAAAAACGTTTTTCTTCGTTAGCCATCGCCGCAAACGGGCAGGTATCGGTTTCAGCAATTTTGACAAAGTGCTCAGGAATAGCGACCACTTTATCGCCATGGCTCATCCATACATCTAACAGCGGGTGGCCGTCATCGGCAATCGCATCTTCAATGCCATCAAACAGCGCGCTTTGTCCAACGCGCTTCACTTGCGCGTAGCCAAACTCACGATGCTCAGAGCCGGCTACCTGACCACCAAGCTGCTCCGCCATGGTCTGCATGCCGTAGCATACACCCAGCACAGGCACGCCGGCGTTAAAGACATATTGGGGCGCACGTGGGGAGTTGGCCTCGGCCACGCTCTCTGGACCACCGGACAGGATGATGCCGTTGGGGGCAAAGTCACGAATGTCTTGCTCATCGACATCCCAGCTCCACAGCTCACAATACACACCGATTTCACGGACACGGCGCGCAATCAGTTGGGTGTACTGGGAGCCAAAATCAAGGATCAAAATACGTTGAGCATGAATGTTCTGGGTCATTATCTGGCTTTCTCAATTAAGTGGAACAAAGGGGAGCCGTGCTCCCCTCTCAAAGGTATGGCGGTTGTGATGTCTTTAGCCGAGGCGGTAGTTTGGCGCCTCTTTGGTAATGGTGACATCATGCGCGTGAGACTCTTTCATCCCGGCACCGGTGACACGAACAAACTGCGCTTTGGTGCGCATTTCTTCAATGGTGGCTGAGCCGGTCAGGCCCATGCTGGAGCGCAAGCCGCCCATTTGTTGATGGATGATCTCTTTCATCATGCCTTTGTAATCAACACGTCCTTCAATGCCTTCAGGCACCAGCTTATCTGCGGCGTTATCACTTTGGAAATAACGGTCAGACGAGCCTTTCGACATCGCGCCCACCGAGCCCATACCGCGATAAGATTTATACGCACGGCCTTGGTAAAGCTCGACTTCACCCGGAGACTCTTCGGTCCCGGCGAGCATAGATCCCACCATCACACACGAAGCACCCGCCGCAATCGCTTTACACAAGTCACCCGAGAAGCGGATACCACCATCGGCAATCACCGGGATCCCGTATTCTTGTGCCACGGCAGCGGCATCACTGATGGCCGTGATTTGCGGTACGCCGACACCTGTCACGATACGCGTAGTACAGATAGAGCCTGGGCCAATGCCGACTTTGACCGCATCCACACCGGCATCAATCAATGCACGTGCGCCCTCGGCAGTCGCAACGTTACCGCCGACAATTTGTAGGTTTGGATACGCAGCACGGGCATCACGAATGCGTTGTAGTACGCCCTCAGAGTGACCATGAGACGAGTCGATAAGTAACACATCGATTCCTGCTTCCACCAAGGCAGCGATACGCTCTTCGTTACCCGCGCCGGCACCAACGGCCCCACCAACACGCAACCGACCTTGTTCGTCTTTACACGCATTCGGTTTGCTTTCCGCTTTTTGGAAGTCTTTGGCGGTGATCATGCCGCTGAGGTGATGGTCTTGGTTCACGACGAGGATTTTTTCAACGCGATGCTGCTGCATCAATTGTTGCACTTGTTCGCGCTCAGCGCCCTCACGCACGGTCACGAGACGAGACTGAGGGGTCATCACATTTTCAACGCGTTTACTGAGGTCTGAGACAAAACGCACATCACGACCCGTGATAATACCAACCAGCTCTTTTTGCTTATTAACCACAGGGTAACCGGCAAAACCATTGCGTTCGGTCAGTGCTTTGACATCGGCAATCGTCATTTCTGGCGTGACGGTAACCGGGTTGGACACCACGCCCGCTTCATAGATTTTTACCAAGCGTACTTGCTCGGCTTGCTGCTCAATGGTCATATTTTTGTGAATAAAGCCAAGACCGCCTTCTTGTGCCAATGCAATGGCCAAACGGGCTTCGGTCACTGTATCCATCGCTGCCGACAACACAGGGACGTTCAGGCTAATTGAACGGGTCAATTGGGTCCGCAGATCCGCATGGTTAGGGAGTACATTTGAGTGGGCAGGGACGAGGAGTACATCGTCAAAGGTTAACGCTTCTTTCGCGATTCTCAGCATTGCAATATCTCACACTAGACGTTGTGAAGGGGAACAAAATATTGCCGCAGCATTATACGTGCAGCGCAAACGTTTGGCTATCGATTTTTATGAAGAATGTCCATTCATTAACCAAGACAGATTTAGTCGGTTGATTTATCAACGAATACTATGTCCATTTTTTCGCAATCGATTGCTTCGATCGCCTTTTCATGGTCAGGTTTTGTCAGTTGGCATCCCAGCAAGCGGCAGGTAGTATGCAGTCAGGTTTATCAAAAGGATTGGCGATTGTGACCGCGAGTAATCGAAATATTTTGTCCGTTTCCCGCCTCAATGCGGAGGTACGACTGTGCTTAGAAAAAAACATTGGCATCGTCTGGCTTACCGGTGAACTCTCCAATTTTACGGCAGCAACGTCTGGCCATTGGTATTTATCCCTCAAAGACAACCAAAGCCAGGTGAAATGCGCGATGTTTCGTGGCAACAATCGTCGCGTGACCTTTAAACCTAAAAATGGCGACCAAGTGCTGGTTCGCGCGCGTGTTTCGATGTACGAGCCCAGGGGCGACTATCAACTGATCCTGGAAAGTATGCAACCTGAAGGAGACGGACGCTTACAACAAGCGTTTGAGCAGCGTAAACAAGCATTAGCCGCAGAAGGGTTATTCGCACAAACCGCAAAACAACCTTTACCCAATCAGCCGCGCCGTATTGGCATAATCACCTCCAAAACCGGCGCAGCCTTGCATGATATTCTGAATGTGCTTAAAAGACGGGACCCTAGCCTGCCGGTTGTGATTTATCCGACCCTGGTGCAAGGACAAGATGCCGCGGTGTCGATAGCACAAGCGATCGGTCGCGCGAATAGCCGTAATGAGTGTGACGTGCTGATTGTTGGCCGTGGGGGTGGGTCACTGGAGGATTTATGGTGCTTTAACGAAGAAATTGTCGCTCGTACTATCGCCGCGAGTCAGATCCCGATTGTCAGTGCCGTCGGCCATGAAGTCGATGTCACTATCGCTGACTTTGTGGCTGATGTTCGCGCCCCCACCCCATCGGCGGCAGCGAATTAGTCAGCCGTGATCTCAGCTATCGATTGCAACAGTATCAGCAACGCGAACAAGCGTTAAAAAATGCGATCGGCAATTTGCTTTATCGCCAGCAACGTGCCCTAACGCATCACGAACACCGTTTGTCTCACCAACACCCTCGTCGTCGTCTACAACAGCAAAGCCAGCATATTGATGAGCTACAAAGGCGTATGCATCAGGCGCTTACTCAGTGGCTTTCACGGTGTAGCCACCAGCTTAACGCCCTAGATAGCCGATTACAGCGCGTGACACCTGAGCACCGTATTCATCAATATCAAGCACAGTTGGCGCAGTACCATCAACGCCTCTCTCACGCGATGGACTCGCAATTGTCACACGCGCAACAACGATTCACGACCTTGGTGGCGACCTTAGATGCTGTCAGCCCGTTAGCGACCCTCTCTCGCGGCTATTCGATTAGCCGTGACAGTGACGGGATAATCGTTAATGACATCCACCAACTACAAAAAGGCGATACCCTGCATACCCAGCTAGGTAACGGGGATATTATCAGCGTGGTACAACAGCGCCATCCAAATCAATCCACTGATTAAATTCTGCACAATACACATCTGGCCGATCAGCGAGCGATCGAACGATCTTGGGGTTAATTCCCCTTGATCAGCTTCCTACCCTGAAAAGAATATTTATCAATACACTTCCCGAAAGCATAAGTTACATGTTCTGCATTTGGATTTTTATCGATATAAAAAACTAATAAAGGGCATTATAAATACAAGATCTAGAATAAATGAAATGAGGACACGATGACGTGGTGGCGAATTTGTCGCCGCTCAAAACCTGTGCAGGCACGAGATAGACTGGGATCCACGACATCACAGATTAAACGGCTTTAATGTGACTTTTATCACGAATGATAAACACATGATCCCAGCCTGGATCGTTAAAAGTAAGAGGGATCAAAAAAAAGCCCAGCATCAATGCTGGGCTTCCGTTTACTTCTTGTTGCGGTTTTTCACCATGTCCATCAAGCGTTTGCGTTGACGTGACTGGGATAACGTCAGCTTTTCTTTTTTACCCTCGTACGGGTTTTCACTGTTCTGGAACTGGATCTTTATCGGTGTCCCCATAATATCTAAGGTTCGGCGATAATAGTTCATCAGATAGCGTTTATAAGAGTCGGGAAGTTCATTCACCAAGCTACCGTGAACCACCACAATGGGTGGGTTATATCCGCCTGCGTGTGCATATTTCAGCTTCACTCGGCGACCCCGTATCATCGGAGGTTGATGGTCATCTTGCGCCATTTTCAAAATACGCGTCAGCATCGCTGTCCCGACCCGTTTGGTCGCAGACTGATAAGCCTCTTGGATGGACTCAAACAAGTGGCCGACGCCGGTACCATGCAGCGCAGAAATAAAGTGAACGCGCGCAAAGTCGACAAAGCCAAGACGACGATCTAACTCGGACTTCACTCGTGCTTTGATCTCGCTGTCTAAGCCATCCCACTTATTGACGGCCAACACAATCGAACGCCCTGCGTTCAAGGCAAACCCTAACAAGCTCAAATCTTGATCGGAAATGTTTTCACGGGCATCAATCACCAACAGCACGACGTTAGCGTCTTCGATAGCCTTAAGTGTTTGAATAACAGAAAACTTTTCAACTTTTTCACTGACATGCTTACGACGACGTACGCCCGCCGTATCAATCATCACGTACTCGCGTCCATCACGCTCCATCGGAATGTAAATGGAGTCGCGCGTGGTGCCTGGCATATCGTAAACCACGACACGTTCTTCACCGAGCATGCGATTGGTCAAGGTCGATTTACCCACATTTGGACGACCAATGATCCCGATTTTGATCGGTAGTGATTGAAGATACGCGTACTCGTTTTCCGCCTGCTCTTCTGTGTTCACGGTCGGGTTGTCTTGCTCATCGATGTCATCTTGCTCATCGGTTAAGTCAACCAAACCTGCCTCTTCCTGCTCTTGTTGCAGCGCTTGCTCTGCAAAAGGCGTCAAGGCACGATTAATCAATCCGCTGACCCCACGACCGTGGGCGGCGGCAATTTGATACATGTTGTCCATACCTAATTGCCAAAAGTCAGCGGTTGCGGTATCGGGGTCAATACCGTCGACTTTGTTGACGACCAAAAAGCTGGTTTTTTCGCGGACACGAATATGCTGAGCAATATCCCGATCTGCAGGCGTTAATCCCGCGCGCCCGTCCACCATAAATAACACCACATCAGCTTCTTCAATCGCGGCAAGCGATTGTTCGGCCATTTTGGTTTCCACACCCTCTTCGGTGCCATCAATCCCGCCGGTGTCGATCACGATAAACTCGTGCTCATCCAGCAATGCCTTGCCGTATTTTCGATCCCTGGTCAGTCCCGGAAAATCCGCTACTAATGCATCGCGTGTGCGGGTAAGACGGTTAAAGAGCGTCGATTTTCCCACATTCGGGCGCCTACTAGGGCTATAACAGGAATCATGTAGACCTCTTATTTTCATTCGCTTATCAATAAACAAGGCTCCCAACTGTTTGTACAGCCAGGAGCCTAAATATAAAACTGGGTGGCTGATATTAGTCGATAGCCAGCTTTCTCAGTTGGCCATCGCGTGTTATCACAATATAGCCATTATCGGTTTGCACGGGCGCTACCGCAATACCATTGCCTTCAAACGATTGTTGAGCAACAAAGTCCCCGGTTTGTGGATCGAGCCAATGTAAATAACCTTGGCTGTCTCCGACCACGAGATAACCACCGCTTGCCGCTGGCGCGGTCAAAATACGGTATGCTAACTCGCTATTGCGCCACTTCTCTAACCCATTACGTGCATCTAATGCGAGGATATTATCTTGATCATCAATTAAATAAAGGCTATTGCCCGCCGCAATAAAATCGTTGGCGGATGAAAAATCACGCTTCCAGGCTGCTTTTCCTGAGCGTAAATCAATGGACACCAGTTGGCCATTATAGCCCACTGCATACAAACGGTCGCCATCAATCACCGGTGTCGCATCCACATCGACAAGGCGATCAATTTCGGTCGCGCCTTTCGGTGTCGAAATTGGGATTTGCCAAATCGAACGACCCGTTTCGATCATCGCGGCGCCAAGACGGCCATTGGCCATCCCCCAGAATACGCCGCCTGAAACGGTAACGGGGGCGCTTTCACCACGTAAACTTAAATTCGGCACATCATTGGAATTATTCCATTGAGGCTCACCCGATTCAGCATCCAGTGCAACCAACTCGCCACGGCTGGTGTTCACGATCACAAGACCCGCATCAACCAAAGGTTTCGCCAGAATTTCACCGTTTACATTGTGTTGCCAAAGACGATCGCCTGTTTCTGCATCTAAAGCATACAGTTCACCCGTTTCTCCCCCAACATACACCTTACCGTACGACGCACTCAGTCCCCCAGATAATAACGCTGAGGTATCAGTTTGCACCGATCGTTGCCAAATGCGCTCTCCGCTTTCAAGATCAAACGCAGCGACCGTTCCCTGACGGTCAGCAGCGAAGACTTTATCGTAAGCGACCGTTGGTTGCAGCGCCGAATAATATTGCCCAACGCCGTCACCAACTTGAGCTTGCCAAATCGGTAATGATGAGATTTTATCCGTCACTGCGGGTAACAGTGACATTTGCACCACATCTTCTTCGCCTGCACACCCGGTCAGTATCGCCAGAGTCGTGGCCACAGCGGCCAAGCGCCATAATCCTTTTCTCATACCACGCCCTTATTGACTGAGGTTATTAAGCTTCATGGTGACGGTTGGGCTGTCTGCGGCCTCAAGCGATGCGGCATAGGCACCACGCGCGGCATTGCTATCACCTTGGCGAAGCAAAATATCACCGCGAATTTCTTGTACTTTGGCTATCCAGCTTGACGCGGTAATCTTCTTCAATTCGCTGAGTGCGGCGTCATAGTGACCAAGCTCCGCCTCAACGCGCGCTAAACGTGTGGTCACCAAACCATAGAGCACGTCATCACTGACGGCTTGCTGAGCCATTTGCAGCTGTTCACGGGCACGGTCTAATTCACCTTGTTCAACCTGTTTTTTGGCCAGGTTTAATGCCGCCAGTGCTTGATAGCCTTGATGCCCTTCAAGCTGACTCAATGCCGCACTGTCACCGCTCTCAATACTGTTTAAGGTTTGCTCGTATTGCTGAGAGGCTTGCTCCTTACTTTCAACCTGTTGCGACTGGAAATAACGCCAGCCGTATAAGGCACCTAAGCCGACAACGGCGCCGATCACAACCGCTTTCCCGTTGTCTCGCCACCACTTTTTAATGGCTTCAACTTGTTGCTCTTCTGTGGTGTAGACGTCCACGATCTGTCCTCTCTAAATCAATGCTTTTAATGTGGCAGCGACCTGATCTTGCTTCAGCGTTTGTTGCTCGCCGCCTTTTAAATCTTTTACCGCTACGGTTTGATTGGCGACTTCGTCTTCGCCCAATACCAATGCAACGGACGCGCCGACTTTATCAGCACGCTTAAATTGCTTTTTAAAACTCCCGCCACCAAAGTGCGACATCACGCGTAGCCCTGGCACTTGCTCACGCAGGTTTTCTGCCAGTTTCATCCCTGCGACTAAGGCACCTTCGCCGGCCGTTACCATGTACACATCCACCACGGGGCGAACATCATCTTGGCTGAGGTTTTCTAGCATCAGCACTAAGCGTTCAAGACCCATGGCAAAGCCGACGGCTGGCGTTGCCTTACCACCGAGCTGCTCAACCAAACCATCGTAACGGCCACCACCACAAACGGTGCCCTGCGCGCCTAAGCTATCAGTAATCCACTCAAAGACCGTGCGGTTGTAATAATCCAGTCCACGAACGAGACGGTGATTCACTTGGTATTCGATACCTGCTGCATCCAAGAGTTCACACAAACCGGCAAAATGTTGTTTTGACTCGTCATCTAGATAATCACTGAGCTGAGGCGCGTCGACAAGGATGGCCTGAATATCCGCATTTTTGGTGTCTAACACACGTAGTGGATTGGTCTGCATACGCCGTTTACTGTCCTCATCCAGCACAGATTCGTGCTGCATCAGGAAATCCACTAGCGCTTGACGATAATCCGCACGCGCTTGCGGTGAACCAATCGAGTTCAGTTCTAGTCGTACATGCTCAGCAATCCCGAGCTCACGCCACATACGTGCCGTCATCATGATCAATTCGGCATCCACATCCGGGCCATTCAAGCCAAAGACTTCAACGCCAAACTGATGGAATTGACGATAACGGCCTTTCTGTGGACGCTCATGACGGAACATTGGCCCGGTGTACCACAAACGGTGTTCTTGGTTATACAGCAAGCCGTTTTCGATCCCCGCACGCACACAGCCGGCCGTGCCTTCAGGTCGTAGCGTCAGGCTGTCACCGTTTCGATCATCAAACGTGTACATTTCTTTTTCGACAACGTCGGTCACTTCACCAATGGCACGGCTAAATAGATGTGTCGCTTCCACGATGGGCATACGCACTTCACTATAGCCGTATGCACTCACGACCTTTTTAATCGTGTTTTCGAGCTTCTGCCATAAAGGGGATTGAGAAGGGAGGCAATCATTCATGCCTCGAATTGCTTGAATTGTTTTAGCCACGTTAACTTCCGTTACCGATATAATATAAAAAAGGGGAAAAGCTGCCTGATGGCTTAGCTTTCTTGATCGATTTGAGACACCTGGATGCGGTTACGCTCGTCCATCATCGCCGCTTTGGCGCGGATTTTCGCTTCTAACTCATCCACCAAGTTATCATTCGTAAAGCGTTCTTTTTGACGTTTGCCATCGAGGTAATAGGCACTGCGTTTGTTACCGCCGGCAAGACCAAGATGCGACGCTTCGGCTTCGCCGGGACCATTAACAACGCAACCAATGATTGAGACGTCCATCGGGGTAAGAATATCTTCAACACGCTGTTCAAGCGCATTCACGGTGCCTATCACGTCAAATTCCTGACGAGAGCAGCTTGGGCAGGCAATAAAGTTCACCCCACGTGAACGAATACGGAGAGATTTGAGAATATCAAACCCGACCTTGATTTCTTCAACCGGATCGGCAGCCAATGACACACGCAAGGTATCGCCAATACCTTCGGCTAACAACATGCCTAATCCCACCGACGATTTGACCGCACCCGCGCGGGCGCCGCCTGCTTCTGTGATCCCGAGGTGGAGAGGTTGCTCAATCTGTTGTGCTAGTTTTCGGTAAGATTCCACCGCTAAAAAGACATCTGACGCTTTGACACTGACTTTAAATTGATCAAAGTTGAGCCGATCGAGGATATCGACATGGCGCATGGCCGATTCTACCAGTGCGTCTGGGGTGGGCTCCCCGTATTTTTCCTGTAGGTCACGCTCTAGTGAGCCGCCGTTAACACCAATGCGGATAGGAATGTTTTTGTCACGCGCCGCATCGACCACCGCGCGAATGCGCTCTTCTTTACCGATATTGCCTGGGTTGATACGCAAACAATCCACACCATATTCGGCAACCTTAAGCGCAATGCGATAATCAAAGTGAATATCCGCCACCAAAGGGATCGACGTTTGCGCTTTGATGATTTTAAACGCTTCAGCCGCGTCCATGGTTGGCACCGAGACGCGGACAATATCTGCACCGACATTTTCTAGCGCTTTAATTTGCGCCACGGTGGCATCGACATCCGTCGTGCGCGTATTGGTCATTGATTGCACCGCAATCGGCGCACCATCACCTATCGGCACATTCCCCACATTGATACGTTTGGACGGACGACGTTTTATCGGATTTTCGTTGTGCATATTGACGTTCTCTGATTACTGCGGAAGGCGCAACCGAGCCACTTGGCCGGTTGGGTAGCCATCAAGATCAATATTGTCGCCATTAAAGGTAATATTCACCACACCTGGCGCTCCGAGTACCAATTGGTACGGTGTTTCGCCAGTCAAGGTGATTTGCTCACCTTCAGCTTTTATGCCTGTTGCCAAGCGCTCGCCATTGGCATCGCGCACATCAATCCAGCAATCTCCACGAAAGGTCATAACCAAGCGGTTTTCGATGGCGCTCACGGTTGTTGTTGGCTCTGAGTCCGTCGATGACGCTTGTGCTTGTGATGTTTCATGACGATTCGCTTCATCGTTCGTTTGACCATCCGTTTGCGTATCGCCGATTGCCTCGTCAGAGGACGCTGGAGTCGATTGCGCCTCTGCTGCTGATTCTAACAGTTGCGACGCATCGGTTGCCTCCATAGACTCAGTGTCGAGCCTACCCGCTGTGGTTTGAGGGCCAGCGGCAATGACTCCACTGTCTTGATCGGAGGGGGTCGTTACCAACTCATCGGCTTGTTCGCTATCCAATTTCGAGGGTAACGATGTTATTGCTTGCTGATTTTGCCAATACCACACACCGGTAATGCCTACCGCGATAGCAATGATCACCCAAGACAACCACATTAAACGGCTCTCGCTTCTTTGCCGTCGTGTCTTGCGCGAAAAGCTTTGCATCTTCTGAACCGTTGCCGCACTGCTCGCATCCATATTGTTGTTGCCCAGAAGCTGGTCGGCATCGATTTGCATTAACTTGGCATAGGATCGCAAATAGCCACGCGTAAACGTGGCCAGTTGATCCATCTCTGGATTATTGTTTTCTAGGTCCTCGATAACACTGACTCGCAACCGCAGTCGGTCAGCCACATCGCGAACACTCCAGCCCATTTTTTCTCGCGCTTGCTTTAATACTTCCCCGGGCGCAGGTTGCGTATCTGATTGCGCGTGTTCTTCCGTCTGTTCAGTATTCATTCGCTAAGTACAATTGATATTCTTTGGATTCTGGAAACCGGCGCGCCAATCGCTGGGCATCATGGGCAGCTTGTTCCGTGTTGCCTTGTTGTTGATAGGCTTTGACCAACAATAATAGTCCGCTAGGATAGACACCCACGCGTTTATGGAGTTGTTTGATACGCGTGATCGCTCGTGTCTCTTGCGCTTGTTCTATCTCTAACTTGGCAAGTTGTAATCCTGCACGGACACTCAGCGGGTCATGCTCAGTCGCTTTTTCAAACAAGGCCTTGGCGCTCTTGATATCGCCAGCTTTCAGCTGACAGAACGCGGCATTTTCATAACTGTCTGACACACGATGATAATACGGTTGTGCGACTGCTTGCAAAAATGCGTCTTTTGCCTCTGCAAAACGCTGCTGTTCACACAAAAACACACCGTAGTTATTGTACACATCACCTTTTTCAGACGCTTGCGATAACGCTTTTTGATATAAACGGTCCGCTTGGTCGGTTTCACCGACACGTTGTTGATAATACGCCATAGACAGCGAGGTACGATAGTAATTAGGCGCATATTGGTGTGCTTGCTGCAAGTTTTGCTGCGCTTGTTGATAGCGATCACTGTTTAAGTAACCTAGCCCCAACGAAATTCGTGCCTCTGCCGCTTGAATTTTATCAAACTGAGTGTCGTTTTGCTGTGAAACTGGCGAGGCACAGCCTGCCAACGTGATAATCAACACGAATACCCAGCCAGTTTTTACCATGTTCTTCCCTCTCAAAGATCTATTATGCTAGACGGGTCGAACAGGGATCACCTCCTGCGCACCCAGTCGCTTCTCAGCGCGTTTTGTCCGGTCGACAATATCCCCGGCCAATTGGCCACACGCCGCATCAATATCATCGCCGCGCGTTTACGCACCGTGACAGTAAAATCGTATTCCATTAAGGTTTTCATAAACCGATCAATACGAGAGTTACTCGGTTTATTGAATGGCGATCCAGGATACGGGTTAAATGGGATCAGGTTAATCTTTGCCGGTGTATCTTTTAGTAGCTCTGCGAGTTGGCGCGCATGCTCCATGTCGTCATTCACATGATCAAGCAAAATATATTCAACGGTCACACGGCCACGGTTGGCATTCGAGGTTTCAATATAACGATGAACGACATCTAAGAAAGTATCGATGTCCCAGCGATCGTTAATCGGCATGATTTGGCTACGCAACTCATCATTCGGCGCGTGCAGTGAAATGGCAAGCGCCACATCAATTTTGCCAATCATTTGCTCTAAGCCAGACACGACCCCAGAGGTCGACACCGTGACGCGACGTTTCGACAAGCCGTAGGCGTTATCATCGAGCATCAAGTTTAACGACGGCAGCAGGTTTTTCATGTTAAGTAGCGGTTCACCCATCCCCATCATCACCACATTGGTAATAGGACGGCGTCCGGTTTCTTTCTCAATGCCAATTTCTTTTGCGGCACGCCAAACCTGACCAATAATTTCAGAGACGCGCAAATTTCGGTTAAACCCCTGCGCGCCTGTCGAGCAAAATTTACAATCGAGTGCACAACCCACCTGAGAGGACACACACAGTGTCGCTCGGTCATCTTCTGGGATATACACGGTTTCTACATCCTGACCGCCCACTCGCATGGCCCATTTAATGGTGCCATCTTTTGAGTAATGCGCTTCGCTCACCTCAGGCGCTTTGATCTCTGCCACCTGCTTAAGTCTTTCACGTAACTTCTTGTTGATGTTGTTCATTTCATCGAAGTCATCGCAACCAAAATGATACATCCACTTCATGATTTGGTCAGCGCGGAAGGCTTTTTCACCGAGCTCATCGGCGAAATAGGCACGCAATCCTTGCCTGTCAAAATCAAGCAGATTTACTTTCTCTGTCGTCATTGGGGTTGCCTCGTAAGAACTAGCTATATGGTAAGACACGGATATTGGCCTCGCGTTTTCCGATTAATACACCTTGACCCTCGTCAAGAAACCTGTTCGGAACGCGCTTAAGGCGCGAAATTGTACAGGCTTTAGATCACAGTTTCCACTCTCTATGAGCGTGGTTATTCGATGGGAGGCAGAGAATGAAAGAAATAAAAAAAGAGGCTCGCGCCTCTTTGTTAACTTTATTAACTTTTTATGTGCGTTTTTGTTTTAACAACGAGGATGAATTTCATCCGCGGTGAAAAAATAGGCAATTTCACGCTCAGCAGAGTCTGGGCTATCCGAGCCATGCACGGAGTTATATTGCATACTTTCTGCGTAATCAGCGCGCAATGTACCGCAAGCCGCTTCTTCAGGGTTGGTTTTTCCCATCAACTCACGATAACGGTTGATGGCACTCTCCCCTTCCAACACCTGCACCATAATCGGTCCAGAGGTCATAAACTCGACCAAGGACGCAAAGAAGGGTTTTCCTTGGTGCTCAGCATAAAATCCCTCAGCTTGTTCTTTGCTAAGGTGTAACATCTTAGCTGCCACGATGCGCAAGCCAGCACTTTCGATACGCTGATAAAGCGTGCCAATCAAGTTACGCTCTACGGCATCAGGCTTGACGATAGAAAAAGTGCGTTCAATGGTCATTCGCTTGTCCTTTCACTGTCTAAATCAGGCTCACTAGGAGCAACAACACGCTTACCCTAGCAAACTTTGTTATCTGTCCCCATCATCAATCCGGTGAAGCGTTAACTGACACAAAAAATTCATCAACGCATCACCGCTTTAGGATGGTGAGACTACTTGATGGCTGTGAAGCTACTTGGCTTCATTCAATAACACACGCGCTAGGTTTTTACGCCCATCCCTGTGGCACCGACAGCCCATTTGTCACTGGCGGCTTTACGATACGTCCCCGAGCAGTCGATGTGCATCCAGCCTTTTTGGTAGTCTTCTACAAAATAAGACAAGAACGCGGCTGCCGTGCTTGCACCTGGCATATAAGCGCCCGTCGAGACATTGGCAATATCCGCAAACGATGAAGGCAGGAGGTTGCGATGGAATTCGGCCACAGGGAGAGACCACATTCCTTCCCCTTCTTGCTGTGCTGCCTCCAGGGTGCGATGCGCAAGCGCATCATCAAAGCTAAACAATGCGTGATAATCGTTACCCAATGCCGCTTTCGCCGAACCGGTTAAGGTCGCGCAATCGATTAAGAGTTCAGGCTTTTGCTCACTGGCATACATTAAACCATCTGCCAGGACCAAGCGGCCTTCGGCGTCGGTATTCAGCACTTCAACCGTGACACCGTTTTTGTAGGTAATGATGTCGCCCAGCTTGTATGCGCTACTTGAGATCATGTTTTCAGCACAGCAAAGCACTAATTTCACGCGCTTATCTAGCCTTTCGCAATCGCCATTGCCAACGCACCGGTTGCGGTCGCTGAGCCACCCATATCGGCTTTCATGGTGGTCATGAAATCCGAGCCTTTGATGCTATAGCCACCCGAATCAAAGGTGATCCCTTTACCGACTAAGCACGCATAAACCGGTGCATCCGGATCGCCCGTTGGGTTGTAGTCCAGTTGCAGCATCGTTGGTTTGCGGGCAGAGCCTCGGCCAACGGTATAAATACCATGCCACCCTTTTTCCAACAGATCCGTGCCTGAAATAATTTTATAGGTGACATGGTCCGGTGCCATCGATTTAACAAATTCCCCCGCACGTGCTACGAGTTGATGCGGACCGACTTCTTCGGCGGTTTGGTTGATGATATCGCGTACCCAATCCACGACCGTTTTCCGTAAGTTAAACGCTTCGGCGTCGTTGTCACTGAGCACGTTTTGCTCAAAAGCGACCTTATTTTTCGGCCCACGAAGCCCTTGATAGAACGCCCAGACCAGCTCAAGGGTCCAGTGTTCACCAGTTAGGGTTAAGGCGGGCACGCCTTGTCCTTCAAGTTTACGGGCCGCTTGCTGAACCTTATCGTTTTGGCTCGCATCAGAGGGAGCATGGATCACGGCATTTCCAGCATCAAATGAGACGAGCGCGTTGTCGCCCCATTGCGCCGCTGCCGGTTGATGCGACAGGGTTACGTTTAATGTTTCTGACATGTTGCACTCCTTGTACTGTCGCGCTGTTTTTTACTGTACAGCGTGTCTGACTGGGTCGCTTGCATCGAATAAATGACACCCAGTTGAATAAAAAAAGCGAGCCAATAGACCCGCTTTTAGTAACAATCGTATTTGGCCATAGGTACTGTGCCGAGCCGGTGACGATAACACAAGTATTATCAATCACTCACGAGAGCTATCCCTCAGTCTAATTCATCCATCCAGCACATGATGATCGCTTCTAGCATTCGCTCGTTAGAACGTTCCGGCTCATCGTCAAAATCATCCAGTTCCGTGATCCATTGATGCAAGTCGGTAAAACGTACTGTTTTAGGATCCACCTCTGGGTAAGCGTCACAAAGCTCAATCGCAATATCGAGTGAGTCCGTCCATTTTAAACTCATTGTGCTTCTCCGTCCGTTGCAGCCTTGGATTAATGGTTTTCAGCTGCATGGTTTAGGGTATAGCGCGGAATTTCAACCACGAGATCTTCATCGGTGATTTTTGCCTGACAGCCAAGGCGTGACTCAGGCTCAAGCCCCCAAGCTTTATCTAGCATGTCATCTTCAAGCTCATCACTTTCATCGAGCGAGTCAAAGCCTTCGCGAACCACAACGTGGCAGGTCGTACAAGCGCAAGACTTTTCACACGCATGCTCAATACCAATACCGTTTTTTAATGCCACATCTAGGACGGTTTCGCCCTCTTTCGCCTCTAACTCCGCACCGTCTGGGCACAAGTCCTGGTGCGGTAGAACAATAATCTTGGGCATGATTACACCTCATCAATGGATTGACCGGCCAACGCATGACGAATCGATTTGTCCATACGACGCGCCGCAAAGGTCTGGCTGGCTTTATCTAGTGCTTTGATCCCCGCTTCAATGGCAGCGCCATCATCTCCGTTACGCAGCGCGATCAATGTTTCAATCTCGTTCACGAGTGCTTGTTGCTCATCTTGATTAAGCAAGGTGTCACCGTCTTGCTGCATGGCGACCAACAGCCCTTCGATCACGCGATCCGCTTCAACGCGTTGTTCCGCTAAATAGCGCGCGTCTTTGTCTTCTTCAGCATGCGTGAACGATGACTTAATCATATCGGCAATTTCATCGTCGTTAAGCCATAAGATGGCTTGACTTGGATAGACGACTCAACCCCGTTGACTTTTCCATCGCGGACACAGACAGCAAACCGTCGGCATCCACTTGGTAGGTGACGCGGACATGGGCCGCACCGGCGGTCATCGGTGGAATACCTTTCAATGAAAAACGCGCTAGCGAGCGACAACTATCGACATTTCCCGCTCACCTTGTACCACATGGACCTTCATGCCGGTTTGACCGTCTTTAAAGGTGGTAAACTCTTGGGCTTTCGCCACTGGGATCGTGGTATTACGTGGAATAATTTTTTCCACCAAGCCGCCCATGGTCTCAATACCAAGCGAGAGTGGGATCACGTCCAGCAACAACATATCAGAGTCAGGCTTATTGCCGACTAAGATATCCGCTTGTGTTGCCGCCCCTATTGCGACCACTTTATCCGGGTCGATACGGGTTAAAGGCTCACGACCAAAAAAGTCGCCGACTTGATCACGGACTGCTGGTACACGGGTTGATCCGCCAACCATCACGACCTCTAGGATCTCATCGGCACTGATTCCCGCATCTTTGAGTGCACGGCGGCAAGACATCAAGGTCTTTTTGATGAGGGGAGCCACCAAGGCATCAAAGGTGTCACGTGTCAGTGAACCTTGCCAACCGAGTACCTCGATTTGGGTGCTGTCTGCCGAAGATAATGCGATTTTCGCTTGTGTTGCAGCATGGAGCACGGTGCGGCGCTCATCACCACTGAGGATCTCAAACCCGGCTTGCTCACAAATCCACTGCTCTAGCAGATGATCAAAGTCATCACCGCCTAATGCCGAATCACCGCCAGTCGCCATCACTTCGAAGACGCCTTGAGAGAGACGCAAAATTGAGATATCAAAGGTGCCGCCACCGAGGTCATACACCGCGATCACGCCTTCTTGGCCTGAGTCGAGCCCATAGGCAATGGCCGCTGCAGTTGGCTCATTCAATAAGCGGAGCACATTTAGGCCCGCGAGTTTAGCGGCATCTTTGGTGCCTGCACGCTGGGCATACATCAAAATACGCTGGGACAGTGATCACGACGCTTCAAGCACATCACCCAAGCTGTTTTCTGCACGCTCGCGTACCGCCCGTAAAATATCGGACGAGCCTTGAATCGGATTAATGGCACCACGTCGCGTCTCGACTTGTGGCAAGCCATTTTCAGTTTGTGAAACCGATAAGGGAGCTGGGGATACCGTGTTTGAACGTCACCCAACGAGCGTCCCATCATGCGTTTGACCGATACTAGGGTATTCGCGCTATCCGTTTGTACATGAGGAAGGGCGTCATAACCCACTGAAATGGCATCGCCACCATAGTGGACCACCGACGGGATCAGTGACCGATCGTGCTCATCGTTCAAAGTGGTTGCGATACCGCTTCGTACCGTGGCAACCAAGGTGTTGGTGGTACCCAAATCGATGCCGACTGCATGCTTATGTTCATGCGGTGCGGCACTTTGACCGGGCTCTGAAATCTGTAACAGTGCCATGTCTAATCCTTAAACTTTACTGCGTTGACAGGCGAATAGTACCGATCAGCTCATGAGCTGATCTTCGACGCGTTCCACTTCGGAGCGAAGCTTCTCTGCAAACTTAAGCTTGCGCACAATCACTGCCGCTTCTTGCCATTGAGAGGCAACCAGTGCCTGCTTCACCTCTTTGATCAGGGCAGCATAAAGGCTTGTGCTTTTTCGCCTAAATCAAATAACGCAGCATCGTCTTTGCTATCAGTGATCGACTCCAACTCTTCACGCAACGTCATTTGCTGCATCAAGAACTCAGGATCCTGCATCGTTTGCTGTTCGTCTTTTATATCAATACTTTGCAACGTCAGCATATATTCAGCGCGTCGAACAGGATCTTTCAACGTCTGAAACGCATCGTTAATTTGCGAGGCTTTCTGCACTGCCTGAAGACGCGTTTTATCGTCTTGGCTAGCAACGTTATCTGGATGATACTGACGTTGCAGTTCCCGAAACGTTGAAGAAAGCGAGCTACCGTCCAGCTCAAACTGATACGGTAGCCCGAAGAGTTCAAAATGATTCATGTGCTCTCACGTATTACACGTTGAAGCTTTCGCCACAACCACATTCGCTACTGACGTTAGGGTTGTTGAACTGAAAACCTTCGTTTAGGCCTTCTTTAACAAAATCTAACTCTGTCCCATCAAGATAGAGCAGGCTCTTGCCATCGACGATTACCTTGACATCATCGTATTCGAATACCTGATCACCTTCTTGAAGCTCATCAGCAAATTCAATGATATAGGCCATGCCGGAGCACCCTGACGTCCGTACGCCAAGACGCAAGCCAATGCCCTTTCCACGGTTATCTAGAAACGCTCTGACGCGATCTGATGCCGCTTGTGTCATGGTAATAGCCATAGTATCAACAACCCCTTCGTTTACTGCTGGTGTTTTTTCTTGTAGTCGCTAACGGCTGCTTTAATAGCGTCTTCCGCTAAGATAGAGCAGTGGACTTTAACCGGTGGCAGCTCGAGCTCTTCCGCAATCTCAGAGTTTTTGATTGCGGCTGCATCGTCAATCGAACGGCCTTTCACCCATTCGGTCACTAACGAGCTCGACGCGATCGCCGATCCGCAGCCGTAGGTTTTAAATTTGGCGTCTTCGATGATACCTGCATCGTTAACTTTGATTTGTAGCTTCATCACATCGCCACATGCCGGGGCACCGACCATACCGTTACCAACGGATGGATCGCCTTTCTCAAACGAGCCAACGTTACGTGGGTTTTCGTAGTGGTCAATTACTTTATCGCTGTAAGCCATAATTGTTTCCTCAATATGATTGCTCACTGTTGCCAGTTGGCGCGTTTTTCTAATTAGTGGTGCGCCCATTCAACGGTACTTAAATCAATACCATCTTTGTACATGTCCCAAAGTGGGGACATTTCACGCAGCTTGTTCACGGCTTCACGGACCTTTTCAATCGCATAGTCCACTTCTTCTTCAGTGGTAAAGCGACCAAATGAAAAGCGCAGTGAGCTGTGTGCGAGCTCATCGTCGCGTCCTAGCGCACGAAGGACATAAGAAGGCTCAAGCTTGCGGATGTACACGCCGATCCTGACGAAACCGCCAGATCTTTTAGCGCCATCAACAAAGACTCACCTTCCACAAAGGCAAAGCTCACGTTCAAGTTGTGTGGAACACGCTGTTCCATATCGCCATTCACGTAAACTTCTTCTAAATCTTTCACACCTTCATAAAAGCGGTTGCGCAGTGCTAATGCGTGTTGGAAATCTTTCTCACGCTCTTCTTTCGCGATACGGAAGGCTTCACCCATGCCAACAATTTGGTGGGTCGGCAAGGTGCCTGAACGCATCCCGCGCTCGTGCCCGCCGCCGTGCATTTGCGCTTCAATGCGGACACGTGGTTTACGGCGCACATACAAGGCACCGATACCTTTTGGTCCATACGCTTTGTGCGCGCTGAAAGAAATCAAATCGATTTTCATTTCTTTCACGTCCAGTGGCACTTTGCCCACCGATTGCGCGGCATCAACGTGGAACATGATTTTACGCTCACGGCATAACTCGCCGATGGCCGAAATGTCCTGAATCACGCCAATTTCGTTGTTTACGTGCATGATAGAAACCAAGATGGTGTCATCACGCATCGCGGCTTCGAGCTTTTTAAGATCGACCAAGCCATTTTCTTCGAGCTCTAGGTACGTGACTTCAAACCCTTCACGCTCTAGCTGCCGGCAAGGATCAAGCACCGCTTTATGCTCGGTCTTGCACGTAATAATGTGCTTGCCTTTTTTCGAGTAGAAATTGGCAATCCCTTTGATGGCCAGATTGTCTGATTCCGTCGCGCCTGAGGTGAAGACAATCTCACGCGGATCGGCATTGCAATAGTCAGCAATGTTTTCGCGCGCGGTATCAACGGCTTCTTCTGCTTGCCAGCCAAAGCGGTGCGAGCGGGAGGCTGGGTTACCAAAGACCCCGTCCATGGTCAGGTGCTGACTCATTTTTCGGCAACGCGCGGATCAACCGGACACGTGGCTGAATAATCAAAATATATGGGCAATTTCATGTTTTTCTCCAATTACACCGACATTGGTCATCAGGAGCGAACGTTCACGCCTATGGTGGCGCTATCTTGTTTAACCTTCGAGCTAAACGTGTTTTTTGGTGCCAATGAGGCATCCCGTTTAGCGTCCTGACGATCTGCTACTTGCTTCACTTCGTTATCATGCATCAGCTCACCGAGCGTGATGTCGTTTAGAAAACCGCTAATACGGGCACTTAAGTCGTGCCACAAGGTGTGTGTCAAACAACGGGTTCCGCCTTGGCAATCTGCTTTACCTTGGCATTTAGTCGCGTCAACCGATTCGTCAACAGCGGCAATCACAGCGCCAACGGCAATCTCGTTCGCCGCTATTCCGAGACGATAACCACCGCCTGGGCCACGGACACTGCTGACCAGTCCCGACTTACGGAGCCGTGAAAACAGTTGCTCAAGATAAGACAATGAAATGCCTTGACGCTCTGAGATATCCGCCAAGGGCACAGGGCCCTGCTCGGCATGAAGCGCCACATCGAGCATGGCGGTAACCGCATAACGGCCTTTCGAAGTCAATCTCATAACACGCTACCTGTGGTGAATAGATACTCAAATAGTTACATACCTGAGTATTTTGGTCAAGTATTTACCTGAGTATTTTTGTCAGGCTTTCACCAAGGTGTACGGCTTGCCATTTGAAAGGATCAGTGAGTGTGATGATTATCGCTATTCTGCTCGCTCGATGCCGTTTGCTTGGTCACCTTTTCCACCGATGACAAGACACCACGTAAAATATTTAATTCTTGGCTCTCTAGCCGAGCTCGGTTGAATAAGCGACGCAACTTCGTCATTACCATGCCTGGGTGCTGGGTGCGGATAAACCCAGTTTTGGTGAGAACCGTTTCTAGGTGAGTATAAAAACGCGCCAAGTCTTGGTTAAGTGGATACTCTTGCTCAAGACTTGGGCCTTGGTAGGCTTGACTATCTAACCAAGCAACACGCATTTCATAACAGAGTGTTTGCACCGCCATAGCCAAATTCAAAGAGCTATAGTCTGGGTTTGATGGAATCGAAACATGATAGTGACAGGTTTGCAGCTCCTCATTGGTTAACCCAGTGCGCTCTCGACCAAAGACGATGGCGACCGGATGCGTTGCGGCCTCTTGAATCGCTTTTTGACCACACTCTCGTGCATCCAACATTGGCCACTCTAATGTTCGGCTTCTTGCACTGGTGCCAATCACCAAGCCACAATCGGCAACCGCATCTTCAAGCGTGTTAACCACCCGCGCGTTATTGGCGATATCACTGGCGCCTGCGGCCAAGGCAATGGCTTGTCCGTCCACTTCACAGCCGGGAGCCACTAATGTCATGTTGGTCAGCCCCATTACTTTCATTGCTCGGGCCGCTGAGCCAATGTTGCCGGAGTGGGAGGTGCCTACTAATACAACGCGAATTTGATCTAACATGATGTTGTTTTCGTCTCTTGCTCTGTCCACCTTGGTGGGATGGGCAGGGGTCTGTCAGTTTCGCGCAGTTTATCACAGTGCAATCGATAATACTTCTCAGCTAAGCCTGCGGCTGGCGCCATATTTAACCGCGGACACGCCATTATTGACGGTTAAAAAATACCCACTTTCCTTTTGCTCTGGCTCTGTTATACTCCGCTCCGCTTTCGTTCTTTAACATCCGTTGGGAAAACCGTATGCATCCGATGCTAAACATCGCCGTCCGTGCTGCACGGAAGGCTGGCGATTTTATCGCTAAATCTGCAGAAAACAAAGACAACATCGAAACCGCACAAAAAGGCAGTAATGACTTCGTCACCAATGTCGACAAAGCGGCGGAACATATCATTATCGATATTATTAAAAAGTCTTATCCGGACCACACTATTGTTGCCGAAGAGTCAGGCGTGGCCGAAGGAAAAGACAGCGATTATCAATGGATCATCGACCCACTGGATGGCACCACTAACTTCATTAATGACTTTCCGCATTTCTGCGTGTCCATCGCCGTGCGCATTAAAGGCCGCACTGAGATCGGCTGCGTTTATGATCCTATCCGCAATGAGCTATTTACCGCTCAACGTGGCTCCGGCGCGCAACTTAACAACAAACGTATCCGTACAGGCAGTGCCAAAGAGCTTGACGGCACTCTTTTAGCAACCGGTTTCCCGTTTAAAGCCAAACAGCATGCTGAAGGCTTCATGGCTGTGGTCGGTGCGTTATTTGTCGAGTGTGCTGACTTCCGTCGTACCGGGTCGGCAGCGTTGGATCTTTGCTATGTAGCGGCAGGTCGTGTTGATGGTTTCTTTGAGCTTGGCCTTAAGCCTTGGGATCTGGCTGCAGGTGAGTTGATTGCACGCGAAGCGGGTGCCATTTGTACTGACTTTAACGGCGGTACTGACTACATGCGCTCTGGCAATATTGTCAGTGGTGGTGCACGTGTCGTAAAAGGCATGCTCGCCAAAGTCCGCGAACACGCGCCTGAGTCGATGAAAAAATAAAGATACAGGCGAGATATCGATAAAAAAGCGGCGCTCATTGAACGCCGCTTTTTTGTGTCTGCCGGATAGCGCTTTATGATAGGTTAGCCATCAGACCAATACATTGCCCCACTCATGTCGCAGGGCCAATGTAGTTAAGGCATCGAGTCGAACTCTTCCCCTTCTTTTTCCACTTCTGGAACCAGGAGGTGTTCACGCGCAATACCAAGTTTCAGTGCCAGCGCAGAGGCGACATAAATCGATGAGTATGTCCCCACGGTAATACCAATCAGCAACGCCATGGCAAACCCATGGATCATCGACCCGCCCAAGGTAAAGAGCGAGATAACCACAAACAAGGTGGTGCCCGAGGTAATCGTGGTTCGACTGAGGGTTTGTGAAACAGATGCGTTGATAATTTCGTCTGACTCACCCTTACGAAGCTTACGGAAGTTCTCCCGAATACGGTCAAACACCACAATCGTATCGTTCAGCGAGTAGCCCACCACAGTCAGTAACGCCGCGACGATAGTGAGATCCACCTCTACTTCGAACAGCGAGAAAAGCCCAAGCGTAATAATAACATCATGAGCCAGTGCCATGACGGCACCTGACGCTAGACGCCATTCAAAACGAAACGAGACGTAGATCAGGATACAAACCAATGCAATGATGATTGCCAAACCACCTGCTTCCGTCAGCTCGTCCCCAACATTAGGGCCGACAAACTCGATGCGGCGCATTTCCACGTTATCACCGGTGCCAGACTTAATGGCATTCAGCACTTCATTGCCGAGGTTTTCACCTTCCATGTCATTACGTGGACGCAATCGCACCATCACATCCGTCGCGCTACCGAAGTTTTGCACCACGGCATCACCAAAGCCTTCGGCGGATAGCGAATCTCGGATTAACGCGAGATCAGCCGGTTGTTCAAATCCGACTTCAATCAAGGTACCGCCGGTAAAATCTAGCCCCCAGTTCAACCATTTGGTTGATAAGGTCACCACGGAGGCCGCAATCATGAAGATCGAAAGCACGAAGGCCACTTTGGACCAACGCATAAAGTTGATCGACATGTCCGGTTTAAATATTTGAAACATGCTTGGGCTCCCTTAAATCGACAGTTTTTCGACGCGCTTGCCGCCATACACTAGGTTTACCAGTGCACGCGTTCCCACGATAGCGGTAAACATGGAGGTCAAAATACCAATCGATAGTGTCACCGCGAAGCCTTTAATTGCCCCAGAACCCACCGCAAACAAGATGATCGCCGTGATCAACGTGGTAATATTGGCATCCGCAATGGTGCTAAAAGCGTTGGAGTAACCCCGATCAATCGCATGTTGTGGACTACGCCCTTCATGCAGCTCTTCGCGAATACGTTCGAAGATAAGCACGTTAGCATCCACCGCCATCCCCACGGTCAAGACAATACCGGCAATACCCGGTAGCGTCATGGTCGCGCCCGGGATCAGTGACATAATCCCAATAATCAATATGATGTTGGCGAACAACGCACAGTTAGCAAACAAACCGAAACGACGGTAATAAACCAGTGTAAACAGCATGACCGCAACCAAGCCCCATAAACAGGCTTGTATACCCATATTGATGTTTTGCTGCCCCATGGATGGACCAATCGTGCGCTCTTCCACAATCGAAATCGGTGCAATCAAGGCACCCGCACGTAGCAATAGCGCCAGGTTGTGCGCTTCTGCTGCTGAGTCAATCCCAGTAATTCGGAAGTTACGACCGAGAGCTGATTGGATGGTCGCTTGGTTAATCACTTCTTCGCGTTTTTCCAAGATCACCTTGCCGTTTTCATCACGCTCACCACTGTCTTTGTACTCCGCAAACACGGTGGCCATCAGCTCGCCAATGTTGCGCTTACTGAAGTCAGACATTTTGTCACCGCCCTCGCTATCGAGCGAGATATTCACTTGTGGGCGACTGTACTCATCACGTGATGAGCTGGCGTCTGTGATGTGTGAACCGGTTAAGATGACCCGCTTTTTCAATACCGCAGGACGCCCGTCGCGCGAGCGCATTAGCTCACTACCAGGTGGGACACGCCCTGCCATCGCCGCAGATAAATCGGCATCTTGCTCGACTTCACGAAATTCCAATGTCGCGGTCGCGCCCAGGATCTCTTTTGCTCGGGCCGTATCTTGCACACCGGGTAATTCAACCACGATGCGACTCGCACCTTGACGTTGGACCAAAGGTTCTGCGACCCCGAGCTCATTAACACGATTACGCAGAATGGTGATGTTTTGCGCCACGGCGTAATTACGAATTTCTTTTAACCGATCGTCTTTATAGACCGCGGTCAAGGTACCGTCGTTTTCATCAACCGAGAAGTTCATGTCTCGATAGTTGTTCGACAGTAGTTCGAGGGCTTTATTGGTGTCTTCTGCGTTACGCAGGTTAACCATCACGCGCGTGTTGTCTTCGACACGTAACCCACGATAGCGAATTCGGGCTTCACGTAAATCAGTGCGAAAGCTATCTTCTTGCTGGGTGATCAGTTTTTCCAGCGCCGCGTCCATATCCACTTCCATTAGGAAGTGTACCCCACCGCGTAAATCTAGGCCCAATTTCATCGGTGTTGCGCCAAGGGCGTCCAACCAAGAGGGCGTTGCCGGCGCAAGGTTTAATGCGACTACATAATCATTGCTATCGAAGCGAGACATCAGCGCATCACGGGCACTGATTTGCGATTCAGTGTCTTTAAAGCGGGCTAAGACGGTACCTTCTTCAAGTGCAATCGATTGGTAGGAGAGATCGTTGGATTCGAGGGTTTGTTTGATGGAGTCCAGTGCAGTCATATCTACCGAGGCGCCACGCGCCCCGGAAATTTGTACTGCTGGATCTTCACCGTATAAATTGGGAAGCGCATACACGATGCCAATAACCAAAGCTATTAGCACCATGATGTACTTCCACAAAGGATAACGGTTTAGCACAGCATGCATCCTTTATGGTTGCGAAAATTAAAGAGACTGGATAGTACCTTTGGGCAGTACTGCCGTCACGAAGTCTTTTTTAATGGTCACTTCGTTATTATCGTTGAGAGCAATCACAATAAAGTCATTGTCTTCAGCTATTTGGGTAATTTTACCCACCAGACCACCGCCGGTGAGTACCTCGTCCCCTTTGCTCATCGATGCCATTAGGTTTTTATGCTCTTTGACACGCTTCGATTGCGGGCGGTAAATCATAAAATAAAAAATGACCGCAAAGAGACCAAGCATAATGAAAAGCTGCATACCGCCACCTTGTGGCCCGGCTTCAGCCGCTGCGTGAGCTTGTGAGATAAACATTCAATCACGTCCTCGTTCTAGTTGTTGAATTCGAAATTAATCGAGCGGTGGCACTTCCTTGCCACGACGCGCGTAGAAATCCGCTACAAAGGCATCTAATCTACCTTCGTCAATCGCGTTACGCAAACCTTCCATGACGCGCTGATAATAACGCAAATTATGGATAGTATTGAGTCGCGCACCAAGGATTTCATTACAACGGTCTAAATGGTAAAGATAGGCACGGCTATAATGGCGGCAAGTGTAACAGTCACACTCGGGATCCAAAGGCGAGGTATCACTTTTATGTTTCGCATTACGGATCTTGATCACACCGCCGGTAATAAATAGGTGACCATTACGGGCATTTCGAGTTGGCATCACGCAATCGAACATATCAACGCCACGACGCACCCCTTCCACTAAGTCTTCCGGTTTGCCCACCCCCATTAGGTAACGGGGTTTGTCTTCCGGCAACTGCGGACAGGTATGTTCAAGAATGCGGTGCATATCTTCTTTCGGCTCACCGACCGCCAGCCCGCCGACGGCGTAACCATCAAAGCCAATCTCGGTCAGTCCTTCTACCGAAATGTCGCGCAGGTCTTCGTATACGCCGCCTTGTACGATACCAAACAGCGCATTTTTGTTACCCAATTTGTCAAAGTGGTTCCGGCTACGCTTGGCCCAGCGCAGTGACATTTCCATCGATTTTTTCGCTTCCGCGTGCGTCGCTGGATACGGGGTACACTCGTCAAAAATCATCACGACATCTGAACCGAGGTCGTATTGGATCTCCATCGACTTTTCCGCATCCATGAAAATGCGATCACCGTTAACCGGGTTACGAAAATGCACCCCTTCTTCAGTAATTTTACGGATATCCCCTAGGCTGAAGACTTGAAAACCGCCAGAGTCGGTTAAGATAGGGCCATGCCACTGCATAAAGTCATGCAAATCGCCGTGCAGTCGCATAATCTCTTGTCCTGGGCGCAGCCACAGGTGAAAGGTATTACCGAGTAAGATCTCAGCTCCTGTGCCTTTCACTTCTTCAGGGGTCATTCCTTTTACGGTGCCGTACGTACCCACCGGCATAAACGCCGGGGTTTCAACCGTACCGCGTTCAAAGATCAAACGGCCACGGCGAGCGCGCCCGTCGGTTTTCTTCAGTTCGTATTCCACGAATCCTCCTCAGTGCCAGAGAAACAGTCTGGCGTGTGTCTTATGCTAACAAGGTTTACCCTGCCGCAAGCTTAGTTCACGCGAAACCTGGCTTCGCGTGACAATCCATTAATCAGGTTGTTGCTGACGCGTGATAAACATGGCATCGCCATAGCTGAAAAAGCGATAGCGCTCATCAACTGCAGCGCGATAAGCCGCCATGGTGTGCGCGTAACCGGCAAACGCGCTTACCAACATGATCAATGTTGATTCAGGCAAGTGGAAATTAGTAACCAGCACATCCACCAGCTGCCACTGATAACCCGGGTAGATAAAAATCTGGGTATCGTTGAAAAATGGCGCCAGTGGCTCGCCTTTTTGTTTCGCCGCTTGCGCCGCACTCTCTAATGAGCGCACAGAGGTGGTTCCTACCGCAATCACCCGCTTGCCTTGTGCGCGCGTTTGATTGACCGCATCGACTACCTCTTGAGGCACTTCAGCATACTCAGCATGCATGGTGTGCTCTTCAATGTTGTCGACCCGAACCGGTTGGAATGTTCCGGCTCCCACGTGCAAGGTAACAAAGGCAATGTTGACGCCCTTGTTTTTCAATGCCGCCATGATGCCATCATCAAAATGCAGGCCAGCGGTCGGTGCCGCTACCGCACCGGATTTTTGGTTATAAACGGTTTGATAACGCTCTTTGTCACTGTCTTCATCAGGACGGTCAATATACGGCGGCAGTGGCATGTGACCAATGTCGTTCAGTGTATCGACCACTCCTTTATCGCCGTTTAGCTGAATCTCGAACAGGGCGTCATGGCGTGCCACCATCTCTGCAGGGATCTGTCCGTTATCACCGAGGAATAACGCAGCCCCCGGTTTTGGTGCTTTCGATGCGCGCACATGAGCGAGAAAACGACGCTCGTCGAGCACACGTTCAACCAACACTTCAATCTTACCGCCTGAGCTTTGCGGCCATAAACACGCGCGGGAATCACTCGAGTATTGTTGAACACCATTAGGTCGCCTGGCTCGACCAAATCCAGGATATCTTTAAACTGACGGTGCGTGACTTGACCACTATTCCCCTCCAGCGACAGTAATCGACTCCCACTACGATCCGGTTGTGGATAGCGGGCGATTAATTCATCGGGAAGCTCAAAGTGAAAATCGGATAATTGCATGACGTTTGCCTAGATAAAAAGCAGGCCGCTAGTATAGGTAGCCCACCGTGAATATCAAGCGAGCGAAACGGTCAATTTTTCAATCATGATCATCCGCGCGTGGCTCCGTGTCATCCACTCGCGGCTATGTTTATCGTTTTTACCCCTTACGCGGATAATTGATGCGTATCACGTCTACCCCGGTTTAAGTGCACTACAGTAAAAGTAATCCTGTGCACTGATAACAAGGAGGTGCCATGTTTACTGTTGATGATATGATGACCCGGCATCCGCATACGCTGAGTCCAAATCATACCCTTGATGATGCGCATCGCTTAATGCGTTTAGAACGCTTCCGTCACCTACCCATCGTCGATGATAATGAGCGTTTGCTTGGGCTTGTCACCCAACGCGATGTGCTCTCCGCCCAAGCGTCTTCTTTAGGAAAAGCGACCAATGGCGATGATCAAATCTACACGCCACTCGCGCAATTTACCGATAGGCAGCTTGTTACCGTCACGCCGGAGGCTTCATTACGTGCCGCGGCATTATCGATGTTAGATCGGAAAATAGGTTGCTTGCCCGTGATTAAACACCAACGGTTGGTTGGGATCATCACCGACAGTGATTTTGTCGCGATTGCCTCAACTTTGCTCGAAATTCAGGAAGAAAGCGAACCGATGGAAGAAGGCGAATAAATAAAAAGGGAGTGTCTCCACTCCCTTTCTTACTTCATGCCCAAGATAACGGCTTGAATTAAAACTGATCTTCCTCAGTTGAGCCAGTGAGTGCAGTCACCGAAGATTGACCGCCTTGGATAATATTGGTCATCTGATCAAAATACCCGGTGCCAACCTCTTGCTGGTGAGCCACGAACGTATAACCACGCTCCGCCGCAGAAAACTCAGGCCGCTGCACCTTCTCCACATAGTGGCGCATGCCTTCACCTTGGGCATAAGCGTGGGCAAGGTCGAACATGTTGTACCACATGTTGTGAATCCCCGCTAAGGTGATGAACTGATACTTATAACCCATATCTGACAGCGCTTGCTGGAAGCGGGCGATGGTATCGGCATCCAAGTTCTTCTCCCAGTTAAAGGATGGCGAGCAGTTATACGCCAATAACTGATCCGGATATTGAGCATGAATCGCTTCGGCAAATTGACGCGCCTCTTCCAGATCCGGTGTCGCAGTTTCACACCAAATCAAATCGGCATACGGCGCATAGGCAAGACCACGAGAAATCGCTTGTTGAATGCCTGGGCGCACGCGGTAAAAACCTTCAGCGGTACGCTCACCGGCAATAAAGTCTTTGTCATAAGGGTCACAGTCTGACGTTAATAGGTCAGCCGCATTGGCATCCGTACGAGCAATCACGAGCGTATCAGTCCCAGCAACATCCGCGGCCAAACGCGCCGCAACCAGCTTTTGCACCGCTTCTTGGGTTGGTACCAACACCTTCCCACCCATGTGGCCACACTTTTTCACTGATGCCAGCTGATCTTCAAAGTGAACACCCGCCGCGCCTGCTTCAATCATACTGCGCATCAACTCATATGCGTTGAGTACGCCGCCAAACCCAGCTTCGGCATCGGCAACGATAGGGAGGAAATAATCGGTTCCCTCTTCTGGTGATCCACCTTTTGACCACTGGATTTGATCTGCACGGCGAAAAGCATTGTTGATACGTTTGACCACCGACGGCACCGAATCGACCGGATAAAGTGATTGGTCCGGATACATGCTTGAGGCGGTGTTATTGTCCGCCGCTACTTGCCAACCTGATAAGTAAACAGCCTCAATGCCGGCTTTTGCTTGTTGCACCGCTTGGCCACCCGTTAACGCGCCCAAGCAGTTAACATAGCCTTTTTTGGCACTGCCGTTAACAAGATCCCACAGTTTAGCTGCGCCGCGTTTGGCAATGGTGTTCTCAGGGACAAAAGAGCCGCGCATACTGACCACTTCCTCAGCGGTGTATGTTCGCTTTACGTTTTTCCAGCGTGGATTTTCAGCCAGTCCTTTTCCAGTTGCGCGATTTGTTGTTGGCGAGTCAAAGTCATGTTCCATTCCTCTTTGTTTGCAGGGCGTTGTTAGCCCCTCACTTTCATTCCATGTTGTTGTTTTGCTTCCATGCCCATTAAGGCAAATATTCGTAGCCTGGCAGTGTCAGGAAGTTAACCAGCTCATCACTGATCGTCAGCTTGGCCATTAAGGTTGCGGCTTGACGATACCGCCCTTGGGCGAAACGCTCGGCGCCCAGCTCGTTTTCGAGAACACCCATTTCCTCTTCCAGATATTGCGTAAACAGATCCTTGGTCACTACCTTGCCATTGCTGAGCGGCTTTTGGTGCTTGATCCATTGCCAGATGGACGCACGAGAAATTTCTGCCGTTGCCGCATCCTCCATCAAGCCATAAATCGGCACGCAACCATTGCCTGAAATCCAGGCCTCGATGTATTGAACCGCTACGCGAATATTGTGGCGCATACCGGCCTCAGTGCGCTCCCCTTCACAAGGTTCAAGCAAGTGGGTAGCGGTAATTGGTGCATCTTGCTCACGTGAAACCGCCAGTTGGTTAGGCTTATCGCCAAGCGCTTTATCGAAAATGGCTTTCGCTGTATCCGCTAAGCCAGGGTGAGCGATCCAGGTCCCATCATGCCATTGTTGGCCTCAAGGGTTTTGTCCTTTTCGATTTTATCCAGCACCTGCTGGTTTTCAGTTGGGTCTTTACTCGGGATAAATGCCGCCATACCGCCCATGGCTAATGCACCGCGCTTGTGACACGTTCTCACTAACAGTCGTGAATAAGCATTGAGAAAGGGCTTGTCCATGGTGACTACCTGACGGTCAGGTAACACCCGGTCAGGATGGTTACGTAGCGTTTTGATATAGCTGAAAATATAATCCCAGCGGCCACAGTTCAGTGCGACGATATGATCACGTAAGTGATATAAAATCTCATCCATCTCAAACACGGCCGGCAAAGTTTCGATCAATACGGTGGCTTTAATCGTGCCTCGGCTCAGCCCAAATTCATCTTCCGCAAATGAGAACACATCGCTCCACCAAGCGGCTTCTTGATAGGCCTGTAGCTTGGGCAAATAAAAGTACGGACCGGAACCTGTCTCAAGCAGCCGACGATAGTTATGGAAAAAATAGAGCGCGAAATCAAACAAAGCCCCAGGTAGCGGCTTACCTTTCCACATCACATGTTTTTCTGTCAGATGAAGGCCCCGGACCCGACAGATAAGGCGCGCAGGATCCTCATTAAGCTGATAACGCTTTCCGGTTTCCGGTTGTTCATAGCTAATGGTGCCGTTAATGGCATCACGCAAGTTGCGCTGCCCGTCGACCACTTGTGGCCAAGCCGGCGCAAACGAGTCTTCAAAGTCCGCCATAAACACTTTCACATTCGCGTTAAGGGCATTGATCACCATTTTCCGATCCACCGGACCGGTGATTTCTAGCCGCCGATCTTGTAGGTCAGCGGGAATACCGCGAATGGTCCAGTCATCTTGGCGAATCGACTGTGTCTCAGGAAGGAAATCAAGCAGTTCTCCTGCATCGATGCGTTGCTGGCGCTGCTCGCGGGTGGCAAGAAGACCAGGCACGCGCTCCGCAAATCGATCAGCGAGGCTGGCTAGAAAACACAATACATCATCGGTTAGAATTTCTGCCTGCTCTGGGGTAACGGTCTCGTTAATCACCAGTGATTCGCGTAAGGTTGAGCACGCTTCTGTCATATCGCCTCCCTGGCTTGTCATTTGTAATCCAATCACAACAAAATTTATTCAGGCGCATTGAGTCAACGTTAGATGCCCAACACCAGCCTTCGTCTTCAAGTTGGCTCAAACTCGGATAAAAATCAACCTAACGTTCAGTGGCAGAAACCCACAAATTCGCACTGATCCATTAAAAATCATAATCTTATATAATTTAGAGCATAAACTCGAATATGCTTTTTTGTATGAATTAATAGAATGATGCAACACTGCTACCAAGATCATATTTTTGTCACCCTATTGTAACCAGTTACGTAATTAAATTACATAAAAAGGCATTAATAACCTCATACCAAAAATATTTTTTCTTTTAAATCATTATTTAAAACAAAATAACCAAAGTAGAATTTAGGCATGCTGCTTTTTTTCGTGATAATAATCCAACGTCGATACAGTCATATTTGAGACACAAAAACAGAATATAAAACTGCATACTCGCCACCAATACAGCATAGATCACTCATTTTCAGTTAATATGTCTTTGACTGTTGGGGATAGCAGCCCTGCAACCAGATCGGCGAGCTTATTAAACGTCTCTAATCGGCTTGAAGAGGGCCGCCAGACCATACCGATATCACGATAAGCCGCTTTTCCTGGCGGCATTTCTAAATGCACATCTAAATTAGCAATCAAACCATGATCAATCGCCATTTGCGGGATGAAGGTCACTCCATTGCCGTTGGCAACCATCTGCACCAGGGTATGCAAGCTGGTTGCCATGAATGGATTAATCTTCTGTGACGCCGTCATTTGGCAGGCAGATACTGCATGGTCGGTGAGGCAATGTTCACGCTCTAATAGAAAAACAGACTCATCAGGTAGGGATTCATAATCGACGGGTAAAATTAGCTGTGCCGCCTGCTTGCGGCTCATTACCATTTTAAACGGATCGCGACCCACCACACGGCGCGTCATGGTGCCAATATCCATTGGTAGCGCGAGGATCAAGATGTCCATCTCGCCGTGCTTGAGCGCCGTGAGTAAATTGGCGGTGGTGTCCTCGCGCAGCAGTAAATCTAAATTGGGATAATGTTGATTCACTTGCTTGACCACATCACAGAGTAAAAAAGGCGCAATGGTCGGGATACAGCCTAACCGTACCTTACCATGCATCGGATCAGACTTAACTTGCGTCAACTCCATGAGATCTTGGCTACGAGCGAGAATTTCCCGGCTTCGGCGCACCACTTCTTCACCTATGCCGGTGAGTACCAAGGTTTTATTGTCACGCTCGATCAGTTGTGCACCAATCAGTTCTTCTAGATTTTGAATCCCCGCGCTCAGTGTCGACTGGCTGACAAAACACAGTTTCGCCGCCTCACCAAAGTGACGCGTTTCGGATAGGGTAACCAAGTAGTTTAGCTGCTTTAACGAGGGATATTTGTTCATAACATCATATTTTAGGTAATCGTATTTTCCGATTATAACAATCTATTAATTCCACTTTTTTCAATCTAACAAGTTAGCTATAGTTTGTCTCGCTTATATAGGAACCTGATAATCAGGACAACAATTAAATAGGAGCTGAGATATGGTACTCGTAGGTCGTCAAGCACCAGATTTTACTGCCGCTGCCGTACTAGGTAATGGCGAAATCGTTGATAACTTCAACCTGAAAGAGTTCACCAAAGGCAAGAAAGCGGTTGTCTTTTTCTACCCACTCGACTTCACTTTTGTGTGCCCATCAGAGCTGATCGCGTTCGATAAGCGCCTGAGCGATTTCCAAGCTAAAGGCGTTGAGGTTATCGGTGTATCTATCGACTCTCAGTTCTCGCACAACGCATGGCGTAAGACGCCAGTGGAAGACGGCGGTATCGGCGCAGTGAAATACCCACTGGTTGGTGACGTTAAGCACGAAATTTGTAAAGCATACGACGTTGAGCACCCAGAAGCGGGCGTTGCGTTCCGTGGTTCGTTCCTTATCGACGAAGATGGCCTTGTTCGTCACCAAGTTGTTAACGATCTACCACTAGGCCGTAACATCGACGAGATGCTGCGTATGGTTGACGCATTGAACTTCCACCAGAAAAACGGTGAAGTATGCCCAGCACAGTGGGAAGAAGGTAAAGCCGGTATGGCTGAGTCACCAGAAGGTGTCGCTGCGTACCTTTCTGAGCACACTGACGACCTGTAAATAAGTTTACGTGCCCCGCACTAAGCAATGTGCCCCGCACTGAGCAATGTAATAGTATAATGAGGCCCGGTTGAACCGGGCCCTTTTTTTTATTTCCCGTTTATTCCTAACGCTTTCACGCCACCAACCTTTCTTTGCTTCTCACATCTTGCTTCATCTGTTCATGACGGCAGTCCTACTCACGGTTATGCTAGATCGATTGAACAAGGAGCACCCATGACCATCATCGTCGAAGTATGTATTGATAGTATCCAGTCCTTATCGATTGCCCAACAAGCAGGCGCAGACCGTATCGAGCTTTGTGCTTCACTAAAACTCGGGGGACTCACACCCAGCAAGGGAACCTTGTATCAGGCCATGCAGCAAGCTCGCGTGCCCGTTTACGCCATCATACGCCCGCGAGAGGGAGACTTTGTTTATACCTCTGATGAAGCAGAAGTGATGCTCAGAGACATTGCGGCTGCCCGCCAGGCTGGCTGTCAGGGGGTGGTAATAGGTGCCTTACGCCAGATGGTGCCTTAGACTTGACGTTACTCGATGCAATGTTGACCGAAGCCCGTGGAATGGGGATGACGTTTCATCGCGCGTTTGATCATTGCACAGAGCCAATGGCAGCGTTAGACGCCCTTGTCGCGCGACCCGCGGTTGAACGTATTCTTACCTCAGGCGGCGCTCCCCATGCCATGCAAGGCAAAGCGCAATTAAAAACCTGGGTCGATTATCTCCGCCACACCTCGCTTCGTATCATGCCGGGGGCAGGGATCACGCCCGATAATGCCGCAGAAATCATCGCTCATACCGGTGCACGTGATATCCATCTTTCTGCACGCACAACAAAAGCAAGCTCATCACATACTCAAGCGGTTACGACCATGGGTGAGAAAGACGAATCCGGTTACCCTATCACTGATCCCGTTCAAGTCAGAGCGGTGAAGCAGGCTGTGTCTCGGTTTAATCAATATGAAATCCGCTAGCCGCTCTCATCATACTGTGATTGATCGAGCCTTTTTGCAGCGCTGCATTGATCGTGGAGGAAAGGACATTGCATCTCATCGTTGAGTTTTCTAACGTAAAATGGTGACCATCGCAAAAGGAGTGCCGCTTTGTCAGATAAAAAGTCCCCTAAAATCAGCAAAAAACACTACGAAAAGAAATTGATCAAGCTGCAAACTGAGCTGGTCAAATTGCAAGAATGGGTGAAGCACGAACAATTAAAAGTCGTGGTGATCTTTGAAGGGCGAGATGCTGCAGGTAAAGGTGGGGTGATAAAGCGGATCACCGAAAAACTCAATCCACGGGTGTGTCGTGTGGTTGCACTGGATAAACCCACGGAACGCGAGCGCACTCAGTGGTATTTTCAACGCTATATCGAGCACCTACCTGCAGGCGGAGAAATGGTTTTATTCGACCGCAGTTGGTACAACCGCGCCGGCGTAGAGCGCGTCATGGGTTTTTGTAGCGATGAAGAATATGAAGAGTTTTTCCGCACTTGCCCTGAATTTGAGCGCATGCTGATCCGATCGGGGATTATTTTGCTCAAATACTGGTTTTCCGTCTCCGACGAAGAACAAGAGAAGCGTTTTGCCGAGCGGATAAATACGCCAATAAAACGTTGGAAGTTTAGCCCCATGGATTTAGAGTCCCGCAATCGCTGGGTGCAATACAGCGAGGCCAAAGATCGCATGTTTGCTCATACAGACACCAAGGAGAGCCCATGGTGGGTGGTGGAAGCCGACAATAAAAAGCATGCGCGACTCAACTGTATCGCGCACCTTCTCTCTCAGATCCCCTATAAAGAGATTGATTACCCCGACGTTATCCTTCCCGAGATCAACAAAGAGGGATATGTGCGCATGCCTCTCCATGACCAAAGCTTTGTCCCTGATAAGGTCAGTGAGTGGATCGATAACGACTAAACGCCTATTTGAGGAGCTTTTCTAGCTCCTCTTTTTGAATATGGCGAACATCTTTCCCTTTCACAAAATAGATGATGTATTCACAAATATTCTGGCAGCGATCTCCCACGCGCTCGATCGCGCGTGCTGACCACATCACTTTTAGCACATTAGGGATAGAACGGGGATCTTCCATCATATACGTCATCAGCTGACGCAAGATCCCCTCATACTCACGATCGAGAGAGTCATCCTTCCGGTAAACCTTCATGGCTGCATCAATATCCATCCGCGCAAAAGCATCCAGTACATCATGTAGCATTTTGGCGGCACGCTGACCCAATGCCTCTAGGGACACCAAAAAGGGTTGCTGGGAATGACTGGCGTTATCCAATGCCATTTTAGCGATGCTATCGGCGACATCACCAATACGTTCCAGATCCGTGATGGTTTTGATGATCGCCATCACTAGACGTAGATCGCTGGCCGTTGGCTGACGCTTGGCGATAATTCGCGTGCACGCTTCGTCGATGGCCACTTCCATGCCATTCACCTTGTGATCTTCACGAATAACATGGCGCGCCAGCTCTTCATCTTGATTGTGCATGGCACGAAGTGCATCAGTGAGTTGGCGCTCCACCAGCCCTCCCATCGCAAGTACATGGGTACGAATCGCTTCTAATTCAGCATTAAATTGGCCAGAAATATGGCGGCTAATATTGTAATTATCCAAGGCCTGCTCCTTATCCGTAGCGACCGGTGATGTAATCTTCTGTCTGTTTGTTTTTTGGCGTCGTAAACAAGGTATCGGTATCGGCATACTCCACCAAGCGGCCCATATTAATAAAGGCGGTTTGATCGGAGACACGCGCCGCCTGCTGCATATTATGGGTAACAATCACCACTGTGTATTGCGTTTTCAGATCATTGATCAACTCTTCAATCGTCAACGTCGAGATCGGATCCAGCGCCGAGGAGGGTTCATCCAGTAATAACACTTCTGGTTCAATTGCGATCGCACGGGCAATCACAAGGCGCTGCTGCTGCCCACTTGAAAGACCGAATGCGTTATCGTTAAGACGATCTTTTACCTCATCCCACAGAGCCGCCCCCCGCAGCGAACGCTCCATTGCATCGTCTAGGGTTCGGGGGATCATTAATCCCTTGCAGTCGTAAACCAAAGACAACATTTTCATACACGGATTTAGGAAACGGGTTAGGACGCTGAAATACCATGCCGACCTGGCGGCGTAACGCCGGCACATCAACCTCGCGGTGGTAGATATTTTGTCCATGTAAGGTGACTTCACCACGCACGCGACATCCATCCACTAAATCATTCATACGATTAATGCAACGCAGCAAGGTCGACTTTCCACATCCAGACGGGCCGATAAACGCCGTGACCTTGCCTTTCGGGATGCGCATACTGATGTCAAACAGTGCTTGCGTCGCTCCGTAATAAAGGTTCAGATCCCGAATAGATAACGCGGTTTGCTCGTTCGGCAAATTTCCCAAATCTAAGCGAGGCGTTATCCCTATAGGCGGTGTTATCGAAAACATCGAGCAGGATCCTTATCGTTACAGTTCCAATGCGCGATATTTTTCACGCAAATAATGACGGATACCGATCGCGGACAAGTTCAGTGCCACGATCACAGACACGAGTAAAAACGACGTAGCATACACTAGGGGTCGCGCGGTCTCGATGTGTGCGCTTTGAAAGCCCACATCATAAATATGGTAGCCTAGATGCATAAACTTCCGCTCTAAGTGTAAGAAAGGAAAGTGACCATCGACAGGCAGCGAAGGCGCGACTTTCACCACGCCAACCAGCATTAAGGGCGCCACTTCACCAGCGGCACGTGCAACCGCTAAAATTAACCCTGTCATCATCGCCGGGCTTGCCATCGGCAACACCACCCGCCAGAGCATTTCAGATTGGGTCGCGCCCAACGCAAACGCCCCATGACGCACGCTCGTAGGAATGCGCGCCAGCCCTTCTTCGGTTGAAACAATCACGACCGGCAAGGTTAAGATCGCTAACGTTAACGCCGACCAAAGAATGCCGGGCGTACCAAACACGGGAGTCGGTTGAGCCGCTTGGTAAAATATATCGTCGATGGTGCCACCAATGAAATAGACAAAAAAGCCTAAACCAAACACACCATAAACAATGGATGGCACCCCAGCGAGGTTGACAACCGCAATCCGAATCAACCGAGTGAACGCCGTTTTGGGCGCATACTCATGAAGATAAATCGCAGCTACAACCCCCAAAGGCGTCACAATCACCGCCATTAATAAAACCAGAAAAACCGTGCCAAAAATCGCAGGGAAAACACCGCCTTCCGCATTACTGTCACGCGGTGATTCAGACAAGAAAGCCGCGACTTGATGCCCCCAAAATGTCAGCTTATCCACCTCGCTCATCGCATTGGGATACCAAACATTAAGCACATTCTCGAGCGGCAGTGCGACCTCATCGCCGTGGCTATCTTTAACCACGAGTTGGCCCGTTTTTTGTTTATCCCTTAACTGTGCGAGCTTTTTCTCCAGTTGTTGATACTGAGCCAGCAACTGCGTGCGGCGGGCTGTCATCTGCGACTGGGCGTGTTTGTCCAATTCGCCCTCAAGCTCGAGGGACTTTTTTTCTAATCGCAGCTGTTCGAGCTGATAATTCACCCCCGCCAGATGAACTTGCTCAATTTTATTGATCACATCACGACGGGCAGCCAAATCCGCCAGTTGTTGACGAAGCGTAGAAATCACTAAGCCATGGCGTATGCCGTTTTGATCAATATACGCTTTGGGCTTGCCATAAAAGACCCCATTATCATGACGCTCAATCATCGCCATTTCTATCGGCGTATGTTGACTTTTTATCTGAAACTCGAGTAACTGACGAAAGTCGAGACCTTCTCGTTCACGGTTTCCAATTTTCACCACCAAACGCTGATAAGTCGGTTGGCGGTATGTTGGCAAGCTAACACCGGCGTCAATCAACTGAGTGGCATCAACCTCATCCGCGCGGTAAACCTGTCCAACCACGGTTTCTGGGCCCTGTTCGGTCTGCAATTCAAAACTGGTCACCGGCATGGGCCAGAAATACCCCAAGCCACGAACGCCGAGTAAGAGCAATACCCCGAGAATCGCAATAAGACTGACGCTCACCATTCCCGCTGTCATCCAGACCCAAGGTGTGCCAGATTTTATCCATGGACGCATACGCACTCTCATCTCAATTAAAGGTGACTGTATTTGTCGCGTAAGCGCTGACGGACAAGCTCAGCCAACGTATTAAAGACAAAGGTGAAAACAAACAGAATAAAGGCGGTTAAAAACAACACGCGATAGTGTGAACTTCCCACTTCGGACTCCGGCATCTCCACCGCGATATTGGCCGACAAGGTCCGAAGCCCTTCTAGCAAATTCCAATCCATGATCGGTGTATTCCCTGTCGCCATCAACACAATCATGGTTTCACCCACCGCACGGCCTAATCCCATCATCACCGCAGAGAAGATTCCTGGGCTGGCAGTGAGCAACACAACTCGCATCAGTGTTTGCCAATGGGTTGCACCCAGTGCTAACGCGCCTTGCTTTAAATGCGGCGGAACAGAAAATATCGCATCTTCAGCAATAGAGAATATGGTGGGAACCACCGCAAAGCCCATCGCAAGTCCAACCACTAAGGCATTACGTTGGTCATAACCAATACCAAGCTCGTGTGTAATGAATTGGCGCGCATCCCCCCCGAGCCAAATCTGCTCAATCCCAGGCCCCAGAGACACGGCTATCATGCCAACCAATAGTAGAGCTGGAATGATCACCAGTATTTGGGCGTTGTCCGGCAAACGACGGCGAGCATATCGGGGGATCATACGCCAACAGACACTCAATCCAAGCAACACCAACGGCATCAGGACCATCAACAGAAAGACACTGGCAATATGTGCTTCAACCCAAGGGGCAAGCCATAAGCCCGCTAAAAAGCCAATGATCACCGTAGGCAATGCTTCAATCGTCTCAACCGTCGGCTTTACCCATCGTCTCAACCCTGATGACATAAAGTAAGCTGTATAAATAGCAGCGCCAATGGCCATCGGAACCGCAAACAGTAAGGCAACGACCGCTACTTTTAATGTGCCAAATATCACCGGTACCACACTCAGCTTGGCTTCAGCGCTATCGTCAGCCGACGTCGACTGCCACACATATTGAGGTGACGAATAGCCTTCGTACCATACTTTTTGCCATAAAGAATGGATGCTGACTTCTGGATGAGGGTTATCCACGGCTAACCACTGCCACTGGTGTTGTGTTACCGCTATCAAGGCGTTAGCGCGAGGGGCAAACGCCAACACGTCTGGGACCGACGTAAATCGCCTATCAAAATGTCGCTGTTTTTCACTGGTGACGTGAATCAGGCTCAGTTGCCCGGTATTATCCACGGTGGCAAGGCTTTTACGGTGTAGCTCTGGCGCCATTATTTTTGCCCCTGTACCGGGCGAAACGTTCGCACCTTGGTCAATGACGGCTCACCACTTTTGATGACATCAAACCATTGCGTCAAATCGCCATTTTGATGTTGCAACATTAATGAGCGTCCACCCGCCAGTAGCCTCATGGTAATCACCGGGCTCGCGTTCACATTGCTCAGGTTCAGACGCTCGCGTTTGACTGACTCCTCATTAGTTAACTGCCAAACCGATAAAATATGATGCTGACGTACGAATAAACGTTGTCCATCTGCCGATAGCGCCAACTCACTGACTGGCGCATTCAAAGGCAATGATGCTCGATGACGTCCCCGATAAATCACCAATTGATTGTCAGCGGTCGCAGCAACCAACACCGGCGCTGTCGGCTGACCATGCAAGCTATCTGGTATCGCAAGCGCGAGCTTATCGAGAGATTGCCCTTCCGGATCCATCGTCACTGATCCACCAAACGCGCTCATCGGTGATAACTGCGGAATTACCGTATGACTGTCTTGATAGTGATTGCGAAAACTCAACTGCCAGACATCAATCTGACCGGGGACACGCTCGACCGCAACAACAGGCGCTGTCCCTTGAGCCCAGCTCATAGCCGGACGACTGATGCTCGATAGTGAACGTTGCAAGACAGTTTTAGCCTGCGCGGATAGCGCCGCTTCCTTGGGTGCAGAAGATTGACTGGGACGACGGGCAACCGTTAATACCCCTGTCTCATCTAAACCATAAACGAGTTGATTGCGATTATCGGTGCCGATAAAACGGGGAGTTCCAGGCGATGAGATAGAAAAGCGTTCACTGACGGTCACACTGGCTTGATAAAAAAGGGGAATCACTACGGTTAAAAGATAAAAGAACAGCAGCAACAAGGTCACGAATACCATCACACCACCAAGACGCACGGTTTGACGCGTCAGTTTATCTTTTAAACGTCGCGTGCGTTTGGTGTCGGTCAGTGATGGGGAAGAGTGGGTCATTGGTGCCTCTTGTTTTTAATCAAGCCCTTGATTGTATTTCATTACAATGACAACTTTGTGACAGGACAGCCCCCTATCTCATCTGTGTAAAAACAGAGAAGATCCGGGCATTCGTCGAATCGCGTGTGAAATAGCACACTCAAAGCCCGAACGATACGTCACTGAGCGGTACGCAATAAATATGCAACAAATGGGCTTTAGGCTGGCCAAAGTTGATATTGGGCACACTTTCGTGAGTTTAGTGTTGTGAAGCATAGACAAGACCTTGAACGACCTCAATAATTGATTGAACAATCGCCGTAAGGATCGCGCATGAAGCACCTTGTTATTCACCTATCAACAAACTGAATACGCTTCTGAAAAGCGTGTCCAATATCAGCGTATTACACGAAGCCCTTGAAATGCTGCCTGACTCTTTGAGAGTCTATTTGACAGCCATCTTATTCAGTAGAACAGGATTTTCTCACACGCTATGACTTTAGACTCCCATCATGTCGACAAAGAACTGAGCTGGCTATCCTTCAACGAGCGCGTGCTGCAGGAGGCCGCAGACAAAAGCGTGCCGATTATAGAGCGTGTTCGCTTTTTAGGTATTTTCTCATCCAATCTTGATGAGTTTTATCAAGTACGGTTTGCCGATGTGAAACGCCGTATCATTATCGACGAAGAGCGAGGAGTGGATAGTAACGCCAAGGCGTTACTCAGTAAAATTCAGGCTAAAGTCGTCAAGCTCAATCAAGACTTCGATCATCTTTATAATGATATATTGCTTGAGATGGCACGCCGCAATATCTTTTTGGTCAATGAGCGGCAACTGTCCGAACACCAAGCCCAATGGCTTAAACGCTACTTTCGCAGCAATATCTTGCCTTACATTACGCCAATTATGCTCAACAAGGACGTCGATGTTTTAAGTTTTTTGAAAGACGCGTATTCCTATTTGGCCGTCCAGCTAAAAAAAGCCGGAGAAGAGCCCAAATATGCCTTGATTGAGATCCCCACTGACGACTTGGACCGGTTCGTCAAAGTGCCTGAGCCCAAGGGGAAGCGCCAGCGTAAGACCATCATCTTATTGGACAATATTATTCGTCTATGTGTTGACCAAATATTTAGTGGCTTGTTCGACTACGACACTGTCGACGCTTACGCAATGAAAATGACCCGTGACGCCGAATATGATTTGACCAACGAAGTCGAGCATAGCCTGCTCGAAAACATGTCGGAAAGTTTGGACCAACGCTTAACCGCCCTTCCTGTGAGATTTGTTTATCAGCGTGATATGCCACCTGAAATGGTGAGCAAGCTCATCCAGGTATTAAAGATTTCTGATTATGACAGTGTATTGCCCGGAGCGCGCTATCATAACTTTCGTGATTTTATCGGCTTTCCCAATGTGGGGCGTAAATACCTGGAAAATCCCCCGCTGCCGCCATTCGAAAGTGCCGATTTTCAGCTACAAAATAATGCGTTTCGGGCGATACGTGAGCGCGACATACTGCTTTACTATCCCTACCATACCTTCCGGCATATGACTGAGCTGGTGCGACAAGCCTCGTTTGATCCTAAAGTGCGCAGCATTCGGATCAACGTGTATCGTGTGGCAAAGAACTCGCGCATTATCAATTCAATGATCGATGCGGCTAACAACGGCAAACGTGTCACCGTGGTGGTCGAGCTTCAAGCGCGGTTTGATGAAGAGGCCAACATTGAATGGTCTCGCGTATTGACTGATGCAGGGGTCAAAGTGGTGTTTGGTACACCCGGGCTGAAAATTCACTCTAAGTTATGTTTGATATCTCGCCGAGAAAATGGCGTCATCCGCGATTATGGTCATATTGGTACCGGTAACTTTCATGAGAAAACAGCACGGCTCTATACCGATTTTGCCCTTTTCACGGCCGATCAGCAGCTGACATCAGAGATCCGAAAAGTCTTCGACTTTATCGAGAACCCCTATCGCCCAGTGAAATTTAACCACCTGATTGTATCACCGCGCAATTCACGCCGCCGGATGTATAAATTGATCGAGCGCGAAATGGAACATGCACGCGCCAAACGCAAAGCTGGTATTACCTTAAAGGTGAATAACCTCGTCGATAAAGGCTTAGTCAATCTCTTATACAAAGCCAGCAATGAAGGGGTAAAAATTCGAATTATTGTACGCGGCATGTGCTCGCTGGTACCTGGGGTGAAGGGCGTAAGTCAAAATATCAAGGCGATCAGCATTGTGGATCGTTTCCTCGAGCACCCGCGTGTGTTTGCCTTTGAAAATGGCGGTGAACGTGATATCTATATTTCATCTGCCGATTGGATGACCCGAAATATCGATAACCGTATTGAAGTTGGGGCCCTATTCGTGACCCAAAACTCCAAGATCGCATCATGGCGATCTTGGAAATTCAGTTTGCCGATCGTGCGAAAGCGCGTGTCATCGATAAAGCCATGTCCAACGCCTATGTTAAACGCGGTAATAAGAAAAAGATCCGTTCACAAATAGAGACTTATGATTACCTCAAGCACATAGAGCGCCAAGCCCTCAAACACGCGGAAAAGTTGCAACATGACACACCTCCAGTCAAAAGATAAACCGCGCGAGATTGCCGCTGTCGATCTCGGCTCCAACAGTTTCCATATGGTCGTCGCGCGCGTTGTCGGTGAAGGGCTTCAAATCGTCAGTCGCCATAAACAACGCGTCCGACTCGCGGCAGGGCTAGACAGTCAGCATTGTCTTAGCGATGAAGCCATTGATCGAGGCGTAGAGTGTTTAGCCATGTTCGCCGAGCGCCTCAACGGCATTGACGTGGATAACGTCCGTATTGCCGCGACCCACACGTTGCGTCAATCCCGAAATGTCGAGACGTTTATCCAGCGTGCGAACCAAGTGCTTCCTTACCCGATTGAGATCATCTCTGGTGAGGAAGAAGCGCGTTTAATTTATATGGGCGTATCACACACCCAACAAAATATCGGCCGTAAACTGGTGATTGATATTGGCGGCGGCAGCACAGAATTAGTCATTGGCGATAACTTTAATCCGATCCTGGTCAATAGTAAGCGAATGGGATGTGTTAGCTACAATGAACGTTTTTTTCCCAAAGGCACCATTACTTCAAAGCAATTTGCGGCAGCGCAGTTAGCCACTCGGCAAAAGCTAGAGAGTCTCGCAAGCCAATACCGACAAGCGGGCTGGCAAGTGGCTCTAGGCGCTTCAGGGACGGTGAAAGCGATCCTCGAGGTGATCATCGGCATGGGCGATGAAGATGGTATTATTACTCGCGAACGCCTGGATAATTTGATTGAAACGCTGCTTACATTTAAAACCACTGAGCACATCAATTTACCGGGCTTGTCAGTCGATAGACAGCCTGTGTTTGCCGCTGGCGTAGCTATCTTGTCCGGGATCTTTGATGCGTTAGCCATCGAGTCACTGCGCTTTTCGGATGGGGCGCTGCGCGAGGGCTTGCTCTATGAGATGGAAGATCGTTTTCAACGCACAGATATCCGCGGCCGCACCACGGACGACATGGCGGCGCGCTACAATATCGACCTCAGTCATGCCCGACGAGTTCAGCAAACGGCGGCCCACTTTTATGGGCAAGCAGAACCCGATAAAGGCAGTAAAAAATCCGAGCTCGCCGGGTTGCTTAACTGGGCAGCGCTGCTCCACGAGGTTGGGCTGAGCATTGGTTATCCGGGTTACCACAAGCATTCAGCGTATATTTTACGTCATACCAATTTGCCCGGCTTTAACCAAGAACAACAGACAGTACTCGCAACACTCGCGCGCTTCCACCGAAAGGCGTTAAAGCTTAATGAAATGCAAAAGTTCACGCTGTTTAAGCCGAAACTGATTGAGACGTTGATTTGCGCTTTGCGCTTAGCGTGTGTATTGCACTCCCAACGCAACGATCAGCCACTGCCCGATATCGCACTCAATGTGGATAAAAAAGGGGCATGGCAGCTCGATTTTCCTACGGGATGGCTCCAAGATAACCGGTTGTTAGCCGCAGACCTTGAAGCCGAAAAACACTACTGGCAATCAGTAAACTGGGTGTTGACCTGTCACGACTAATCGAGCTCGAGCGCCTGTCGTTGTGCACGCACCATTTGTGCCGGTAATGGGATGTATCCTTGCTGGCTCACTGCTTTTTGCCCCTGCAAAGAGAGAATATAACGCATAAACGCCGCTTCTAAAGGTGCAAGCGGTTGATTCGGAGCTTTATTAATATACAAATACAGATGCCGTGTAAGTGGGTACTCACCTTCTCGGATGGCTTTATCACGTCGGGGGAAAGGCTTTCTCGCCATAGTGGGAAATAGCAAGCATACGAGCACCAGACGCTTGGTGTCCGATCCCCGCATAACCTATCGCATTGAGAGAGGAAGCCACCGACTGCACCACCGACGCTGAGCCTGGCTGCTCATTCACATCGGCCCGAAAATCCCCGCGACACAACGCTGATTGTTTAAAATAGCCATAAGTGCCAGATACCGAATTTCGGCCAAACAACTGCAAATCACGATGCTGCCAACGTCCGGTTAGACCCAGTTGTCCCCAAGTCGTGATGGGTTCACTGGCACCGCACCATAGCGTCCTGGAAAAGAGTGCATCAAGCTGTTGAAAACGGATGGCACGAAGCGGATTATCTTGGTGGACATATACGGCCATCGCGTCAATCGCGACCGGGACCGCGGTCGGTGGGTAGCCAACCCTCGCTTGAAAGGCGTTTTCTTCACTGACTCGCATCGCACGGCTCATTGGCCCGAGTTGTGCGGTGCCCTCCACCAGCGCAGGGGACGCCGATGCAGACCCAGAGCTTTGCAACTGAATGTTGACGCCTGGATGCAAACGTTTAAACCCATCTGTCCACGCGGCCATGAGGTTACCGAGCGTATCAGAGCCCACAGAGCTTAAGTTACCTGATACACCACTGGTACGTTGGTAGTCCGGCAAACGGTCAGTTTGGCTGAATGCACCCAAGCTCCAAAATAGACATACCGCGATGATAACGCACTTTAACATGCTAAGCGCTCCGGCAACGTGAATGCAAAGGTGCTACCTACCCGACTTCACTTTTAATATCCAACTCAGCGTCATGGTGGCTCAGCGCGTGCTTGACAATCGCTAACCCCAGCCCACTGCCACCGGTTTCTCGCGATCGCGCTTTGTCTACACGATAAAATCGCTCTGTCAATCGGTCTAAATGTTGCGGCGGGATGCCTTCACCACTGTCTGTGACCTCTAAACGCGGCCCTTTTTTCGACCGATACCAGCGCACCTGAATCTCAGCTTGGGCGGGGGTATGTTTAACCGCGTTATAGACAAGGTTTGAGATCGCGCTACGCAGCTGATCATCATTACCTCGGACTTTCAACGCCGTATCAACCTCAAAGGTAAGTAAATGCTCACTGTCACCACTTAACGCCTGCGCCTCTTTTTGCAGTACATCGAGCATCGCGGGAACGTCGACATGATGATCGAGATCGGGCTTAGCCGCGGCTTCAATCTTAGACAAAGTAAGCAGCTGCTCAACCAATGATTCCATCCGCGATAATTGCTCTGTCATCACGCCATGCGCTTTCGGCCACATGGGCCCGACAACCATCTCAGGATCTTCCGTCATTTCTAAGTAACCGCGCAATACAGTCATCGGGGTGCGTAGCTCATGCGAAACATTGGCGAAGAAGTTACGTCGCATGCCTTCCAGTTGCTTCAACTGCGTGATATCACGCACCACCATCAAATATTCGCCTTCCGCATAAGGCATGGTACGAAATTCGAGTGTGCGAGCGCTATTAAGATGAGAGCGCATTTCCAGCGCCATGTCATAATTTGTATTGGCAATATAACTGACAAACTCTGGCACGCGGATCAGGTTACTAATGTGCTGGCCGTTATCATCTGGCATCCGTAAGCCAAGCAATTCCTGGGCGAGTTTATTACACCACACAATGGTACCATCGCGTTCAAATACCACTACCGCATCGGGCAACGATTCCGCGCCGTTACGGAAACGGCGAATCAAGTTAGCAAGCTCTTTGCGGCGACGACGGTTACGCTTTTGCAGGCGATAAATACCATTGAACAAAGGCTCCCACGATCCCGTGCCAGACGGTGGCGTTAAGCTTTTGTCTTTCCATAACCAGTCAGACAGCTTTACCTGCTGATGTAAATGCCACAGTAACATCGCCACTGTCGCGCCGAGCAGTAACCAAAGCAGGCCGCCAAACAATCCGCCCACTACGAGCCAAGGTAAATAAAAAAAAGCCAGCTCCCAAGCTAGCTTCTTCCAAGACAGTCGTTCGACCATTACATCTCCATCTTGCCTCATCCCTTCTAAGGGCAGGCGTTAGCTACGTGTTGAGAAGCGATACCCCGCCCCGCGCACGGTTTGTACCAACTTGGCATACTCACTCGCCTCTAACACCTTTCGCAGGCGGCGAATATGGACATCAACCGTTCTATCCTCAACATAAACATTGGTGCCCCAAACGTTGTTGAGCAGCTGTTCACGGCTATAGACACGCTCTTGGTGAGTCATAAAGAAGTGTAGGAGTTTGAATTCAGTTGGGCCCATATCAAGCGGCTCATCATTCGCCGTGACACGGTGTGAGACAGGGTCGAGTTTTAAACCTTGTACTTCAATCACATCTTCCAAGGTGGTCGGTGAGACCCTCCGCATGACCGCTTTAAGTCGCGCCATTAACTCTTTAGGTGAAAAAGGCTTGGTAATGTAATCATCAGCGCCCACTTCGAGGCCACGTACTTTGTCTTCTTCTTCGCCCCGAGCGGTCAACATCACCACTGGAATTTGGCGAGTGAGCTCTTCACGCTTTAAATGTTTAATCAGGTTGAGTCCTGACCCGCCAGGTAACATCCAATCCATGAGGATCATTTCTGGGTAAGGCTCGCATATTTGCGCCAGTGCCGAGTCGTAGTCTTCTGCCTCAACCGTTTGATAGCCTTTTTGCTCTAATACAAAACAAAGCATCTCGCGAATGGGGGCTTCGTCTTCAACAACGAGAATCCGTCTAACCATGATAATTACCTAGTGTTATCATTTAACTGGCGCCATTATGTGGATTTATTATGACATTTTTGTGACCCGGCGCGAGCAATTTTCGCCCTGTGTCAACAGGCTGTGACCTAGCCAACACCTTGATGTGTGACCAAGACACGGCTTGCACCTCCACCTTGGCTATCCACCCGCACTTGCGCGCCTATCCGCTCAACCAGTGTGCCTACATGGGAAATTACCCCAATTTGCCGCCCATCGGCTTGTAAGGTATCCAAACAGGCCAGTGCCATTTCTAAGCTTTCCGGATCAAGGGTACCAAAGCCTTCATCTATGAATAGCGATCCAAGTTGACGCGTATCAGCGGCCAATGATGCTAGCGCAAGCGCCAGTGACAAAGAGACCAAAAAGCTTTCACCGCCAGATAAGGACTCAACACTGCGTACTTCATCGCCCATATCATGATCAACCACTTGCAGCGCCAGTAAGCTATCAGGCACGGTTTGTAACGCATAACGTGGCGATAATGACGCCAAGTGCTCGTTCGCAATCTCGACCAACTGCCCTAGCGTCAGCGATTGTGCGAGATTACGGAATTTAGCGCCGCTGGCCGAGCCAATTAAATCGGCCAGTTTTAACCACTGTTCCGTTTGGCTACGCTGGGCGTCAATTTTCTCCGTCAGCGACCCGGCCTGCTGTTTGGCCTTCTCTGATTCCGTTAATTGGTGACGCAAGGTAAATAGCTGCTGTTCGGCTTCATCTAGCGCACGTTGCCAGGCGTCGTGTTGGGCGGCCAAGGCGGCATCATCATCCGGTAACTGTTGTTCATCAAACCATACCTGTGCCTCGGCAATCGCCTGCTGGCAATGGGTCAGTTGCTGCTGACGTTCGTCTAAGCGCGTTTTGGCTTCTTGATACGCTGCTTCTACCTCACTGATCGCTTGACGCTCACTGGCTCGCCAAGTTTCAGAGTAAGATAAGGCTTGGAGGATATCGTATTGATGCATTGCTAGCGTGGGTTGCCATTGGATCCAACGTCTAACACTGGCACGATACTGTTGCGCGGTGTCTTCCCGTTGTTGGATCAAGGTTTGCTGGCGCGCTTGCACCCCAGCCCGTTTTTCACTGGCTTGGCTATACGCTTGCTCAGCCTGCGCACGCTTAGCCTTTTGCGCCTCGATCGCCGATTTATACGCCTGTTCGAGGGCAATCAAGTCCGGCTCGAGGATCAACGCTTGGCGCGCTGCACTGCGCTGCTGATGCGCTTGCGCTAAATTAACCAGTTGCGCTTGCCGTGCCTGCGTATCCTCTGACAAGCTTTGACACTGTTGTGTTAATGACGCTAACTCAGTTTCTATCTGTTGTTTTTGCGTGGCAAGCAGTACCTTTTCATCCTGCAACGCACGATAGCCCTGAATTTTTTGCTCCATTTGGCGAATATAACGCGCGGCGCCCACTTGTTGCAGGCTTGTGAGCCACTGGCCTGCACCGAGCTGCTGATCAAGCGCTTGGCTTACACGCGTCAACTGCTCGTGCTGTTGCTGCCACTGTTCATCAATGGCGTTCAATCGCGTCTCACACTCGGTCAATGACTGATCCAGTTGATGTCGGCGCGCAACAAGCTGTTCTCGTGCGTGTTGTAAATCACTCAACGCGGCATCCATTTGCTGAATTTGCGCTAACTGGTGTTGACGTGCAGTGATCGTCTGATAACAAGCGTGATAGTCGCTATCGGTTTGTTTTGCGTGCGCTTCTATCTCGCTCAACGTCTCATCGAGGGCTTGTTCAGGCGCCAACTGCCACCCAAGCTCTACCATTGCGTCGCGTAACCCGCGCTCATATTGCTGCCGCTCAGCCTGCCAAACCAAGCTCTGCTCGCGTAGCTCGGCACACATATGCTGGCTGTGTTGATGCTGCTTCTGCCAGTAATAGTATTCGGCGTTGTGTTGATTATAAGAGGTTTGTAATGCCTCGACGCGCGACTGCTGCTGCGCAATCATGCCTTCAATCGCTGGTGCGTGATGCAAATAAGGGTGCTCAGTCGCTCCGCACAGCGGACATGGGTCGCCCTCTTTCAGCGCTTGACGATGATCATCTAACTCCGCAACCGCCATCGCTTGTTGCAAGCTATGTTGCGCTTCATCAACCTGCGCCTGCTCACGGGTTAGCGTCTCTTTGAGCCGCTCTAAATGCATTTGGCTGTCGTGAAAAATCACGTCATGCTTTTCAAACTCAGCCTGGTTGTTCTGGCAGCGCTCTTGCCAATACTGCCAATTTTGCGCCTCATGAAGCAGTGCCTCTTGTTGCCGTTTTTGATGCTGAAGTTTGGCATAACGCGCTTGGTCGGCTTCTTGTGCAGCGAATAAGGCGTCAGGGTTTTCCGCTTGACGCTTGGCTTTCAATTGCGCGCTACTATCATCCACCTGCGCAATGTCTTGGTCGATTTTTTCTCGTTGTGGTGTCCACTGCTGGCGTTGGCGGTAACGCGCTTGGTATTCCTCTTGCAGCGCGGCCAGAGTGTCTTGGCAGTCTAAGTATTGGCGAAGATTATCGAATACCGGCTGGTAGTGCTCAGCTATATGGGAAAAGTCTCCATAGCGCTCAATGTCTATCTCCAACGCGTAGGCCCGCTGTGCCTGTTGCTGGGCTTTGTCACGTGTTTGCGTTAGCGTTTGCTGGGCTTGTCGGTACTTTTGCTGTTGTGTATTCAACGCCAGGTTTTGCTCATGCATCTGGCTGTCTAACCCTGCCAACTGAGTATCCAGCTGCTGCGCCTCACGTATTTTAGGCTCTATCTCAGCCCAAGCCTGTTCCGCGTCTGTGACCCCTCGATTAGCGTCTCGCCAGTGCGCAGCTTGTATCTCATAATCGTCGGCTATCGCTCGCTCTTCGCGCGCCAAGTAGTGAAGATCCTGCGTTAACGCTTGCTGCTGCCATTGATGCGTCTGCAAAGCCTGCCAATCGTCTCTCGCCACTTGCACGCGTGCAATGTCATCCAGTTTTTTTCGTCGCGCAGCCACCCCTTTTCGCGCTTCTATAGCATCACCCAGTGCTTTCTGGGCAGAGCCAAGCCCTTGCTCTGCTTGGGCTAAATGCATGTGCTGCTGACGATAATCATTGAGTTTTTTCAGTTGACGTTGCTGGGTTTGAATATCTTGCTGGCAGGCTTGTTGCGCTTGGTGTAGTTGCTGCTCTTCGTCATCACTGAGTAGCTGAATACCTCCGAGCTGCTGGGTGAGCTGATCCAACGCGTTTTTTTCATCACGCGCACGTTCATGGGCCATTTGCGACAAGCGGCTATAGATTTCAGTGCCTGTCATGCGTTCAAGCAACGCCGCTCTATCGTCTGCCGAGGCTTTTAAAAAAGCGGCGAAATCACCCTGCGGTAACATTACCGCGCGACGGAACTGCTCATAACTAAGCCCGACTAGACGCTCTATTTCGCTCAGTACTTCTTGTTTTTTTCCGGCAATACGCTGATCCGTGGTCAAATTTTCTAACCAGTGCTCACTGGCTTGAATACGGCCATCCGCCTTACCGCGGGCTCGACGCACAGACCAATGGGCGCGCCAGCGGCTACCATCATGGGCGAGAAAATCCACTTCGGCATACCCTTCGCCTTTACCTCGGGACAAAATGCTACGCACATCGTTGGCCTTAACCCGGGTTGCCGGATCGCCCAAACCGATATCGGCATCGTGTTTTTTATTGGATTGAAAGCGCGGGATCTTGTCGTAAAGCGCTAAACAAATGGCATCCAAAAGTGTCGATTTTCCCGCCCCCGTTTTGCCCGTGATGGCAAATAAACCGCTATCACCGAGTGGGCCCTGGGAGAAATCCAACGCAAACGGGTGTTGAATACTGGCTAGATTCTCGCCACGTAATGCCAGAATTTTCATGATTTATTGGCCCTCATCCTGTTCCAATTGCTCCAATAAGTGGGAAAACGTCGCTGACAAAGCCTCATCGGGTTCACCTTGGTATTTTTGTTGCCAGCCATGACGTAATACCTGAAACGGTTCAACCTCGGATAAGCGCTGCTGACGAAAGTCTGTGTCTTGAGACTTTTCACGATAATGCGGGGTAATCTTTGCTAGGCGTACAGGCTTACCCTCAAGCACGGCTAAAATCTTCTCACGTAACATCGGCTGCGGTTTATCTAATAGCACAGGCACATCGAGCAAGGGTTGCTGTGCTAACGGCAGCGCTTGTGGCGCCAACGCTGCCAGGTTTGCTAATACAGTATCGAGTGGCGCGGGCTTTTCAGGCACCCGCCATAGATCCACAGCACGCGGCACAAAATGAGGCGTCACAGTCTGCAGTTGCTTGCCTTCTAAGGTGACCGCTAACACTTGATGCCGATAGTGTCGCTCTGACAGTGATAAGGGGAGTGGCGAGCCGCTATATCGAATCCGAGTTTGTTTGGCGACTTGCTGGGCAAGATGCAGGTGGCCCAGTGCGACATACGCCACATCGTCACTGAAAATGTCTGCGGGCAAAGCGTGCTGGTTGCCGCCGAGAATACGCCGTTCAGACATCTCAGATAATTCGCCACTGGCCATATAAACATGCCCCATCGCGATCAATGCTTGACTCGACGTACGTTGTTCGCGCCCGGCTTGTTCCGTTTGCTGGTAAATTCCCCGCACGCCTTCGATCAAACGGTCGTCTCCTTCATCGAGTCCTTCGGTGCGCAAATCACCACTGCGTAAAAAAGGCACCGCGAGTACCCATGCGGCCGTCTCACCGGTACTATCGGTAATCGGCACCATCATACGTTCAGTGTCTAAACTCCCTTCATGATCACGGGCAATGGCACCCATTAAGTGTAAATCAAAGGCTTTTAGAAGCTCATGTGGGGCGTCGAGTTTGCTAGGTGAATCATGATTTCCCCCGGTGATCACCACATTTAATTGTGGCAACGCCTTTGCCAGATCCGCTAAAAAGCGATATAGCATCCGCCACGCACTCGCTGGTGGATTCGCCGTATCAAACACATCACCAGCCACCAACAACGCATCGGCTTGCTCATCAATGAGGCATTGCTTGAGCCAATCGAGAAAGACCTGATGTTCATATTGACGATCGTAACCGTGAAGCTGATGACCAAGGTGCCAGTCGGAGGTATGAATGATTTTTAACACAGCTGGGATAATCCGTTTTATTTAGGAGTTCGGCAAGTTCGTCTCGCATAACACGCGAGCAGGGTTAAATTCTACGCTAATTGCAGCGACATTCGAGAGTGAATGCAATACCATGTTGCCTTTCTCACAACAGGATGGATAAAGCCTCGCCATGATTTGGTTTAAGAATTTACTCGTCTATCGTCTCACCCGTGACATTCCTCTCGATCCTGCACAGTTGGAAAGCCAGCTGAAAGAATTCGATTTTACCCCGTGTGGCAGCCAAGACATGCAAAAATTTGGCTGGGACCATGCGCTGGGTAAACACGGCGATATGCTCACCCATGTCAGCGGTAACAATGTTCTGATCCGCGCCCGTAAAGAAGAGAAGCTCTTACCTGCTTCGGTGATCAAAGATGCCTTGGAAGAAAAAGTCGACGCAATGGAACAAGCCCAAGGGCAACGACTGAAAAAGCGCGAGAAATACAGCTTAAAAGATGATGTGGTGATGGAACTATTGCCACGCGCGTTTACGCGACAAAGCCAGATGTGCGCGCTGATTATGGCTGATAAAGGCTTGGTCCTCGTTGATGCAGCAAGCGTTAAAAAAGGGGAAGAACTGCTTGCCCTGTTACGTAAATCCATTGGTAGTTTGCCTGTGGTACCGGTTGAAACGGAAACGCCAGCCGAGCAAGCCATGACGGAATGGGTCAAGCAAGGCCAAGTGCCGCAAGGCTTCCACCTCGGTGATGAAGCGGAGCTCAAAGCGCTGCTAGAAGAAGGTGGCGTGATCAAATGCAAACAGCAAGATCTCACCAGTAATGAAATTCAGGCGCACCTGGAGGCAGATAAACACGTCACCAAGTTGTCTATGGACTGGCAAGAGCAAGTTCACTTTGTTCTTGGCGACGATTTGAGCTTAAAGCGACTGAAGTTTTCTGAGGAAATCCGCGATCAAAATGCCGATATTGATCGTGAAGATGTCGCTGCACGCCTTGATGCGGATTTATCACTCATGTGTGGTGAGCTCGATACCTTACTCGATGGCGTATTTACCGCGCTAGGCGGGCTTAAAACTGACTAATCATTCACCGTATTAACCCTTACAAAGATTAGGTAAATACGGCTGGTAGTGTGGGTCATGTCACAGTAAAATAGCGCCCACACTCACCTTCATCCTGAAGGTGCCTGACTTACACTCAGACTCAAGCTTGGAATTATGTTTACGCCAGAATTACTCTCCCCTGCCGGTAGCCTAAAGAATATGCGCTACGCGTTCGCCTACGGGGCTGACGCCGTTTACGCCGGCCAACCACGCTATAGCTTGCGTGTGCGCAATAATGAGTTTAACCACGACAACCTGAAAATCGGGATCGACGAAGCCCATGCGCAGGGAAAACGATTTTACGTGGTCTGCAACATTCAGCCGCACAACGCCAAGCTCAAAACCTTTATTCGTGATCTTACACCAATCATCGATATGGGGCCTGACGCGCTGATTATGTCTGATCCTGGCCTGATCATGATGGTGCGTGAGCACTTCCCCGATATGGCAATACACCTTTCAGTGCAGGCCAACGCGATAAACTGGGCCACGGTCAAGTTTTGGCAACAGCAAGGCATTGAGCGTGTGATCTTATCGCGTGAGTTATCGTTGGAAGAGATCGAAGACATTCGCCAGCACTGTCCATACATGGAGCTTGAGATCTTTGTTCACGGTGCATTGTGTATGGCCTATTCAGGCCGATGTTTGCTATCTGGCTACATCAATAAACGCGATCCCAACCAAGGCACCTGCACCAACGCTTGCCGATGGGATTATAAAGTCCATCAAGGCAAAGAAGACGATGCCGGTCAAGTGGTACAGGTCCAAGAAGTGACGCCAACGCTGGGTAAAGGCGAACCGGTCGATGACGTGGTATTGCTCGAAGAAGGTGGACGTCCGGGTGAATTAATGGCCGCGTACGAAGATGAGCACGGCACCTATATCATGAACTCAAAAGACTTACGTGCCATTCAGCACGTTGAACGCTTGACCCAAATGGGCGTGCACTCGCTAAAAATCGAAGGTCGCACTAAGTCTTTCTATTATTGCGCACGCACAGCACAGGTGTATCGCCAAGCGATTGATGATGCTGTGGCCGGTAAACCATTCGATGAAAGCCTGATGAGCACCCTCGAGAACCTAGCGCATCGCGGTTATACCGAAGGCTTTTTGCGCCGTCATACCCATGATAGCTATCAAAACTACGACTATGGTTACTCGATTTCTGAGCAGCAACAATTTGTCGGCGAATTCACTGGCAAGCGCCGTGGCGATCTGGCTGAAGTAGAAGTGAAGAACAAATTTATGCTCGGTGACAGCCTTGAGCTAATGACGCCACGCGGCAATGTCCATTTCACCTTAGAAGCGATGGAAAACCGCAAATCAGAAGCGATCGACGATGCCAAAGGCAGCGGCCATTTCGTGTTTATTCCCGTGCCCGCTGATATGGATCTAGAGTACGCGCTACTGATGCGTAACCTACAATCAGGTCAAGATACACGTAACCCATCGGGTAAGTAATATGGCACTACTCATCACCGATAAATGCATAAACTGCGATATGTGTGAGCCCGAGTGTCCCAACGGGGCCATCTCGATGGGTTCAGAGATCTTTGAGATAGAGCCAGATTTATGTACCGAGTGTAAAGGCCATTACGAAAAACCGACGTGTCAGTCGGTTTGCCCGATCTCCAAATGCATTATCACCGATCCCGATAATATCGAGACCGAGGATCAACTCCTTGAAAAGTTTGTGGTCATCCAAGGCATGGCCTAACCTATTAAAAGCGCCGCAAGGCGCTTTTTTGTATCTTCTTATCCACTCCCAGAATCTCATCTTCACCGCCGCTAGCCATATTCTGTCGCCTTGGGTAACGGCCCCAGGACGCACACGCGATACGAATAAATAAGAAATGCAGAGGATTTAAACGCAAAAACCCCAGCTTTTCAGCTAGGGTTTCTAAGTAGTGGCGGAGTGGACGGGACTCGAACCCGCGACCCCCGGCGTGACAGGCCGGTATTCTAACCAACTGAACTACCACTCCGCACCAATTCTGTCTCATCAAAGTCTTACGCATATCTGCTTTGATAATTAAATTTTCGCTAATTAAGGCCTAATGATTAAGCTCTAATTAGGTTATCTTGTTGAT
>NZ_AQOD01000064.1 GCF_000513715.1 Salinivibrio socompensis S35
TCTTTACCAGCACGCTGCTGGTTTATATCACTGGCGGGTTCTTTCTAGTGACTTTGGCTGCGGCTCATTTTTTTCCATCAGAAATATTAACGGCATCTGCCAAGTTAGCGGCTTTGCCATTTCTGTTCTGCACCGTCGTTTTGTTCAGCTACTTGGGATTCAAAGCAACTGCTAGTCCTATCGGTCTTATAGCCATCATCACTATGCTTGTAACAATCGCATATTGGCAAGCGAGTTGGACTATTGTTGGTTTAGGGCTCTTTTTCTTAGCTATTTGTACTGGAATTAGATTCTTGAGCAGCCAAGTTAAAGATTCGGGTAGAGCTTTGAGCATTGAAGAAAAATGGTATTGGTATAAGCTCCATTCGTTTTTTGATGGCTTTTATCCAAGGTATCCCAAAAAGCCCAAAAAATAGCCAGCCCATCACAAGCTGGCTACCTTCTATTTTTAGTTCCTTCCAGATGCCTGGTTATAGGCCCTAATATCGATCAAGTTGTTCTGAGCATAATCTCCCGCAAGAGATGCATTTGAGATCACCGCTATCTGCTTATCCACAAATGCTTTATCTTCTTCGGACACACTGTCAGGGATGTAAGCGCCACTCTCATCCTTTTGACGATACTCATTTAGCATTTGCTCCCTTAGGCCAAGCATTTCAGGCGACCAACTCGATGAGTCTTCAGAGTTGAATACGCGCCCCGCCAAACCTTCATTGAAAGCTTGAGCGAACACCTGACTTTGAATCGGGGTCAATCCCATTCTCTGCCCTTCGCTGTATGCTTCCTGTTTAAAATCATCGGCATACTGTTCTAAGAACTCACCATATCGATTGTTAACTGCCGCACCGAATGCCCCAGCCAACATGGCTTCAGACTTAGTGCCCCAGTTTACTTCGGAGGCATACTGCGAACTCGATCCACTGTATGCATCATTAAACGCAGTCAATGGGTTTTCCAAAGAGGTTCCGGCATCAACGGCTGCTTTTAAGCCATCCCATGTTGATTTGCTGGCCACCGTTGCATTGTGCAAGAAACCTCGTGAGCCAGGGTCTTCAAGCGCTTGCTCCTTGTAACTCTCATAGTCTTCGCCAAAGTGATTCAAGGTATTCAGTGCTGCATCAGTATGCTTGCCACTGAAATCACCAATAGCACTGGCGCTGTTGAAGAACATTTCAGCACCAGAAACTCCGCTATCATCAGCCATAATGCGTGATCGCCACTGAGATCCAGCTTCACTGTTTAGTCCAGATTGATAGGTACTTGTGTCAGAAGCTACGGCCTGCTGGGCTTGCTGCTGATGCGCATTCAACTGTCCATCTATACCAGACAGATTGGTTTGGTAAGCTGATTGAGCTGAATTGAACTGCGTCTGAACTGTTGCAGCATCCTCATAGCCTTCCAGTACACCCGATTCGACTTGGCTTTGAATACCACCAAAAGTAGGGACAGTTGATGACAAGCCTTCATTAGAGCGTGGCTGTATCGAGCGTAAATCGGCTCCGGTAGCCATGGCCATAACAGTCATTGCTGCTTGATAATCATTGTCTCGTTCAGCGGGCGTTGAAGAGTTGCTATAGGTTAAAGACTCCATAGCTGCGGCTACATACGCCTGATTATCATCAGGTAGCAAGCGCTGATACATTGGAAGGTTTTCACGTAGTCGATTACCTGCTTCAACATGTTGGTTCATATAGCGACCTAAGTAATCCATGACTTCAGGGTTATCCGCTGCTAATCGAGTTAACGTCGCACCATCCGTATTTCTTTGTCCTGATAGACTGTAGCTGGCCTGATCAAGCTCACTAAAGCGGTTTGATGCCGTGACAACGTCTTGTGCTGAACTCTGAAGTGACTGATAGTCTTGATTAGACAACGACATTTCAACGCCAGAACGTCTTGAATCTGAAAGGTCCTTAACCATCGCATCGCGATACTCAGCACGTCGTGAATCACTCGAAGCCAAGCTTTGCATCTCCCCTGTGAGCGTATTTGCGGTCGTAGATCGAGAACTGCCTTCTGACGACTCAACTTGGCCACTAAAGTTTCCACCTAAATCCAGCCCTGCTCGTACCCTTGATAGTTTTGGTACACGAGATGAGTCTGGCTTATCGACTCCTGGCAAGTTGCCCTGTGGAGAATCATTACCGCCCGTACCAAGAAGCCTTCCAAGTAAACCCTTATCAGCAACTTCTTTCTCACCGGGATTAGTAATGGTTCCATCGCCACCGACCCTTAGACCTCCCGATAACACGCCCGATACCAAGCCACGTACAGCATCTTTTTTATCGTCTCCGAAACCATACCGAGTTTGCAGGTCATCAGTGACCTGATTAACAACGGCGCTAGATCCGGAGTTAGAAGAGCCGATCTGACGTCCAACCGAAGAAAGGTTGTCGTAACTTAGCTTTTCACCAAAGGTTCGACTCATGGTATTGCCAACCTGACGGCTAAAGGCTTGAGTTGCCTGAGTCATGGATTCTTTTGCAGAGCCGACCATTGAACCCACTGCGTTTCCGACAGAGAAACTGCTTAGTAGGTTTGACGCACCGGTCATCGACAGACGACAGAGCTGAATTTTGGAACATTGACTGTGATTGCATTACCGGGGCATTTTTCGCGACATCTGGACTTGCCATCTTTTCATCAATGGCATCACCGTTTTGAAGACGTCCAGCCAAGTGGGTAGCGGTTATTGCTGAGCCATACACGAGCATGAGCGAAATCGCCGGAACACTCGACGCCAACATGCCGCCAGTAGCTATCCAGGTTTGCAGTACTGAATCCATCTGCATCATCCCAGCAAAAGATGGCACTTCCGTACCTGCAAACGCATCAAGTGCCGACATTTTCCCCGCAACGGTTAAATGAATATACAGGTTAATGATGGCCATGACAGGCATCCAAAGTTGAATCCAAAGCAGGATTAACAAGTACTTCCCGGCCATTCGCATCCCGATTTGGCCAAGGGCAATCACAAAGGCCATCAATGGGGTGATGGCGTAAATGAAGCCCTCAAAAAACGTCATCATCGGACGAACAATACTTTGGAACAGAGTCTGCTCCGCCGCCCATTGTGTATTGCGCTGTTCAATCGCCTGGTTAACCATAGCGGCAGCGGTGAAAGCTTGATCATCCATATACTTGCCCGTTACGCTTTGCTCATAAATAGGCAAAAGCACTGACGCGGTCATGTACTCTTGGGTGTTAACCGAAGCCAGACCAAGATTATTCAGTGCATTTCGGATCACGTCATCAGTGTCAGTGGCTGACGAAGTCCCCAATGAGGCTGACAGAACCTGTTTAAGCCTTGGAATGAAGGTTGATTCTGTCATGAGTTTCAGTTGGCTGTAGGCTTCGGTGCAGTCCAGATCGCTACTGCTACCACTGAGCATGATGCGTGTGCCATATATGCGCGAATCAAACCTAATCGCAGTCATCGGGTTAGGATCACTCAGCACCTGATCGAGGTTCTTTTGGCCAATGTCGATACCAATCAAGGTGCACTCTTTGATGTAGTTAAACCACGATTGTTCGATGTCCGAGCCGCCGACACGATTTGCATCACCCAACCCAGAGCGATCCATCACCTGTTTTCTCACTTTAATCAGTGACTGCAAACTGGATGCAAAGCCGTATTCCGTCATGGCGGGAGTTGAGAACGCCGTTTCAAACAATCGCGTGATTTGAAAACCAACAGTCGAAATCGTACTGCCTGCAGCAGCAACACCGATGGGCACATTATCAACCACTCGAACTTGCCCCGTGTATGCATCCTCAATGCTCAATCGGGTACTGGGTCCAAACATGGTTGCAAAGACTAGCATGAGACTAAAACGTGTTGAAAGTTAATCCCACGACCACCTTGCATTAAGGCCTGAACAGAGACCATCAATACCCCAATAAGCAAGCCAATGCGAACCATTGAGGTAAAGTCGCCTGTACCAGTAATCATCGCAACCGCATTCAGAACTTGCTCTAAAAAAGCCGAATCCCCAATTGAATAGATCTCCCACATGACCTATTCCCCCAGTGCCGTAGATTTGACGGTGTAATAACGCTGTTTGCGAATGGTCTGAATCACCTGGTTAAAATGCGCCAGCAACTCTTGCTCTGAGCCGTATCTTCGCTGTAACGCGGCGTACTCCTCATTGATTTGGCGACGTGCACGCTCAAGATCTTCAGTTAACAACTTCGCATAGGCATGATCTTCCACACCAGAGGTGCTTCTAGCTGCATTATGCATGTCTTCAACTAATGCTCGGGCCATCTCAACAGCAATAAATGGTGCCGCTCGTGAAGCAAACGACCTAGCAGCCCCTTCATTTAATGCAGAAAGTGTTCGAATCATGCCGCCAATACTAGCAGGAGCCGAGGACATAAAAGCCTTTTCGGTGGTGCTAGCGGCCCCTGTATTTCGAGCAAATTTAAAAATAATGCCATTACTAGAACCCGTACCAAGAAGTAAATTTTCTACCTGAGTTGATAACCCAGTCAGAGTCACGTTAGTAATTGTCGGGTTCAGACAACCGTCTTGCGTCACTGTGTCACATCGGTACATAGCGACGTTTCCGCCATGAATTAGATGCTCAATAGTCACTTTATTGCCATTTAGTCTGGTCAGTTTTGGGGCTTTACCTTGGCCATCAGCGGCATTGGCTAAATCACCAACGATGATCGAACCAGTCACCGACATAACCGATTCAAGAAAACGGTCATCCCCCGATGCAAACCAGCTTGATGCCGAGTGACGTTTCAGTGCTCGCCAGACCAAGTTACCTTTAATCGTTTTGTTCACATCAGATGCCGCGACACTTGAAGCGTTCTCGTATGGGTTCTTACCGTTGGACTCACTCCAACTGGTAAAAATGTCTCCAGCCCCTTTAAGAGAGCTCAACATGCTGGCTTCTGTTTGCCCCTTTTTACCAAAAGCAGCCAGGGTATCGTTCACGACTCCCTGAGCCATTTGACAGGAATTGCCGAAATACTCGTTCAATTGCTGGATTTTCTTTTGCAGTGTCTCCATGTGCTGGGAGCATTTCTCACACATAGCACTTAGCGCCAATTGGAATGCGTATCCCTTGGCGTTTGCAGCAACAGAGCGAAGTAATTGAACAAACTGATCTGCATTAACAAATGACAAACTTCCAGCGAACATATCAATGCCGCCACAACCGGCTTGGAATGACGGAGGCACCATAGAAACGAGGTTCTCGTTCATGATCCTGTTACGAACAACAACGCTTCCGCCAGATATAACGCCACGCCGCTGACTCTCGAATACGCCAGGCGCAGTGGTGTTGGTCATTGAACCAAATAACTGATTCATCTCCTGTTGCAAGCTTGCTTGGCTCACAGACGAAAAACCAATCGCAAAGGCGATTAGAGATACTCGGAATACTTTTTTCATCGTTATAACCCTCCTTGTGCACGCAGATAGCGAACAAGAAACTCAGGATCCTGTAATATCTTTTCGTTAAGCTCTTGGGCTGACATCGCGAGTGACACGCCGGTTGAACAGGTCTGGTGGCATAGTAAGTTTGATCGTCAATCCAACCGGCTTGATGGGCTGCGAGAATAATTCGATTATTGAGCTCATCAAGGCTCATTGCGCCTTGGCCAATCGGAGTGATGACATTAGGCGGATCAACCAAGAACACGGCAGGGACAGTCGTAACGGACAAGGATTGCGCTTGTCCTGAATCAACTTTGTAATTAGGAAATTCTCCACCAGGTAAAGGCAAGCCATCGACAGCAATAGCAAACACCTCGAAACCGTAGTTCGAAGCCATTGACTCGATGATAGGCGCTTGAGCGTGGCAGTAAGGGCAATCCGAACGATAGAAGAAGAACAAGCCTGCTCGCTTTGCTACTTCACCTAAAGCTACATCACGTTGAGCGCCAGCTTCACGGTCCATCCGATTGGCGGCATAAGTCGCCAAGGGTCTGCGACTGATTTCATCCAAAACAGGATCGCCCATGACCACCTGCTGACTAACATCAGCAAATAGTGAGCCCTTATCCATCATGACGCGCTGTAGATAAAGATAGGCCCTGACGTTTTCATTCGTCGGCTCATCAATTGCCTTGTCCATGAACGACTGCATGTGCTCTCGAAACCATGCAGCACTAAAGGGCTTTAGCTCGTCCTGACTGGACTCAACGGAACCAAATTCCTGCTTTAAATGCTCTTTAGGCTCCGCTGGCTCAGGAATGACCTGATACCAAAACCAGCCTTCCTGACCACGCTGATAAAATGCCCCATCACTGGCATGAGCGGGCAAGATGAATAGAAAGAAAATAATGATTGGGATGGCCACCCATAGGATGAACCAAGGTAACAAGGGGGTTCTCATTGTCAGCTCCAGAAAACTTCATAGAGCTAACATGCTAAAGATCCCCGTTAGTGCGATTGGCCAAATAGATGAATGAATCGTGTGTGTTTCTGACTAGCTGTTGTGACCAGTAACAACAACTAACGTTAATAAGCCAAATATATGGTTTTCCGTTTTGAGCGAATAACAGATCTTTGATGTTCTTACTTTAGGCAGCTTATTTAGCAGCTTCATGTATAATATTTATGCTTACAGTCATCTACGCCAACCAAAGAGAAGAAAATGGCAGAAACTAACGATACAGATATTGAAGTCAATAATGATGCAAGCGATAGCAATAAGTTTTCATATGATGATTATTTTCATTCGAAAGAAACCTTTTTGATTTTCGTATTATTGTATGTTGATGGTGAAAAAAGAGCCGACTTTCTTGGTATTGAAGAAGAAATGTATGGGTCAAAATCCAAGGCGAAAGAATGGCGAAATTCTTTGGTCAAAATACTTCATTCTGACCGTTGCAAGCACCTATCAGCGGATGAGGCCACAGCAAAAGTCAACGAAATCTATTCAAGGATGAAAAAACATGCCAAATGATGAGGAGAAGAAGAGTACGAGTAAGCTTCCTGTAACTTTAAAGCCGGTTGACTTTGAGTACAAAAAGCCAGAAAGAAGAAATGAGTTAACTGAACAAAAAAAATACGACAAGATCGATTCGAAAGTTGGTGAATTAGTAAAGCTTGGAGCTAATGGTGTAACTACGTAGATGAAGACGCCTTTCCAACAATTTTCAAACAACTGGGCCGAAAGCTGCTTTTATATTTGAAAACCAGATTCCAGATGCTGACAAAAGAAGTTTTGACGGTAAAAATTACGCTCATAGCTCTGCGGTAGTGGGTTTAGCCGATAAGAAATCACAAGAAGTCAGAGATGCTGAAAAGCAAGCCTTACTTCAATATTCACGAGACTCTCTCATTAATGTGTCAGATTCACCTGAGGCGCAGGATATGAGAAGGAAGGTTGATTCATTCACAGCCAAGACCCTTCCGAAACTCCGAGACGATCGAGGTGTGAACATAGATGAAGTAACAAGTGAGGAAAGAAAAAAAGGGTTTGCATTTCATCATGTTAATCCCAAGGAACTGCATACAGACCCGGAGGATGTCTTAGACCCTACCAAGGGGCGAAATTTGAACCCTGAAACTCATGCAGATGTACACAGAAAGAACATCAATAATGAGGAGCAGTTTGAGAAATATCAGGCAGAAAATAAGCCGGAATAAAGCACATAATCGGCTAGCGGAGGTACAGCTCAAGCCTGCATCTTCAAGTTGATTGGGTATATGATGTTCTTGTTCATCAGCGAGGGTGTTCAATATTCTGTGTCAGCTAAAAATCATAGCGCGATGTGATCATCCAGTCGACCCTCAAAATGGATTGCCAACTGCGACAGTGTGAGGTTCCAATTCTGCACCGGATGTGTCCATCGCTCAGACGCTTTAGTATCCCTGCATACAATAATTTC
>NZ_AQOD01000065.1 GCF_000513715.1 Salinivibrio socompensis S35
CACCGCTTATCAGTTAGCATGAGTCTCGGCATGGTATGGCGTTACAGTTTGTTTTTGGCGAAAGAGATTATAACGCCTTATCATGCCGTTCAAAAAACAATCACGAAAGATCAACACGCCCTAGTGCCACTCCATTTGTTCATGTAACCCAAATTTTTTGATTTTTCGCCACAGTGTCGTTCGCCCAATTTGCAGTGCTTTGGCCATCTCGTTCATTTTCCCATGATATTGATTCCAAGCCTGAACAATGGCTCTTTTCTCGGCCTCTTCCAGGGTAAGGACGGGTATGTTGTCTGTACGATGGTGGGCGTTCAATTTTATGTCCTCGGGAATATCACTCAGTTTGATCAAGTTTGAACCTCGATTAAGCAAGATGCGCTCAATTCGGTTTCTTAACTCCGAGTTATTCCCTGGCCAACGAAAATTCATTAACGCTTCTAATGCCATTTGTTCTATCGAGAGAGTCACATTGTGGCGACGCTCATAATGGCTAATAAGCTGTTGGACAAGATGTTCGATATCTTCTCTGCGCTTTCTTAGTGGCAAAATAGGGAGTTCGTTTGAGGATAACTCATAGTAAAGTTGGCGACCAAATGAGCGCTGTGTAACATATTCGCTGATTTCTGCGGTCGTGCTGGTAATGAGTTGAAAGTCTACTGGGATCAATCGCAAGCTGTCGCTACGGCTTACCAGACCTGTCTTTAATAACTTTAGCAATACGGCTTGTAGGTCTGGCGATAGGTATTCCACTTTTTCTAAAAACAGAGTTCCACCGTGAGCTAACTCAAACTTAGAAGGCATGCCTTGTCCTTCATCATAGCCCAGGGTCTCTTTCACCAGTTGTTCCGTATTGATCGAGCGGCAGTTGAGCGTAATAAATGGCCCATCTTTATAGCTGCTTTCATTATGAATCGCCATGGCTAACGTCGCCTTTCCTACACCTTCCTCACCGGTAATAAATATAGGTGAATTCGATTTTATCGCCCGTTTGGCCATGGTTATCACGTGTTTCATCTTGCGTGAAATAACAGGCAACGTATTGAATGTATATCGTGCACTGCCTCCGATTTGCTGTTGAGCTAGCTCGCGAATTTTATCGATGGGGTGCAAGAACAGTAAGTGGGTACCGTCATTGAGCGCACGCAGCGTGATAATGGCTTCGACGAACTCGCCGCTGACTTCTATTGTGGTCAGTTTACGCTTAATCGTTGTGCCAGACTCAATACTGTTGAGGACATTAGGAGGGAAACGAAAAACACAGAATACATCTTTCTCTAAGACATCGCTTGCCTCAATATTCAGTAACCGCTCAGATTGATGGTTGACCATTGTGATGTGGTTGTCTTCATCCCACGCCAGGAGACCATCATCCATGCATTCTAGTGTGGCGTTGTGCGCGCAGGACAGACGGTTAATATTCTCTTGTTCAGCATGAAGATGTATCTGCAAACTGATTTCTCTCGCACTTGACGCGATGATGACTAGGCTCTCTTTCTGGTAGCATTCTGCGTTTTTGATCAAACACGTTGTCCCACGTAACTTGCCAAATTGATCGAAAACAGGCGCGGCGACAGAGGCATAAGGATGTAGGTGACGGTTGAAATGTTCAGCGGCAAAGACTTCACAAGGCATATGGGTGTTGATACAGAGATTGACTGCGTTGGTGCCAATTTTTCCTTCAGAAAGAAAGCAACCTTGTTTGATACCAAGCTCGTTCATCTGCTGCTTTATTGCGTCATGCCCAACGAGAGAAAGAATGCAGCCATTGTTGTCCGTCACAATCAATAGCAAATTCTCTTCGCCTAGCATATCGTAAGTATCTTCAAGCACGGTGGTGGCACATTCGATCAGATGTTCGTTGCGTTTCATCAAAGACGATAAGGTAAAGCCAGACGCAATGTGTGGTTTTGACCAAGTGTAGGGATTACATTGCTTTATACAGCGCTCCCAAGACTTGAGTACGGGTGTACGTGAGAATTCATGAGACACCCAGTGGTGTTTTTGGAAAAAGTCCCATTTGGTTTTATTGTTTTCGATCGAAAGCATGCTATACCGCTCTAGCACAAGTTATAGACTGACGCGATGTTACAGGTCCTTTAGCTCAACAGCTGTMGWGATGAACTTYCACGCCCCAGCACAGAAAGGCGAAAATGAGCGAGATAAAAGATGTGTAAAAACTGACCATTTCACTCTGTGAACAGGGCGTATTTTTCTATGCGTGCGTGACGCTGTCGTGTATCATTATGCCCCTGTTATAGCGCCGCACTTTATTTTGTTGAAGAGGTTTCAACAAGTTTTAACAGGGGCGTATCATAACTAGCCATAACGTAGAGTTATTCCGTTTTTGACGCCTGTGAAGGCGACAGTAAGGTAAGACAAACATGAGCGAAAAATTACAGAAGGTGCTAGCGCGTGCTGGCACGGGGTCACGCCGCGAGATGGAAAGTTACATCCAAGCCGGCCGAGTGAGTGTCAATGGTGTGGTGGCCAAGCTGGGCGACCGTCTTGACGATCCGAGTGCGCTAGTGCGTGTCGATGGCCATGCAGTGCCGCTTAATGCGCCTTCTGAGTCAGTATGTCGTGTGCTGGCTTACAACAAGCCAGAGGGCGAACTGTGTACGCGTAGTGACCCAGAAGGTCGTCGTACCGTGTTTGACCGGTTGCCAAAGCTTAAAGATGCCCGCTGGGTCGCGGTTGGCCGCTTGGACGCAAATACGTCCGGTCTCATGCTGTTTACCACTGACGGTGAACTGGCAAATCGCTTAATGCATCCGAGCCGCCAAGTACAGCGTGAATATATGGTGCGCGTTTTTGGTGAAGTCAATGAAGACATGGTGCGTAAACTGGTTGCCGGTGTAGAACTTGAAGACGGTGTCGCCCGTTTTGAGGACGTGGTCTACGCAGGCGGCGAAGGGATGAACCACACCTTCTATGTCGTGATCACCGAAGGGCGTAACCGTGAAGTACGTCGTCTTTGGGAAACTCAAGGTGTCACTGTAAGCCGCCTGAAGCGAGTGCGTTACGGTGACATTTATCTTGAGAAAGACCTGCCACGTGGTGGTTGGCGTGAGATGGAACTCAAAGAAGTTAACTATTTGCGTGAAATGGTGGAAATGCAGCCTGAATCGCAAACAGTGATCACGCCAGAAGACCAAAAGCGCAAAAAATCGCGTCAGAAAATTCGTCGTGCAGTGCGCCGCTATGAAGAGCGCATCGATTCGAACGATAAGCCAAAGAAAGCTCGCCAAGCCCGTCGAGGGAACGCACCTGCTGCTGGTCCGAAAGGGAAGTGGCCCGAAAAAGGGTAATCAGCGCCCAGGTGCGCCACGTGGTAAAGGAAAACCGCGTACGCGTAAATAACCATGGTGTCATCGTGAATGATTGATAAACCCGGCCTTGTGCTGGGTTTTTTATTAAGGATAGAACAGAAAGGTTGTATGATAACGATTATTATTTGTGTTATTGTCAGCCTAATTTATAGAATTATCGATATACGGACATCATGACGATCGTTGCGGAATCTTATCAAGCCTCTACCCGTTTGAATCGGATTGAACGCGTGCTGGCGTACATCCACACGCATTTAGATCAGCCACTATTGGTCAGTGAACTCGCGGCGAAAAGTTGCTGGTCTCGTTGGCAATTGCAGCGCGTATTTTCTGAGCAAACAGGGATGAGTGTTGCGCATTACGTGCGTGAGCTTAAATTGAGTGATGCCGCTCAGCAGTTACTCACTGACAAACGTCGTATCATTGATATCGCCTTGTCCTGTGGGTTTACCTCTGAGGCAAGCTTTTCCCGCGCATTTCGACAGCAATATAGTATGACGCCTCGAGAGTATCGCCGACGAGGCATTATGGATGGTATTCGTACACCGTTACAAATTACCGCCTTAACCACACCGCAACCCCTATGGTTATCTGTGCATATCCAAACGCGGCCTCAAACCACACTCGTGGGAGACGTTGCGCCGATACTGGGATTATTTGCGCCAGAGCCTAACTTTAATGATGTTGTGCCAGCGCTTTGGCAGCAAGCCTATATGCGCGGCGTGGTTGATCTAAACCAGCCAAGTATTGGCGCCATTGATGTGGCCAGTGCTGATACACTGCAATCTCCCTTGCCATACCTTGCGGGACAACAGGCACCAGGAGGCTTTCGACACGACACCACAAGCTGGACCATTCCAGAAACAACCTACGCCGTTATCACACACACAGGTCCTGTGTGCGGGCTCCCTGACACATTGCAGGCGTTTATTTATTCTTGGCTACCCGACTCTGGTTATCAATGCACCGATGGTGTAGAGCTCGAAGTCTATCCCAGTGGTTACCAGCCCCACTCGAATAACGCGGTAATGACATATTGGGTGCCACTTGATCCCGCGTCCCGTGCATCGTGCACCAAAATGAACAGTATTTCCTGTCTGTATCCATAAAATACGAATGATTCCGTTTTACATCTATCAGGTCGTTATTAAAGGAAATCATGATGCACACAGGTTTTACGTGCCCTCGACAGGCTATTTGGCGATTGTCGCCATTGTCTTTGGCTGTGATTAGCAGCCTAGTAACCATGTCAGCTTATGCTGCTCCCCAACAAGCCAACATGGAAACCATACAAGTCTTAGGTGATACCTACCGAAATACCGCGACCAAAACAGTATTAGCGCCAGACGAAACGCCGCAAGCGGTCACCGTGATTAATCGCAAAACCCTGGATCAGCGCCAAGTCAGCTCATTAAGCGAAGCGGTGCGCTATACGCCGGGTGTGAATACTGAGTTGCGGGGTGGCGCTGTAACCCGTCTCGATTTGTTTAACATTCGTGGTTTTATCAACTATCAAAACTTTTTTGATGGCCTTGCGGTGCCTTACAACACCTGGAATTTGCAGCCGCAAATCGATCCGATTGCGATCGAACAAGTGGAAGTGTTTAAAGGCCCAACGTCTGTGCTATACGGCAATATTCCGCCGGGTGGTATGGTGAATATGATAGCTAAAACGCCCCAGCGTGACGCCGCCCACCGTGTCACCGTAAGCACCGATACGGACGCCTTACGAGAGGTGTCTGTTGATAGTACTGGTGCAATTTCTGATACGCCATTGGCATACCGCATGGTCGCCTTGGCTCGGCAAAAAGATGGGCAAGCAGGGGATTCAGAAGAAGAGCGCTATGTGGTGGCCCCTTCGCTAGATTGGCGTATCTCGCCAGATACACTGGTGAATTTTAATCTGTATTACCAAGCCGATCCGGCCGCGGGTATCTATACCTCATTGCCCGCAAAAGGCTCGGTATTGCACAGTGACCAAGGCCGTCTTTCCAGTGACAGTTTTTCCGGTGACAACAACTGGAATACTTATGATCGTGAGTTTTTGATGCTCGGGTATAAGGTTCAGCATCAGCTGTCATCTAACTGGTCGTTATTACATACCGCGCGCTATACCGATGCGGATTTGCTACAAAAGAACATGTACCACCAAAAAAGTAGTGATGGGAGGCATTATCCCCGCAATGCATACCTGACGGATGAAACGATAGAATCCTGGGTGGTTGATACCCAGCTTTCTGGCGATTTGCGCTGGGGTGCGGCAGACCACTACACCTTGCTAGGAGTTGATTATCAGAATATGTCCTCGGACGTGGGTTACGATGACACGATCGTTGCCGGCTTAGTGCCAGATATTGATATCTTTGATCCCAATAATCATCAAGTCGACCCGAGTTCACTTAACTTCATTTATCAAGATCAGCATGACATTGAGGTCACGCAGACCGGGATCTACGCCCAAGACCAGATCCTTTGGAACCAATGGGTGTGGTTGGCTGGCGCGCGTTACGATGAATATGAGCTGAAAGACGATCAGCAGACGTTATATGCCGGGTCACCGAGCTCCTCTGAGAAAAACATTCGTCACTACAATTTGGCGTTCCGCGCCGGTGCCATGTACCAATTTGATAACGGCCTCTCCCCTTATCTCAGTTACTCCGAGAGCTTTGAGCCGACAGACATGGATAATCGAGGTAATGTATTTGACCATCGAAGGGGGAACAGTGGGAAGCGGGTCTGAAGTATTTAACATTGGATGGCACGACAGGACTCAACTTGGCGTTATTTGAGCTGACTAAACAGGATGCCTTGGTCAACGACCCCAATGATTCTTATGCCAAAATTCAAACGGGTGAAATCCGCTCTCGTGGTATAGAAGTCGAACTGAATCATGCGCTGAGCCTAGATACCGATGTGGCCTTAACCTATGGTTACATTGATATGGAGATCACTGATGATCCTAATCTTGAAGGCAAGACACCGGTTTGGGTGCCCGAGCAAACGGCCAGTGCTTGGGTTAACCACCAGTTAACCACCGGATTAGAAGTGAGCGTGGGGGCGCGATATGTCGGGGAGTCACAGGGTAACGCGAACAATACCTTTACGGTGCCTGATTACACCGTGTTTGACACCGCACTGAACTATGATTTATCTCAGATGGATGCGTCGCTATCAGGGCAAAATTGTCGCTATCTGCAACGAACTTGTTCGATAAAGCCACGTACGGTTGCTATGACGAACTGAACTGTTGGTATGGCGATGAGCGTAATATAAAAGCCCAAATTGCCTTTGATTTCTAACCGCTTTTGCTAAAAATGACGCCCCCGACCTGGGGGCGTTTTTATTTACCTTTTTGGCTGCGCGTCAATGCACTGTCCATGCACCTCAACACCTTCCGGTGCCATTAGGTACACGTAGAGTGGAATAATATCGAGTGGGGTTTTTAATGTGTCTGGATCTTCGCCTGGGAAGGCGCTGGCGCGCATACCAGTACGCGTGCCACCTGGATTAATCGCGTTCACTCGTACCTTGGTGTCTGACATTTCATCGGCCAGCACTTGCATGATCCCCTCAGTGGCAAACTTAGAAATCGCATAGCTGCCCCAGTAAGCACGGCCTTGATGACCCACGGTGGACGTGGTAAATACCACGCGCGCATCATCAGACTTTTTCAGCAGCGGCAGCAAGGCTTGCGTCATCAGCATGGTGGCTTTAACGTTCACTTGCATTACATCGTCATGCGATTTCTCATCAATTTGATCGAAAGGGCTGAGCACGCCGAGCAAGCCTGCATTGTGGAGTACCCCGTCCAAGCGGCCAAACTGCTGCTCGATGGTATCGGCCATATCAAGATAGTGCTGGCGGGTTGCGCCGAGCATGTCTAATGGAATAATGGCAGGCTGTGGGGCGTCCATGGCAGCAATTTCATCGTACACAGCTTCAAGTTTTTTCACGGTGCGACCGAGCAAAATTACCGTCGCGCCTTTTTCTGCATAGCTCAGCGCGGCTTGACGACCAATGCCAGCGCCAGCGCCAGTGATCAAAATCACACGCCCTTGTAGCGCGTCGGAGGTTACTTGATAGTCCACAGTACAAATCCTTATTTATTGTTAAACGTAGATTATTGTAAGGTTGCAGGTAATGTGTGACAACCAAGTGCGTGATGCACTGGGCTGAGGCATTGCAAACTCAGAGATAAAAAGAGGATACAACATTGGAATTCATCGCGGATTATGGGCTTTTTTTGGCAAAAGTGATCACCTTTTTAATGGCGGCAGTCGTGTTGGTGGCACTTGTGCGCGCTGCGAATGACAAAGGTGGGCAAAAGGGGAGCCTTAAACTTACCGATTTAACCGATAGCTTTAAAACCTATCGTCAGTCGCTGGAACAGCATCTTTACAATGAGTCATCGCTAAAAGCACGTGAGAAAGACGAGAAAAAAGCAAAAAAGAAAGAAGAAAAAGCGCAAAAAGCGGCGGCGAAGAAACAAACCGATCAGCCCGCTCAACGCGATCCACAACTTTTTGTTCTGACGTTCAAAGGCAGTATTGATGCACGCGAAGTTGAGGCGTTGCGTGAGGAAGTGACTGCCATTTTATCGGTTAGCGACCGAACAAGATGAAGTCTTGGTGAAACTTGAAAGTGGCGGCGGCATGGTGCATGGCTATGGGTTAGCTGCGTCTCAGCTGGCACGCGTTCGCAAAGCGGGCGTCCCGCTGACCGTTGCGGTCGACAAGGTGGCGGCGAGCGGTGGCTATATGATGGCATGTGTGGCCGATAAGGTAATTGCAGCGCCTTTCGCGATCATTGGCTCGATTGGCGTGATAGCGCAGTTGCCTAATTTTAATAAGTTACTTAAGAAAAACGACATTGAATTTGAGCAGCTGACGGCAGGAGAATTTAAGCGGACCCTGACTATGTTTGGTGAGAACACCGACAAAGCGCGTGAAAAGTTCAAAACCGAGTTGGAAGAAACGCACAGTTTATTCAAAGGGTTTATTACCGAGCATCGTCCATCATTGAATGTCGACGAAGTGGCGACCGGTGAACACTGGTTTGGTAACCAAGCGTTAGATCTCGGCTTGATTGATGATGTCTGTACCAGCGATGAGTACCTTTTTGAGGCGGCCAACCAGGACCGTAAAATCTTGTCGGTGACGTATCAGCAGCGAAAAAATATCGCTGAAAAGTTAGCGGGGACCTCAGCCGAGGTGGCCGATCGTGTGTTGCTTAAGTGGATTAGCCGTGGCCAGCGTCCGCTGGTTTAAGCGATGATGCGGCCTTGCACCTGAAATTAGCATTGCTGTAGTTTTTTCTGGCATGCTTTTGGCTTGGCAAAATCGTCCTATGAGTGGATAAATATCAAGAATAGTGTGAGCTAAGCCAAAAATTATCGTATCCATATAGCTATTTTACAGGCGGCAATGGTAATGATTAGCGCGCTTTTTGCCGAAAAGTGGCATAGCGAATAACCGATACACTACTATCACAACTGGTTAACAATTGTGGAAGGTACGAGCAATCAGCGTGTTTTACTGCGAATTTAGTTGATATTCGGCTAGACTCGCTCAATATTGTAAAACAGACAGCGGCATTCCAATGTAGGAGTGTAACGCAACGAATTTTCGACAGTTTTAGCGCAAAGGGCGTCAATTAGGTCATTATGGGCAAATCTCTCGTTATCGTGGAGTCCCCTGCAAAGGCGAAAACGATCAACAAATATCTCGGCAAAGACTTCATTGTGAAGTCGAGCGTCGGGCATGTGCGTGATCTGCCTACTGGAGCGACCCAGGGCGGTAAAAAAGCTGCACCTGTGTCTACGAAAGGGCTCAGCGCCGAAGAAAAAGCGCGAATTAAGAAACAAAAAGATAAGAAGGCGCTCATCAACAAGATGGGCGTCGATCCTTACAATGGTTGGCAGGCGAAATATCAAGTGCTGCCTGGTAAGGAAAAAGTCGTTGCCGAACTCAAATCACTGGCCGAGCAAGCTGACACTGTTTATCTCGCAACGGATTTGGACCGCGAAGGGGAAGCCATTGCTTGGCACCTGCGGGAACTGATTGGTGGTGATGACGAACGTTTTAAGCGTGTGGTGTTTAACGAAATCACCAAAAATGCCATTACTCAGGCGTTTGAAGCGCCGGGAGACGTCAACATTGATGGCGTCAACGCCCAGCAAGCAAGGCGTTTTCTCGACCGGGTGGTGGGCTTTATGGTGTCACCGCTGCTTTGGAAAAAAGTGGCGCGTGGTTTGTCGGCGGGTCGCGTACAATCGGTCGCAGTGAAGTTGCTGGTCGAACGCGAGCATCAAATTAAAGCGTTTATTCCTGCAGAGTTTTGGGATGTGCATGCCGATACGCTCACCCCGAACGAGCAGGCGCTTCGGTTGCTCGTGGCGCAGCAAAACGGTAAAGCCTTTAAGCCGAAAAACAACGATGAGGCGATGACTGCCGTTGCGGCGTTAGAAAACGCGAGCTATGTAGTGCGTGATCGTGAAGATCGCCCCTCGACCAGTAAGCCGTCAGCGCCCTATATCACCTCAACACTTCAGCAGGCCGCCAGTACGCGGTTAGGCTTTGGGGTGAAGAAAACCATGATGTTAGCGCAGCGTCTTTATGAGGCGGGTTACATCACCTATATGCGTACCGACTCCACCAACCTCAGTAAAGAGGCGGTTGACGCTGCACGTGGCCATATTGCCAGCGAATACGGTGATCAGTATTTACCCGAGTCGGCAAACGTCTACGGGGCAAAAGCCAATGCGCAGGAAGCCCACGAAGCGATCCGTCCGTCTGATGTCAGTGTGACTGCCAACGATTTACAAGGCATGGATCCTGACGCGCACCGTCTGTACGACCTCATATGGCGTCAGTTCGTGGCGTGTCAAATGGTACCGGCTAAGTATGACTCCACCACATTGACGGTAGAGGCCGGTGATTTCTCCTTGAAAGCCAAGGGGCGGATTTTACGTTTCGATGGTTGGACGCGCGTACAGCGTCCGACGGGTAAAAACGAAGATCAAATCTTGCCTGCGGTGGAAGTGGGGCAATCACTGACGTTGAACCAGCTCGATCCGAAACAGCATTTCACCAAGCCACCGGCGCGGTATACCGAAGCGGCCTTGGTAAAAGAGCTGGAGAAGGCGGGTATTGGTCGTCCATCTACTTATGCGTCGATTATTTCGACCATTCAAGACCGTGGTTATGTGCGAGTCGAAAACCGTCGTTTTTACGCGGAAAAAATGGGAGAGATCGTCACCGATCGTCTGACCCAGAGCTTTGCAGACTTGATGGATTATGCCTTCACCGCCCGCATGGAAGCGTCGCTGGATAAGATTGCTGAGGGACAGGCGGATTGGAAAGGCGTACTCGATAACTTCTTTGCTGACTTTAAGGCTGAGTTAGAAAAAGCCGAGGAGGACGAAGAAGAAGGCGGTATGAAGCCAAATAATATGGTCATCACGGATATCGATTGTCCAACATGTGGCCGTAAGATGGGGATTCGTACTGCATCAACCGGGGTCTTTTTGGGTTGCTCAGGGTATGCCTTGCCGCCAAAAGAGCGCTGCAAAACCACCATCAATTTGATGGATGAAGACGGCATTATTAACGTTCTTGAAGAGGATGTTGAAACCGCTGATCTTCGCGCCATGAAGCGCTGTCCGATTTGCGAAACGGCCATGGATTCCTACCTGATTGACCAACATCGTAAGCTTCACGTTTGTGGTAATAACCCAACCTGTGAAGGCTATGTCGTCGAGAAAGGTGAGTTTAAACCGAAAGGCTATGACGGTCCGGTGGTTGAATGCGACAAATGTGGTAACGATATGGTGCTGAAAAATGGTCGTTTCGGTAAATACATGGGTTGCACCAATGAGGAATGTAAGAACACACGCAAGATTTTGAAAAACGGTGATATTGCACCGCCTAAAGAAGATCCCGTGCATTTCCCTGAGCTGCCTTGTGAAAACTCGGACGCCTATTTTGTGCTGAGAGATGGCGCGTCAGGCTTGTTTATGGCGGCAAGTAACTTCCCCAAATCACGCGAAACACGTGCACCATTGGTGGAAGAATTGCATCGCTTTAAAGATCGTATTTCGGAGAAGTTTCATTATCTCGCCGATGCGCCACAGCAAGATCCTGACGGACGACCTACCGTGATTCGTTTTGCACGTAAAACTAAAGAAAATTACGTGCGAAGTGAAGAAGAGGGCAAGCCATCTGGCTGGTCAGCCTTCTTTGTCGATGGTCAGTGGGAAGTGACTGATAAGCGTAAGAAAAAGGCAAAAGCCTAAGTTGATTAAACCCGCCATCATGGCGGGTTTTTTTTCGTCGTTTTTTAGCGGGCGTGATGCCGACGTTTGATCTCTACCAAAGCGACTCGTGTTTGTGCTGCTAAGATGCGACTTTGTATTGAGCCACGAGGCACCATGGAGCTGCACCAGTTAGTTAACACACTAGGTCAAGATCTCAAGCATCGCTATGGCGAACGGGTGCATAAACTGACGTTACACGGTGGTTTTAGTTGCCCAAACCGCGATGGCACGTTAGGACGGGGCGGCTGCACGTTTTGTAATGTTGCCTCGTTTGCGGATGAAACAGCGCAACATGCATCGGTCAGTCAACAACTCAGTCAGCGCGCAAAAGAAGTGGATCGCGCCCACCGTTTCTTAGCCTATTTTCAGGCTTATACCAGCACCTATGATGAAGTCGCGCGTTTGGAAGTACTGTACGAGCAAGCTCTGGCCCAAGAGCACATGGTGGGATTATGTGTGGGAACACGTCCTGATTGCGTGCCGAATGCCGTGCTCGATTTGCTCGCAGATTATTACCAACAAGGCTTTGAGGTGTGGTTAGAGCTTGGCTTGCAAACCGGCCATGATAAAACCCTCAAATGGATTAATCGTGGTCACAACGTCGCGGTATACCAACAGGTCGCCACAAAGGCCCGTGCCTTGGGCATCAAAGTCTGTACCCATTTAATTGTCGGCCTGCCAGGTGAAAAGATCACGGCCCATCAACAGACGATTGATACTGTGGTCAATACGGGCACCGATGGAATCAAATTGCATCCGCTGCATATTGTTGAAGGGAGCACCATGGCCAAGGCCTGGCGAGCTGGGCGGCAACGGGAAATTTCGTTTGACGATTATGTTGCCAGTGCTCGATGATGATTCAGCGAACGCCCCCAGAGGTGATTTACCACCGGGTGTCGGCAAATGCCCGTCCGCCCACATTGTTGGCGCCTGCTTGGTGTGAAAATCGCTGGCTTGCGATGACCGCGATCGCCGAGACACTCACACAAACAGGCGCGCAAGGGGCAGCATTGGGCCACCCCTTTGTGGGGCGTTAGCCGGTATCATCTTTTATCTAGCGGGTCTGACCCTTGATGCCGTGTGTAAGGCGCGTTGCGTCAGTCGTTGAAACACGCTGCCAATATCTTGCAATATCAGGTATAAGCAAGGGACCAGGATCAGTGTAAGCAAGGTGGCGAACATCACGGCAAAGCCTAACGCCACCGCCATGGGGATCACAAACCGTGCTTGCAAGCTAGTTTCAAACATGATCGGCAGTACCCCGGCAAAGGTCGTGATTGAGGTGAGGGTGATGGCACGGAAACGTGCGCAGCCGGCGTCAATCACGGCTTGTTTCACCGCGACGCCTGCTTTTCGAGCCCGATTGATATAGTCGGTCATTACCAGAGAATCGTTGACCACCACGCCCGCCGCCGCAATGAGACCGAAGGTCGACATTAAGCTCAAGTCGATATCAAACCAATAATGCCCCCAGATGGCGCCGGTGAGACTAAACGGGATCACCGACATAATAATCAATGGCTGGGTGTAGCTTTTTAATGGTACGGCAAGTAATGCATAAACCACGATCATTCCGGCCATGAAGAATAGCAGTTGCTCATCTTGTTGCGCACGCTGTTCCTCAATGGAACCACTGAGTTCGCTGCTTACGTCGGGGTAGTCAGCAAGGACAGCAGGAATAACGGATTGTCGAATCGTTTCAACCACTTGATTGGGCTCTACTTGCTCTTCATCAATGGCGCCATAGACGTAGACAGTGCGAAATCCCGCTTCACGGCGAAGGCTACTGATCCCAGGTTGTTGCTCAAAGTTGACCACATCACCCAGCATGACCTGTTGCCCCGTTGGTGTGGTGATCACGGCATAACGTAGTGATGAAAACGTTTCACGCGTGCGCTTTGGATACCGCACCATCACTTTGATTTCTTCACCGTCTCGAATCAATCGCTGTGCTTCACCGCCATAAAAACTGCCACCACTTGTTGTGCAATGGTCGTCAGATCCAGGCCCAGATCATGTGCCACAGGGGTCAGAGAAATCAGGATTTCCTGGCTACCTGAATCCATCGAAGAGGAGATATCGAAAAGCCCTGGCTGCTGATTGAGACGCGACATCAGCGCGCGCCCAGCGGCATTAAGAGTATCAATGTCGGGGCTGAATAACAGATAACCAAATTCATCGCCTTGTTCTCCACCGTTGACATCGTCTTGAATGGTAAGCTTTTTGCCCCCTGGAATATCAGGCATGGCGGCGCGCCAGCGCCGAGAAAGTTCAAAGGTGGTAAAGGGACGAACGGCGTCATCCACCAAGGGGATCACCAGCTGCCCAGCGGTTCGCCCCTCATTAAACACCAGAGTCTCTTTGATCATGGCTTGGCCGGTTTCCGCTTGGGTGTTGTTATCAACGTCGTAGACCATACGCTCGATAGCTTTTAGTGCAGCGATAGTTTGTTCGCTCGACGCGTTGTTATTCATTTCTAGACGAATATTGGGGAAGTCATGGGGCACTTTCGGTGTCGGTACCATGCGCACGTGGCTGGCCACCACCAAAGCAATACTGATTGCTAATAGGGCAATAAATACGCTGAGTACAGACCAACGCCAATGCGTGGCTCGGGTGACTACGCGTCGATAAGGGCCGTGAATGAATTGTTGAAAACGGCGGTTAAAACGTTGGCGTAAGCTATCTGGTTTAGGGGTAGAGAAATGGGTGTGTGCTAAGTGTGCCGGCAAGATGAGCTTGGATTCAATCAAGCTAAATACCAGGCACAAGATGACAATCGCAGCGATCCCGAAGAAAAAAGCCCGCTCTGGTCCGCTAGACATCAGGAAAGGGGCAAATACCGCGATGGTGGTCAACACTCCAAATGTTGCAGGTGTGGCAACCCGTTGAGCGCCGGCAACCACGTTATTGACGCCACCCCCTTTATGCTCGATTTCGGTATAGACACTCTCCCCGATCACAATCGCATCATCGACGACGATCCCCAGCACCATAATAAAGGCAAATAACGACACAATATTAATACTGACCCCTATCACTGGCATCAGCATGACGGCACCAAGAAAACAAACTGGCAGCCCAACGAGTACCCACATTGCCAGCTTAAAGCGTAAAAAGAGGGTGAGTAACAACGCGACGAGCACCGCCCCTTGTAGCAAGTTTTTGAGCATCATATCCAAGCGCGCGTTTAAGTAGTGGGTCATATCGACCACAGACTTTAGTGCCAGGCCGGCTGGGAGCGTGTTGTTTTTCGTCTGGATGTAATCTTTGACTGCGGAGGCAACAGTCACCATATTCTGTGAGGCTGTAGCGTTTACCGAGAGAAAAATGGCGTTTTGTCCCGAATATTTAAAGTAACGTTCGCCTTCAGTGAATCCATCTTTAATAGTGGCGATGTCTTGCAGCAGCAGTCGGCTACCATTTGGGCCAATTTTAATCGGGATCTGCCGAAATTCGTCGCCACGATAGCGTTGGTTTTCCACTCGGATGGCGATCATACCGCTATCGGTGCGCACTTCACCGGCAGAAAAGTTAGCTGAATAGCGGGCAATGGCATCACTGACTTGACCCAGGGTGAGGTCGTATTTTCTTAATTGTCGCGGTGGAACTTCAATGGCGATTTCGTAGTTGGGTGCACTGAGCGCGACCAAGGTCACATCGTCAAGTTGCAGTAATTCGTCTTCGATATCTTGTGCGACGGGTTTTAGCTCGGTCAGTGGCTTGTCGCCTACCACCGCCATGCGTATTACGGTTTGGCGGAACTCAACTTGCGATACATTGAGCGGCTCCATTGACGCTGGCAAGTTAGATAGGGCATCAACTTTCTGATTCACCCTATCCAGCACTATATTGAGGTCTTCGCCAACATCCACTTCGATTTCGACACGGCCAAAGCCTCGGCGTGCTGTCGATACCACAGACTCAATGCCGGTCACATCTTTGATAGCTTCTTCCACTTTCACCAAGATACTCTCTTCGACCTCTTGTGGCGAGGCGCCTGGGTAGTCCGCAGTGATATGGATATAGTTGATTTCGATGTTGGGAAACATCTGACGTTGAATAAAGAAGTAGCTCGCGATCCCCATGATCAACACAAAAATCATGATCAGGTTCGCGGCGACAGGGTTGTGTGCAAAATACGCAATGAGACCACGAGGTGGCGTAGGGACTTCATTCATTATCGTCGCTCTCCTGCGTAACTGGTGAGGCCACGCGTACCGTCATTCCCGCTTCAGGAAACTCGGGGGGCGTTGTCACAATCTGGTCATTGGCACTTAGCCCTTGGTCCGCATAAAGGTATTGCCCTTCGGCACGAACGATGTTCAAGGCGCGAGGTGAAAGCTGACCGTTGCCGTCGACCACCCAAACTTGTCGATTGTTTGCCAAGGCTTGAGGTAGCTTGAATACCGCGTTTAACGTGATGCCGTTAAAGGTAACCTCAACATAACTGCCGAAGGGCAGGGTTGGCTGAGGCGAAGTGATGCCGTAGGGATCATCAAGACGCACGACCACACGCATCATCCGTGTACTTTGTTCTACAACGCCTAAATCACGCACCACGGTGCCTTCGCGATGAATCGGCGATGTACCATTTCGTGTCAGCGAGGCCGGAATCCCTTCTAGTTGTTCGGGGAGAAATGCACTGTCAAACCCCGCCACAGGGACGTGGACTTCCGCCACTTCGACATTGTTGATCGTACCCACAGTTGTGCCTGCGCTGATATATTGACCCACACCGATATCGCGTGAGACCACCAGGGCGTCATAGGGGGCGGTGACTTGACAGTTATCGAGATCGCGTTGAGCGCGTTTTAATGCCGCTTGGGCGGACTTCACCCGCGCCTTGGCCGTTAATAGTTGTGGTTTGCGTAAATAGAGATCGGTGACCTGTGTCGGAGGCAAGCTTTTTGCTTGGCGCTTTGCCACCGCGGCTTGCGCTTGTTCTTCAATGAGAGCGGCTTGTGCGCTTGCGAGATCGGCCTCTGCACTGAGCACCTCGGCCTGATAATTCTCCGCATCGATAGAGAAGAGCACTTCCCCACGTTTCACAATGCCACCGGTGACAAAACTCGGATGCCAAGCTATCACTTCCCCCGAAACTTGCGCGGCGATTTGCGTGGTTTCTAGCGGCATTAATTCACCATGACCCGTAATGACCACTTGATGCTGAGTGGGCGCGATGAACTGCGTCTCGACGATTGGCGGGAGAGGGGCGGGATTATCGACCTGTGTGTCTGACTCTGTTGCCGCAATGGCGGTATAGCCAAGGTAGCCTAGCCCAAGTATGACAAGGGGAAGAATCCAGCGTAGTCCTTTCATTAATGATGAGTCCTTTCTAAGCGCTATGCATGTTGTGGTCGTTGATACCGATCACAGACCTATTAACTAATTTATCATGCAACGACACCGATTGGATGACACGTCAATGGAACTTTTGATTTTTGTCATTTTTGGTGCTCGTGACGCTTTACGAATAAGTGAGCCGTACTGATCKTCTACGTTTTTCCATGTAACACTAAAATCCGTTATTTTTTTTCATTAATTAATAACACTATTCGTTTTTTTCCATCTTATTTTACGTTTTTTACGTAATTTATCGGGATTTGTTGTGAAAAAATAAGTTTTAGACATAGCTTTAAAGCTGTTAATTTCCACAAAAAAAATAAAGAATAGCGGTTATTTACGATTTTAACGTGA
>NZ_AQOD01000066.1 GCF_000513715.1 Salinivibrio socompensis S35
CCAGATCTTGGCCACTGGGACGATGATGCTGGCGGTGAAAATGATCGCGGCAATACCGGGCATACCATGATTGATTAAGCTCGCCACTCCAGAAAAAATCGTATCTTCAAGCCGAATACCGTTAGAGAATAAAATCGAAATCGGATAGACGTTGGCGGGGAACAGAAAAAGACTGGCCGTGATCAAACACGCCCACGTCTTTTGCTCACTGCGAATGGCGCGCCGATGAAGAGGCTGGTGGCAGCGCTGGCAAGCTGCTTGGTTTGCGGTTTGTGTCAAGCCACAGTGACCACAGCGAATGAGTGCAAGCGTGTCATCGAACGGCGCAACAGACCAAGAAAATGTATCCCAGTATCTTTGTGTGTTTACCCTCACTAGTAGTACAGAGAGCAAGATTTGGATAACCGCGTAACACGCTAGGCCAGTAGAAAAATGAAGGGTGGCATAGTCTTGAATTTTAAAACAGGCGATTGCTAGGCTTACCATCAACACATCCGCCATGACCCAGTGACGGCTATGTTCAACCACTTTAACCGCGAGACGAAAGTAACCAATCGCTTGACGTCGTCGTGCAAGGTGTAAGGTGAGTAGGGCGCTGGTAAAGATCAGCGGCCCCAACGAGGCGCAGATGATCACCAGTGCCGCAACAAAGGGAAAGTCTGACCAAAGTAGCCCAGCGCCGGTCAATACGGAGGCAGTGATGGTTGCGCCTAATAGATCGATTGATAACAAAGGTAGGAAATGAGCAGGTAAGAAGAGGATCAGTATCGTCAAAGTTAACGCGATTTCACTGTTAAAGGATAAGCGTCGTCCTTGTGCAAGCTTGGTCGCGCAACGTGGGCAGATGGCGAGATGGTCATAACCCGTTTGACAGCCTTTTACCACCAGATCACAACCCGGGCATCTTATCTTACTGGGATAAGATGCCGACATAGCGTTGTCTGGCGGTTGCGTGATCACTTTTATTTCCCTGCTACCTGTTGGAGTTGTCCATATAAGGTTTGATAAACACCGGGCGCATTCACCAGCTCGGTGTGTGTGCCTTGTTGACTGACTTGGCCTTCATCGAGCACATAAATCACATCGGCATTTTTAACCGCTGACAGCCGGTGAGCAACGATAAGGGTGGTACGACCGGCCAAAAAGGTTTGCATGGCTTGGTGCAGTGCTCGTTCAGTGGCGGTATCGAGTGCCGAGGTGGCTTCATCTAAAATCACCAGCTTAGGATCGCCGAGAAGCATTCGCGCTATGGCCACACGTTGGCGCTGACCGCCTGACAGGCGCACACCTTGACGTCCCAAAGGAGTCTCTAACCCCTGTGTCAGTTGATTCACCACATCGCCCAGCTGCGCTCTCTCCAGTGCTTGCCAGAGCGTCGCATCATCAAACTCACGCCCCAAATTTAAATTATTTCTTAAGGTATCATTAAACAGTATGGGTTGTTGCAATACCACGGCAATTTGATGACGAAGCGCATCCATGTTGACATCATTAATGGAGTGGCCGTTAAAGCGAATATCTCCGTTTTCTACAGGATAGAGCCCTAACAACAACTGAATGAGAGTCGATTTCCCGCCGCCACTGGCACCAACGAGGGCTACGCGTTGCCCAGCCGAGATCTGCATAGTGAGACCATCGAGAACCGCTTTGTCATCATCATAGGCAAAGTGAAGGTTATCTATCTCGACGTTGAGCGCCTGAGCGTTATCTCTACCTCGTGTGAGTTCTCCTGGGTCGATCCCCTCGGGGCGCCGAGTTTCTTCAGGTAATTGCAATACGTCGTTAATGCGTGTCATCGCGGCTTTTGCGCTGTACCAAGCAAACTGGATCCCGAGTAGCTCTTGCACCGGTCCGAGCATAAACCATAGATAACCAAACACGGCAAACATCAAGCCGATAGAAAGGTCACTAAAAAAGACCATGCCCATTGCGACCGCGCGAAAGAGCTCGAAGCCGACTAAAAACATTAAAAAGGACAGACGACTGGCCGCTTCCGATTGCCAAGCGTATTTATCCGCACTCACTTTGATATCACTGGCACTGTCATCAAGCTGCTGTAAATAAGCTCGCTCTCGATTAGCGGCGCGTAGTTGATATAACCCGTCTAAGGTATCGACCAATCGTTGCTGGAACTGCTCAAAAGCCTGGTTTTCGCGGGTCTTAAGGTGCTTGACCCGTTGACCGAGTGCACGACTCAGCGCCACCACAATCGGATTAATCAACAAAATAAACAAGCCTAATCGCCAGTCTATCCAAATCAGCACCACCGCGGTACCGATAACGGTGAGGATCCCGATGATAAATTTACTCAACGTCGTCCCGATAAACTTATCGATCGTTTCCACATCGGTGACAAGGTGTGATGTTAGTCCGCCACTGCCACGGAGCTCATACTCACGCATGCTAATTCGACCGAGTTTTGCAATCAGGTGTTGACGGATTTTATAGGTGATGGCTTTACCCACCAGCGTAAACTGACGGCCTTGTAAGATATTTAATCCTTGGCTGATGGTGCGCATCAACACCACGATCACTAACACGGCGGCAATATAAAAAGCAGCCTGTTGCCAACTTTGTGGCAGTATCGCGTTAAGCACCGCGAGCCCCCAATCGGGTTTGTCGAGTAGCACCTCGTCGACCAGAAGTGGCATCAATAGCGGAATGGGCACACTGATGAGTGTGGCCGCAATGGCGACGATATTTGCCCAGACCAGACGCGTTCGATGAGGTCGAGCTTGGTCAAGAAGCCAGCGCCAAGTGATCATAAATTAAGATACTCAATTGAAATGTATTTAGATTCTTTCTATTGTAATGGTCTTGTTGATTGAGATGCAGTGATTTATGGAAAACAAAGCGGATTTTTATCGTTTGTTAACGCAACAAGCGGTGGCTTTATGTGAAGGTGAGCCTAGCCTTATCGCCAAGCTTGCTAATGTGAGCGCCTTACTAAACAGCCAACTTGATGATATCAACTGGGTTGGATTCTATCTGGATGATGGTGACGAGTTAGTGCTTGGGCCATTTCAAGGCCAACCAGCGTGTGTTCGCATTCCTTTTGATAAAGGCGTATGTGGGGCGGCTTATCGACAAGATACCGTCATGCGGGTTGACGATGTGCATGCTTTTGAAGGACATATCGCCTGTGATGCCGCCAGCAACGCTGAAATTGTCCTTCCTGTGCGCGTCAACGGACAACGGCATGCGGTGCTCGATATTGATAGCCCAAGTATCGGTCGATTTGACCAAGAAGATGAGCATGGGCTGGCTACCTTGGTCAAAGAAATGCAAAAACACTTATGATTTCGTCAATCTTGGTAGTTTTTTAATATCAGGTATCTATAATACGCACCACTTTCATACTTAAATACACGTAGATACGCTGCTGCAGTTTGCTGCAGCAGGCCAGGAAAAAACATGGAAAATACTGAAAAGCTCGCGAACAGCAAAGAAGTCATTGCCTATATTGCTGAACGTTTCCCTGAATGTTTTACTGTTGAAGGCGAAGCCAAGCCATTAAAAATTGGTATTTTTCAAGATCTTGCGACTCGTCTTGAGGGCGATCCCAAGGTAAGCAAAACCCAATTGCGCGCCGCGCTTCGTCAGTACACGTCTTCCTGGCGTTATCTGCACAGCGTGAAACCCGGTGCGTCACGCGTCGATTTAGATGGCAATGCGTGCGGCGAGCTAGAGCAAGAGCATATTGATCATGCGGCTCAGACTTTAGCAGAAAGCAAAGCACGGGCCGCTGAGCGTCGTAAGCAGCAACAGGCCAAAAAAGCGGAATCTCAGGCGAAAAACGGTGAAAAAGCGCCAGCCAAAGGTAAAAAAGCGGCCGCGCAATCAGCGAAAGGCCGTACAAGTAAACCAAAGCCCGCTAAAATGACTAAGAAAGAGAGTGAGCCACGTCGCGAACTCAGCGCCAACGACGTTGTCGTAGGTAAAGACGTAAATGTGAACATGGGCAACGGCAACTTACCGGCGACCATTGTTGAAATTAATAAGGATGAGGTGCGTGTTCGCCTGACTAACGGCTTGACCATGTTAGTGAAAGCGGAGCACCTCAGCGCCTAAAGGAGACTCATCGACGCATGTTTTGTCGACGCCGCGTTTCGGCGATTGCTGTCAGCTTAATGCTGGCAGCATCTGCCCAGGCCGTAGAGGCCGATTACCCACTCAGTGAGTTACCATCACTCTCTGCTGAACCTCAACACGAAACCGCTTCCAAACGGGTGACGTCACGCTTTACCCGCTCCCACTATAAGCAGTTTACGCTCGACGATGCGTTTTCAGCCGCCATTTTTAAACGTTATCTTGAAACGCTAGACTACAACCGAGTCTTTTTGACGCAGGATGATGTCGGCGCGCTATCTCGTTGGGAAACACGTTTAGATGATCAACTGAAGGCGGGTGAAACAGAGGCCGCGTATGCGATTTATAATCGAGTACTCAAAAAGCGCTTTGAACGCTATCAGTACGCTCTAAAAGTACTCGATAAACCGTTTGATTTTTCCGCAGATGAAAGCATGGTGCTGGACCGCACTGAGCGGCCGTGGGCGGCAAACCAAGCGGAGCTTGATGCGATTTGGGACAAGCGAGTCAAAAACGACGCATTGAACTTACGCCTAACGGGAAAAGAGGACGATGAGATCCGCGACACCCTAAGCAAGCGTTATAACAGTGCGTTAAAACGCCTCACTCAAAGCCACAGTGAAGATGTGTTCCAAGTATACATGAACGCCTTCGCGCGTGAGGTCGATCCGCATACGAGCTACTTATCTCCCCGTAATGCTGAACAATTCCAATCAGAAATGAATTTGTCTCTTGAAGGGATTGGTGCGGTTTTACAAGTCAAAAACGAGTATACCGTGATCCGTTCATTGGTCGCGGGTGGCCCTGCGTCAAAGTCGAAGCAGTTGTCACCGGGTGACCGCATTATTGGTGTTGGCCAGGAGGACGAATCGGTCGTAGACGTGATTGGCTGGCGTTTGGATGACGTCGTGGAACTGATCAAAGGCCCGAAAGGGAGCGAAGTCCAACTCAAAATCCTCCCTGAAGGCGCTAACGCTAAAAGTTACAACGTCACACTGACCCGTGATAAAATCCGTCTCGAAGATCGAGCGGTGAAATCGGAAGTGATTACGCGCGGGGAAGATAAAATCGGAGTGATCACTGTTCCGGGTTTTTATGTCGGCTTGGCCGATGACACCAAAAAAGAATTGGCAAACTTACAAGAGAAAGATGTCAGTGGCATTGTTGTCGATTTGCGTAATAACGGTGGCGGAGCGCTGAGTGAAGCAACGGCACTCAGTGGCTTGTTCATCGATAAAGGGCCGATCGTGCAAGTGCGAGACAGCTATGGCCGCGTCAATGTCAACGCGGACAGTGATGGTAAAAGCTATTACACAGGGCCGATGACCGTGCTCATCAATCGCTATAGTGCCTCTGCATCGGAAATTTTGCCGCGGCAATGCAAGATTATGACCGAGCGGTGGTGATTGGCGAACAATCTTTTGGTAAAGGGACAGTGCAACAGCATCGCTCGCTTAACCATATTTACGATTTGTTCGATAACCCCTTGGGTTACGTGCAATATACAATCCAGAAATTTTATCGCATCAGTGGTGGTAGCACCCAAAATAAAGGGGTTGTGCCTGACATCGCGTTTCCATCGCCTGTATCGCCTGATGAAACCGGTGAAAGTATGGAAGACAATGCATTGCCTTGGGATCGTATTGAAAAAGCCGATTATCAGGCACAGTCTTTGCCTGAATCAGTGATTGATACCCTCGCGCAACGCCATCAAAAAAGGATTGCTGACGATCGAGAATTCAGTTTTATCCGTCAAGATATCGCGCGTTATCAAAAAGAGAAGGACGACAATACCTTGTCTTTAAATGAGAAAATACGACGTCAAGAGATGGACGACGAAGATGCAGACCGCTTAGCGCGTTTAAATGCACGTCAAGAAGCCATGGGTGAGCCTCGCTTCAAGTCACTCGATGATGTACCTAAAGAGTATGAAGAGCCTGATGCCTACCTAGACGAAGCTGCCAGTATTACGCGAGATCTGGTTAACCTCACGACATCGCGTAACGAGTAGTGCGCACGAAAAATGCACGACTGTGATCACTACGAGCCTGGGTCATCCGACCTGGGCTTTTTTTTCACTAAAAATGAGAACTAGGTCTAATCTTAGTAATAAGGCATCACCATCAGTGGGGGGAAGGTATGCGTTATTTCTACGGGATCATACTTGCTATGTTGATTGCATTGCCCGTGCACAGTGAGGATTTAGGACGCTTCGATGTTCCTTTACTTTTGGGGCAATGGTATTGGTTTAGTGAAGAACAACAAGCATCGCCGACCCATCCTTATAAAGCGATTAATATTTCCTTCAACTCTCACTACGAATTTCGTATTGATATGTTACGTCGTAACGGACAACTGGAAACGGCGTCTGGTCAATATGCTGTCACTCAACACACGTTGCGGTTTTATGATGATCATGGCACTGATCAAGTACATGCATATCAACTGAACCATCATCAATTGCAACTGCAAGGGACGATATTTACCAAACTGCTTCCGGACAACCTGAGTGGTTTGTGGCGTTCAAACAGTATTGAAGGCGATGATGTTAGCGAAGACGTAGACGGTGTGTCGCTTAAATTGCGCCCGGACTTTCTGTTTGCCATGCAGGTACGCGGTGATAGTGGCCGTTCAGTGACTCATCAAGGCGTGTATTTGGTTGAGGGAGATCACTTAATGTTGATCTACAAAGAAGGGCGTCACTCCTCTCAGTACCAGCTGGCGGCCGATACTTTGCGCTTAACCAATGATGTGTTTGGTATGGAAGCCGTGTTACAACGACAACGCAATGAGTCGTTCGACAAATAGACTCGCTGTACGTAAAAAAGTCCGTTATCGCAACGGACTTTTTTACGTTAAATGCTGACATATGCGACTGACTTCGTCTATTCAACACCGTCCAAGAACGCAATTTACGGTGACAGATCAAAGGCTGCCTTTAGTGCCGATAAATGGGCCTCGTCCTTACAAATCGCTTTGTTCGGTTCATCCGATATTTTAGCAACAGGTTTACCTTGGCAGCTGGTTAGCTTGATCACGACATTTAATGTTTTCACATTCGGTAAATCACAGGTTAGTTGTGTCCCAATCCCAAACGAAGTACTCGCCTTACCAGCAAAATGTTGATAAATATGAATCGCTTTAGCCAGTGTCAAGCTATCAGAAAAACTAAGGTTTTATCCTTAGGGTCAATGTGGTGGTGGCGATAGTGCGCAATGGCTTTTTCTCCCCAGATGATGGGATCGCCGCTGTCGTGACGCAAGCCACTGAATGCCTGTGACAGAGACGCATCAAAGTCGCGCAAAAAGGCATCCATATTAATACAGTCGGTGAGGGCGATCCCAAGACTGTCAGGATACTCTCGTAGCCAAATATTCAGAGCAAGCTGTTGGGAGTCAGCCAAATCGCCGGCCAGTTGTTGGTGAGCCTGGAACACTCATGTGCTTGTGTTCCCACTGGAGGGAGCCCCAGTTGTTTTGCCAACCAACAATTTGACGTCCCCTTCAGCGGCGGATAAACAGCCTGTAAACGCGTGACGATAGCCTGATGCACATCGCGAGAAAAACGGCGGCGTGTACCAAAATCAACCAGATGGAAGTTATCCGAATAACCATCGGCCGCTAAATGCGCCAGTTTGTCGTCGAGACGCGCCAAAGCATCATTGACGCCATACTCAGGATAGCAAGCACGGTTTCGAAGCTCACAGATAATCGCAAGCAGTGGCACTTCCCACAAAATGACCTCGCACCATGGCCCATCGATATGTATCGCGAGTTGGCCATCTTCAATTGATACCGTCACCTGTTGAGGGTTGAGTTGGAAGCGCGAGAGATAGGTGAGAAAATCAGCCTGATACAGATCTAATGAGGCGAGGTAATCAATCTCGTCGGCTTGAAAGCGGAGTGTCCCCATATGATGAATATGGTCGATAACCTGGTCACGCAGATAGGCGAGGTTTTCATCGCTGCGACAATAAAAGTCCGCGCTGACATGAACGTCAGGGTAATGATGAAACACCGCCTGCTGCATATTCAGTTTATAAGCATCAGTATCCAAAAGCGATGTGATGATCGGATTGTGCATGCGTGAGGAACGCCTTACGGGTTACAAAACGAAATTGGCGCCATAGTACCGTAATTTTCAAAAAATTTAACCGTCGTCACATTATATTTCCGCATGGATTGGCAGGCTTCGTTGACATTTTGTCGTACTTTTAACCACTACGGTTTGTTTTTAGTACAGGGAAACGTGTTTGTCGGCCGTCTATGGGGTGAGCGTAAATCCTGTGTCACCACGTTGTTGTATGTAAATGCAAACATTTGATAACAAACTGTTAAACCTATAGTCATCTTTGCTCAGCCGCGGTATGGTATGGCATGCAAATCGTCCTAAAAGCGAATGAATATAATTCGTTGGCTGAGGTACACCCGACAAAAAGGAAACAACATGTCTCAACAACCCACCGCCAAATACCGTGATGATTATCGCGCACCAGATTTCACCATTACGGATATTAACCTTGAGTTCGATCTGGACCCCAACAAAACCCAGGTCACCGCAGTTAGCCAAGTAAAACGACTTAACGAGCAAGCGACAGAGCTTGTCCTTGATGGGGATGATCTGACTCTGTTGCGTCTTGATATTAATGGTGATGCGTGGACGGCATATAGTGAAGAAGCGGGGAAATTAATTATTCGCGATGTACCCGCCGCGTTCACCTTGACTATTCAGACCCAGCTGGATCCGGAGAATAACTCTGCGCTAGAAGGGTTATACATCTCTGGCGGTGCGTATTGTACCCAGTGTGAGGCAGAAGGTTTCCGTCGCATTACTTATTATCTCGACCGTCCTGATGTCCTTGCGCGATTTACCACCAAGGTGATTGCGGATAAAGAGATGTATCCTTATTTGCTCAGTAACGGTAATAAGATGGCTGCCGGTGATCTTGATAATGGCCGTCACTGGGTTGAATGGCATGATCCTCATGCCAAACCAAGCTACTTGTTTGCCTTGGTTGGTGGCGATTTTGATGTCTTACGAGACACGTTTGAAACGCGTTCAGGGCGCAATGTCGCGTTAGAAATTTTTGTTGATAAAGGCAACCTAGATCGTGCCGATCACGCCATGGTGTCACTGAAAAACGCGATGAAGTGGGACGAAGAGCGATTTGATCTTGAGTATGATCTGGATATCTACATGATTGTGGCAGTTGATTTTTTCAACATGGGTGCGATGGAGAACAAAGGCCTGAATATCTTTAACTCCAAATACGTGCTGGCGAATGCTGAAACGGCAACTGATACCGACTACCTAGGCATTGAAGCGGTCATTGGTCACGAATACTTCCACAACTGGACCGGTAACCGCGTCACTTGCGAGATTGGTTCCAACTTAGCCTTAAAGAGGGCTTAACGGTCTTCCGTGATCAAGAGTTTTCTTCTGATTTAGGCTCGCGCTCCGTCAACCGTATTAGCAATGCACGGATTGTACGTGGACCGCAATTTGCTGAGGATGCGAGCCCCATGTCTCATCCGATCCGCCCTGAAAAAGTGATCGAGATGAATAATTTCTACACCCTGACAGTGTACGAAAAGGGCAGTGAAGTGATTCGCATGATGCACACCATTTTGGGTGAATCCGCATTCCAAAAAGGGGTGAAGCTGTATTTTGAACGCCATGATGGTACCGCATCGACCTGTGATGACTTCGTCCAAGCGATGGAAGATGCATCAGGCATTGATCTGACTCAGTTCCGGCTCTGGTATAGCCAGTCAGGGACGCCAGTGCTGACTGTTTCATCCACCTATGACGCGGCCACCAAGCAATTGGCGCTACATGTTGCCCAGCACACTCCGGCCACGGCCGATCAACAGGATAAGCAGCCGCTGTATATTCCGCTCGATATCGAAATGTACCGTCAAGATGGTAGTGTGATTGAGTTACAGCGTCACGGAGAGCCTGTCTCTAACGTATTAGCCGTTACCAAAACAGAGCAAACTTATCTGTTTGATCGTGTCGATGAGCAACCAGTGCTGTCGTTGCTACGCGAATTCTCAGCGCCAGTAAAACTTGAATATGATTATCAAGACGATGAGCTGGCGTTCTTATTGCAGCATGCTCGGAATGATTTTGCACGTTGGGATGCCGGCCAAAGCTTACTGGCCAAGCATATCAAAGCCAATGTGGCGCGTGTGCAAGATGATCAACCGATCGAAGTGCCCTTGTCAGTTGTTGATGCTTTCCGTGGAGCGTTGCTGAGTGACAATACGGATCCTGCTTTGATTGCTGAAGTGCTTAATTTACCTTCAGAAACAGAGGTAGCAGGCTGGTTTGAAACCGTCGACGTGGATGCGATTCACCAAGTGATGGCAGCGCTTAAACAGCAGTTTGCTGATCACATGCTAGACGAGTTTGCCGCGGTGTATCGCCAATATGCACAAACAGATTATCAAATCACGCACAAAGCAATAGGTGAGCGCGCCTTGCGCAATGCCTGCCTGAGTTACTTAGCGCATACAGAAAATGGCAATGGCTATGTTGAGCAGCATTATCAAGATGCGCATAATATGACAGACACCATGGCAGCCCTAAACGCGGCGAATGGTGCGCAACTGCCTTGCCGAGAGCCGCTGATGAAAGATTTCAGTGACAAGTGGCAGCACGATGGGTTGGTGATGGATAAATGGTTTATGCTGCAAGGCGCCAATCCAGCCGATAATGCGTTAGAGCAAGTAAAAGCGCAAATGTCGCACCAGGCATTTACGTTGAAAAACCCGAACCGGATACGTAGTTTAATTGGGGCGTTTTGTAATCGTAACCCGGCACGTTTTCATGCCAAAGATGGTGCAGGGTATCGTTTCTTAAAAGAAATCTTGGTGACGCTAAACCAATCAAACCCACAAGTGGCATCGCGCTTGATTGATCCTCTGCTTAAACTGGCGTACTACGACCAGGCGCGTCAACAGCAAATGCGTAATGTACTGCAAGAGTTAGCCGATATGGATAACTTGGCCAACGATCTGTATGAAAAAGTGGAAAAAACACTTGAGCATTAACCGATAACTTGGAATAAAAGGGTCGCGGTTAAACGTGAACCTCAAAAGCCGCCTAGTCGGGCGGCTTTTTTAACCAATGAATTTAGCGGATGAAAAGTGGATCATGGAGTACTTTTTTAGCGTTTATATTGCTTACTTTGAGTATCAGCACTATTACAGTGGCGCCGCGGCGAATGTTATCGTCACCACAGATCAAGGGCTGCGTTTGCAAATCCCGGCGTCTCGCTTTCGTCCTTTTATCTCCCAGCTTGGGATCCGGGGTCGTTTTAAACTGACGACGGACACGCACCACCGCTTTCAATCGTTAATGCGCGTTGCTTAAATTGGCTTGGTTAAAGCCTCACCCATTGTTTAAATAAATAGCCACACTAGTCACATTTTCGCGAAATTCGCATCAATCCAGCCGTTTATCTATAACGTTTTTACTATCCAAGCCTTACACTAGACAGTGCGTTTGTTAACGCAATGTTTACCTCTGATAACTACTCACAATGATAATGTTCTAAAAAGGACAACGGAGTTCCAGAATGACCTCGCGTGACCCTATAGTACCTGTGTTACTTGAGAAGGTTTATCAACTCATCGCTGATAAACTCGATGATACTCAACAACCACTTGTCGATGCGTTAGCCAAAAGGATATTGGGTCAAATATCTGATGATGATTTGCAGGAGCGCAATGAATCAGATCTTTATGGTGCGGTAATGAGCTTATGGCACCACCTCAACACGTTTGAACAAGATAAAGTTTTTGTCAAAGTCTTTAATCCCAGCCTGAGCGGAAATGGATGGCAATCAACCCACACGATTGTTGAGATTCTCGCCCCAGATGCCCCTTTCCTTGTTGACTCTGTGCGTATTGCTCTTAATCGCTTAGACATTACGACGCACTTAATGCTGAATAGCCCGATCAAAGCATGCAAGAACGATCAGGGTGATGTGGTCAGCATTGGGAATGAGGACGGCCAATTCCAAAGTACCTTCCATATTGAAATCGACAAGATGTCGGATGAATCAGAGATGGCAGCACTTGAAGCTGAGCTCTCTGAAACCTTGACCGATGTGGTGATGGTGGTGAACGACTGGAAGCCGATGCGAGCACAAATGGTTGAGCTGGTGGCATCATTAAAAAACACCCAACGGCCCATTGATGATGAGCGTCGTCAAGAAGCGGTTGAGTTCTTAAGTTGGATCACGGACAACAACTTTACCTTCATGGGGTATAAGTGCTTTGACCTGGTGCCGGTTGAAGGCGACTACGAGCTGCGCGCAAGCAGTGATTGTGACGCACTGGGCTTGGCCAAAAAGCATAAATCGCCACAGGCATTGCGGTTATCAGAAATGCCGGAATCAGCGCGAGCGGAAGCGCTGAAAAAAGAGCTGTTGGTGCTAACCAAAAGTAATGCGAAATCCCGGGTTCATCGTCCCGCTTATGTCGATTACATCGGGATCAAAAAATTTGATAGCAAAGGCAATGTGATTGGTGAGCACCGGTTCACGGGGCTTTATGCTTCGTCTGCTTATAACCAATCGACGGCTAGCATTCCGGTACTGCGTAATAAAGTGCGCCGTATTCTCGACAACAGCGGGTTTTATCGCGAATCACACTCGTGGAAAGCGCTGGCGAATATCTTAGAAAACTACCCGCGCGATGAGCTTTTCCAAGCAACCGAAGAAGAAATGCGCAACGTAGGGATGGGCGTGGTACAAATGCAAGACCGCGACATGCTAAGAGTGTTTGTTCGTCGTGATCCGTTTGGTCGTTTTTTCTCGTGCATGGTGTATATCACCCGAGAGCGCTATAACACCGAATTCCGTCGTCAAACTCAGCGTATTTTACAGCAATATTTTGGGTCAGATCAGACGGTTGAATTTACCACTTTCTTCTCGGAGAGCCCGCTGGCGCGGACGCATTATATTGTCCGAGTGGAAAATAATAACTTTGATATTGATGTGAAAAAAATCGAGCAAAACCTCACTGAGGCCGCGTCATCATGGGATGATCGTTTACAAGAAGCCGTGATAGCCAATTTCGGGGAAAACCGTGGCACACCGATTGCGAAGCGTTACTTGCGCGCTTTTCCACGTTCATACAAAGAAGCCATGTTACCAGGATCAGCGGTAGCGGATATTGAGCGTCTTGAAGGGCTCAGTGACGACAATAAACTCGATATGTTGCTCTATCGGCCACAAGAAGTCAGTCACCAATCGAATGCTATTAGCCTTAAGCTCTTCCAAAAGGGGGAGCCGATTCATTTATCGGATGTCATGCCGATGCTAGAAAACCTCGGACTGCGTGTGATTGGAGAGGCGCCATATGAGGTTGAGACCAGCCAAGGCGATGTTTATTGGATTCTCGACTTCTCCATGCTGCACAGTGCGGGGACGGCGTTTGATCTGGGCAATGCACGGGATCGCTTCCAACATGCCTTTGCTGACATTTGGCATGGTCGCTTGGATAGTGATGGCTTTAACCGCTTAATCTTAAACGCAGGGCTATCCGGGCGAGAAGTCACGATTTTGCGCGCCTATGCCCGCTATATGCGTCAAATTGGCTTTCCGTTTAGTCAGGCGTATATCGAGGAGACGTTGTCCTCGCACCCGCATCTCGCTGGGTTCTTGGTCAAGTTGTTTAATGTCCGTTTTGACCCTGCGGGTAAGCAAAACACGCGTGCACAAGATACGATCATTCACGAGATTGAAGAGGCACTTGACCATGTCGAAAGTTTGGATGATGACCGTATCATTCGTCGGTATATGGAAATCATACTCGCGACCAGCCGTACAAACTTCTTCCAGAAAGACCCAGACAATGGCCAAGATAAACCTTATCTGTCATTAAAACTGCATGCGTCTGATATTCCGGATATGCCTAAACCGGTCCTCCCGTACGAGGTCTTCGTCTACTCGCCCGATGTCGAAGGGGTGCATTTGCGCGGCGGTAAAGTGGCACGTGGTGGGTTGCGTTGGTCCGATCGCCAAGAAGACTTCCGTACCGAAGTCTTGGGCTTAGTCAAAGCGCAGCAGGTTAAAAATACAGTGATTGTGCCAGTCGGGGCGAAAGGGGGCTTTGTCTGTAAGCGTCAGCATCAGTTTACTGAGCGGGATGCGATTATAGCGGAGGGTAAGCGATGTTATCGAATTTTTATTCAGGGGTTGCTGGATATTACCGATAACATTGTCGAGGGCACCTTGACGCCGCCTAATCACGTGGTGCGCCATGATGACGATGACGCCTATTTAGTCGTCGCTGCAGACAAGGGAACGGCGACTTTCTCTGATTTGGCTAATAGCGTCTCAGCGCAATATAACTTTTGGCTGGGGGATGCCTTTGCGTCCGGTGGCTCGAACGGTTATGACCATAAAAAAATGGGGATTACCGCCGCAGGCGCCTGGGAGTCTGTGAAGCGTCATTTCCGTGAAATGGATATTAATTGTCAAACCACGGATTTCACCTGTGTCGGGATTGGCGATATGGGCGGCGATGTGTTTGGTAATGGCATGCTGCTTTCCAAGCATATTCGCCTCGTGGCGGCGTTTAACCACATGCATATCTTTATCGACCCCAATCCAGATGCTGAGAAGAGCTGGAAGGAACGCCAACGTATCTTCAATTTACCGCGATCAAGCTGGGAAGACTACGATACTAAGCTCATCGCCAAAGGTGGTGGGGTGTTCTCTCGCCGTGCGAAATCAATCCCCTTAACACCAGAGATACAAAAACTGATCGGTACACGTAAGCAGTCGATGGCGCCAAATGATCTGATTAAACAGATCTTAAAAGCCAACGTCGATCTCCTTTGGAATGGGGGGATCGGAACTTATGTCAAATCCTCCAGCGAAACACATACTTCGGTCGGTGACCGTGCGAATGATGGCTTGCGTGTTAATGGCAATGAAGTGGGCGCTCGTATTATTGGCGAGGGCGGCAACTTGGGTATGACTCAATTGGGGCGGATTGAGTATGCGCTAAAAGGCGGTCGAGTGAATACCGACTTTATTGATAATGTCGGTGGTGTCGATTGCTCAGATAACGAGGTCAACATTAAGATCCTGCTCAACGGGCTAGTTGCTGCCGGGGATCTGACCATCAAAAAGCGCAATGAGCTGCTGGAGCGAATGGAAGACGAAGTGTCTGATATCGTGATCGAAGATGCGTACAGTCAAAGCGAGTCGATTTCGGTCACCCATAACCAGAAAGCCGCGTTATTAAAAGAGCAAATTCGGTTCATTCATTATCTAGAGAAAGAGGGGAAGCTAGATCGTGCGCTCGAATATTTGCCAGATGATGAAACCTTGTCTGAGCGAAACCTACGTGGCACCGGCCTAACGCGCCCAGAGATTTCGGTGTTGAKWGTAGCCTACGGTAAAACTG
>NZ_AQOD01000067.1 GCF_000513715.1 Salinivibrio socompensis S35
GCCAAGGCGTGGAGACAGGCACGACTTTAAATTGGTTAGAATAGGTGGTTTGCCCTGTGCTGCCAGCTTCTTCTAGCGCTTGGGGTTGCTCGCCTTTGCGCGTGATAGAGACCACCAACCAATCGGCGTTCATTTCAGCCGCTAAGTGCTCACTGAGTGTAAACTGGGTGCCGGCACGCAGTAACGGTTGGTTGCTTTGCCCGGTTGCCAGGCGCGCATCGCGCCGTAAGTAATCGAGCCTTGCTTGGCTGTATGCGCGACCATTGGCATCATCTTTATAGCGGCCTGGCGCATCAAAATGCTGATACGTTTGTCGTTGGTAGGCCATATCATCACCGACCTGTTGTTGCATAAAGCTGTAGGCAGGTTTTTTGAAGCTATAGTCTTTGAGGTACACATCAGACACCGCGGTTTGTGTTTGCTTGGTGAAAGACCAGACATAGGGCGTATCGGCTTCCCCCCCGCCCGTGTTGTTATACACAACTGGGGCTTCTAAAGCAGGAAGCGCGTTGTTGTCATCACAAAAGATGAGCATGTGCTTGTCTTGGCTATGCGCAAAGTAGTAAACCAAGCCTTCTTCGGCGGCAAGACGCTCAATAAAGGCTAAATCCGTCTCACGATACTGGACACAGAACTCACGCTCTTCAAGCTTGCGAGACAGGGAGAATTGGTGGTCTTCCACCCCCATTTCCAGCAGCAGCTCAGCAATAATGTCTTGCACCGTCTTATGCTGAAAAATACGGCTGTTATGACGAAGTGCAAGTCGCTCGAGGGCTGGGACCAAGGTGAGCGAGTAAAAGGTATGGTGATGACCAATATCGCCTTGAGTGAAGCGCTTTACAACACCATGAAAGCGCTGCGCCACCTCACCATTGCGGTATAGGGTGAGTACTGCCGTTGCATCAATCACTTGCTCCGGTTTTAGGTCGGTATGTCGGCTTGCCAGCTCAATATCGTAGCGAAAGCCGTGGCATCCTCCATCAACGCGGTTATCATCAGAGAGGACTTCTTGGCCCTCAAACCCTCTCACGACAAAGCATTCATCCGCTAGGCCTTTAATACTGAATGTATAATGAAGTGTTGCCATCACTTACCTTCCTTTCTGTCGAAACAAGTCGATACTCTCAATGCGCACAAGGCTGAACGCGGTGCAGCCCGCCCAATAGGCAGGCTGCGGTTTCCTCATCAAGGCGAGGATTAAGCTTCGATAGGCTTGCGCCAGTCGTCTGAGCCAGATGTGCCCGCGTTAACGTGCTCCCAGATAACTTTACGGTATGACATAGAGACCGTGAGGTTCTGAGTGAAATCAGACTTGGCAGGATCTTGGCAGTGTGGCATTTCGCAATGGATGTCTACGATAGAGGCGCTTTCCAGCTTGGTGGTAAAAAAGTTTTCTTGTTTGCCTTCAATCGAAGTGCGATACCACTTCAGTTCGACGGTAGACATTTTCTCACCTGAAGACAGCGCATTATAAAGCAGCGGCACCGCTTTGTTGAGCGCGACGGTGAATTTGAATGGCTTATGAACGCGCTGGCCGGAGGGCTGGCCAGACTGTGGGTCAGTGGGAACCGTCACATTGTGGTTAAACTGCTGTACCAGCATTTCATCTTCGTGGCCTTCAACAAACGCATCACCGATTGAATCAGCGGTACACGCACCGGCAGTAATCAGCCCTGGGTTTCACCTTCAATCGAGATATAACATGGCGTTGGCATAATCGCTCCTATAAACATTTAATCATTAAGCACAGCCTATTCACTGTGGTAATGCTTATAATGCGAAAAGCGTGCCAAATATTATTTTGTTATTTTACAGATACTTACTTATTGTCTTGGCAACTTCTTGCTCGACCGCAAGCAAGAAGTTGCCAAGCTGAGCAAAAAGTTGCTTGGGGAGAAAAAGCGTCATTCAATCGGTTGGCGAACTCTCTACCCGTAGATACCAGCCAAAACGCCGATGAATATCACCAAACCGACATAGTTGTTGTTTAAAAAAGCCTGGAAACATGCCATGCGTTCCCGTTCACGGGCAAGATAGTGCTGATAAACAAATAGCGCAAAGGCAGCTAATAGGCTCCAATGGTAACCTGCGGCTAACCCTAGCCATTGTCCAGCGAGCATCAACAGCGCAAGCGTCAATAACTGCAACACGCCAACGGCGGTTTTATCCCAACGACCAAACAAGATGGCGGTCGATTTAATCCCAATCTTTAGATCATCATCGCGGTCCACCATCGCATATAAGGTGTCATAAGCGATAGTCCAGCAAATATTGGCCATAAATAGCAGCCAAATGACGGGTGGCAGCGCGTCTTGTGCCGCCGCAAACGCCATCGGAATCGCCCAGCTAAACGCCAGCCCCAACACTAACTGGGGAAGATGGGTATAGCGCTTCATAAACGGATAAATAAAAGCCAGCGAGACCCCGACAAAAGAAAGCTGAATCGTCAGGATGTTTTGGGTTAATACCAATAGAAATGCGCCTAATACCAAGGCAATAAAGAAACCAAGCGCTTCTTTCTCGCCAATCCGGCCTGAGGGCAAAGGCCGCTCTTTAGTACGTTTAACGTGGCCATCAAAATGGCGGTCCGCATAATCGTTAATCACACAGCCGGCGGCACGCATCATATACACCCCGAGTACAAATACCACCAGAGTCAGTAACGCCGGCATACCATCGGCGGCTAAAAACAACGCCCATAATGTTGGCCAAAGCAACAATAAGGTGCCAATGGGACGATCTAAACGCGCAAGCTGGCCAAAGGCAGCCAATTTCGTGCTCATGCGGGCGCCTCCTTGCCATACAGCGGCGAGTTGGGCAAGAAGAGTTCGGCAACCAACATCGGTCGATGATGGAGCCAAAGGCGTGAGCGACGGGCATACAGTTGGTGAGACAGGCAAGGAACGTGCGCGGTCTCAATCGCATCCCGCCGCGAGGCCCGCTGTTTAAATACATGCTGACCTAACGGCTCGGTCCCCAGCGCGTGTAAGTGTCCACCTTGGCCCTCTAAGGTCGAGGCAGGCATCAGGGTTCGCGCACACAGCCAAGGTTTTCCATCCCCTTTTAGCACAACTTCCCGTACCACACAGGCCTCTTGGCCAATCAAGGCGGCTTCGTGCTCGGCAAGTTTGTCCGGTGTCAGCTGATAGACTTGGAGTACGTCTACATCAAAATCCTGACAGTGGCGCTTGAGTCGCGCCGTCATTGAATGTGATTCTAACAACCAGCTGCCTTCTGCGGTGCGCTTTAACGCCGCAATATCTGGTCGCTCCCAGCGTGCCTGTTGCAGCGCCTCTAAATAGGTATGATTTAAGTCCGACATTATTTCCTGTGCCACATCGCGCAAAATTCGCCTGTCCGTTGCCCTATGAGGCGGACAATGTTGCTATACTCGAGGCAATTGTATCAGGCTGACCGCGATTGGAGAATGCGCACGGCCTACCCCTATCACATCATTAACCGAATTGTTGGATAGCTATGAGTAAACAATCTCTCGTCTCGATGGTACTGCTGAGCCTGTTGTTATGGGCCAGTATGGCTGTCCACGCAGAAGAAGAAGGTGGTCACCAAGCAAAGTACAGTTACTTTGCCTTAGAGCCTGAAATCACCACCAATTATGTCACCCAAGGTCCGCGGCTTGGCTTTATTAAGGTGAGCGTTGAATTGATGGTGGATGATCCCCGTTTAGTCAGCCAGCTAGAATACCACTCTCCGCTGATCCGCGATGTCATCATAGAGACCTTAGCGCAACAAACCGCGACCCAAATTAAATCGCTATCGGGACGCGAGGCGATCCGCAAGGCATGCTTAGATAAGGTCAACGAGCTTCTCCTTGCCGAAACCAATCGCAGGATGCTGGCCGACCTTTTATTCACCAAATACCTCTACCAATAATCACACGACTGAAGGCGTATCCTCAGAGACGGCATGGCTGATCACCTCAAGGTGGCTGCCTTGTGCTGCTAGCATCTCCCGGATTTGCGCAGGCGGGGTGACATCGGTAAAGACCATATCCAGTTGGGTAATATTGCCTAGATTCACCATCGCATTACGACCAAATTTGGTGTGGTCAGCGGCCAGCATCACACAACGACTGTTATCTAAAATGGCTTTTTTAACCCGCACTTCGTGGTAATCAAAGTCCAGTAACGAGCCATCGTCGTCAATACCACTGATCCCCAAAATGCCAAAGTCGAGCCGAAACTGGGAGACGAAATCGAGCGTGGCTTCGCCAACAATCCCCCCATCACGATTGCGTACCTCGCCACCGGCGAATAATCACCGTAAAATCTTGCTTCGGCATCAAGATCGCGGCAGCATTGAGGTTATTGGTCACTACCCGTAAGTGATGATGATCCAACAAGGCGCGTGCCACGGCTTCTGGCGTGGTACCGATATCAATAAATAAGGTCGCTCCATCCGGTATATGCTGTACCAGCGCCTGAGCAATGGTGTCTTTTTCCCGTTGCTGCAACACCTTACGGGTCGCATACGCGGTGTTTTCGGAGCTCGATGGTACCGTAGCACCACCGTGGTGACGGCGAATTTGATTTTCTGCAGCCAGCTCATTGAGATCGCGCCGAATCGTTTGAGGGCTGACATTGAAGCGCTCAACCAAGTCTTCCGTGCTCACGTATCCTTGTGATTTAACCAGATCAATGATTTGCTGATGACGTTTGTTTTGCTTCACTGCATCTCCCCTTACAAAAAAAGCCCCCGCGTTCACGAGGGCTTCCTAGTTTACGCATAGCCGCTAGGCGATGCCAAGACAGATTATTTAAGCAGCGTGCACAGGCGTGTCACGACGCACACGATGCTCCCCGACCCACGCTAAGCACAGGAAGAAAATCGCTAAGATACACCCGCCGGTCAGTAGCATAAATCCGCCGTCCCAACCAAAGTGATCCACGGTATAACCCAGGGCAATGTTCGCAACAACCGCACCACCCAAGTAACCAAATAGCCCGGTTAAGCCTGCTGCGGTGCCCGCTGCTTTTTTCGGTGCCAGCTCCAACGCATACAGACCAATGAGCATCACGGGACCATAAATTAAGAAGCCAATCGCAACCAGTGCCACCATATCAATACCTGGGTTGCCCGCAGTTGAACCAGTACACCAACACAGCGACCGTTACCAGCACCATAAACAGGACTCCGGCTGGCGCACGTGCCCCTTTAAAGAACTTATCAGACATCCAGCCACATAATAAGGTGCCAGGAATACCGGCCCACTCATAGAGGAAGTACGCCCAAGACGACTTGTCGACGGAAAAGCCTTTCGCTTCATCCAAGTAAACTGGCGCCCAATCGAGCACGCCATAACGAATCAAGTAAACAAAGGCATTGGCAATCGCGATATACCACAACAGACGGTTTTTCATCACGTAGGTGACAAAGATATCTTTAGCGGACATTTCTTTTTCGAAGGCTTCTTCGTCGTAGTTATCCGGATAATCGTCTTTGTACTCTTCAATCGGTGGCAAGCCACACGATTGTGGGGTATCGCGCAGGGTAAACCAGATAAAGACGGCAACTAGCGCCGCAAAGAAGGCCGGCACATAGAAAGAGGCGCGCCAGTCATCGTTGAACAGCCACAAGCCCAACAAGAATAGCGGCCCAATCAGCCCACCACCAATATTATGGGCAATATTCCATACCGAAACTAACTCACCGCGTTCACGTTGTGACCACCAGTGAACCATGGTGCGCCCGCAGGCAGGCCAACCCATACCTTGCACCCAACCATTGATAAACAACAGTACAAATATGATCGCAATACTGCTCGTCGTCCATGGTAAAAAGCCGAAACTGAACATTACCAACGATGATATTAATAGTCCGGCACTTAAAAAGTATCTTGGGTTTGAGCGGTCCGACACGCTGCCCATCAGAAACTTGGACAAACCATAAGCGATGGATACCGCCGCCAATGCGACGCCTAAATCGCCGCGGCTAAAGCCATATTCATCAATAAGAAAAGGCATCGCCAAACTAAAGTTTTTACGCACCAGATAGTAACCGGCGTAGCCGATAAAAATACCAAAAAATAATTGCCAGCGCAGTCGGGTGTAGGTGTCACCGATCTGTGACTCTGGCAACCTTTGCCGGTGAGCGGCCGGCCGGAAGATTCCAAACATGGGAGGGTCCTCAGTAAGATGTACGCGATGGATTAATTAAAAGGATAAAAATCAAACAAGTGAGCAATTAAATATTCGAACTCGCTCAACGAGTGGAATAATTACTCAAAATGAAAGTAAAAGCCGTGAAAGCGAACATAAAAACATAGATCTGACGCAATAAAAGTGTGTATACGAACAAAAAAAGAGCAATTAATTGCTCTTTTTGTCAGTCACAGCTTGTCTCTGTCGATAAACGTGAGGAAAGCGAGGGTCAAACGTGGCGTTTAGCGTCCCATAAACCGAGGGCACAACCGATGATTAAGCCAAATAAATGCGCCATATTGGCGATATTCATGCCCATAGGTTGGAAAAATCCAATCACAAGCCATGCCAGCATAAAGATCACATAGGGCTTTTCGATGGTTAATCCACGCTCAGGGCCAGCCAAGTCAGCCACCATAAATAGCCCAAAAGCGCATAGACTACGCCGGACAGGCCACCAAAATACGGGCCTTCTAACCAATATTGCCCTAAACCTGAGAATAGCGCGGCAAACAAAAAAATCTGAACCAGCTTGCTACTACTGCCAAGACGCTCAATGCGACCACCGAGTACCCACCACCACAATAGATTAAAGATGATATGCAAGGCGGAGAAGTGCAGCAGTGCATGGCTGAATAAGCGCCATAATTGCCATTGTTGACTGCTGTCAGCGGGAAACAACAGGCGACGCACCACCACATCAAAACCGCCGAGGGTCATCAGCGTAAACAAGGCCACACAGATAAACATCACGCCTAGGGTAACGGGGCCAGATTTCTCTTTCACCGTTTGCCACAATCGGGCTGAGGGATAGTGAAAGCGTGCTTGGCGAGTCTCAGCAACTTGCCAAGACGCGGCTTGATAACGGCTATGTGTTGGATCGGCAATAAAACGTTCAAGCTCGTTATCCACCCACGCCTTATCGTCGTCGTTAATCAACCAAACCGCAACGTGTGCGTCTGGCTCTGGTGCGAGCTCAAGGCTCACTCCATGCGCTGCCGCATAATCGATAAAAGCTTGCGCCAAACGTGCATTGGGCACTACTGCGAGTTTTTGCATGGGCTGTCCTATTTTATATCGATCCCTGATGCGGTCGGCAGTGATTGTCGGTGCCACGCCTCAAACCCACCATCAACGCTATAGACCGCATCAAAACCTTGATTGATCAAATACTGTGCCGCCCCTTGGCTACTGATCCCGTGATAACACATCACCAAGACGGTTGATCAAAGTCGACCTGATCCATAAAGGTCACCAAGGTGTCGTTGGTGAGGTGATAGGCCTCTTGAGGATGCGCGACCTGGAACGTTTGAGGATCCCGGATATCGACTAATACTGCATTTTGCTGATCATCGTTCAGCATTTCCCACGCATCGGTCACAGAGATATGTGCGAACTGATCCATACCTTATACCTCTCCACTCACAAAGTTATTCCCAGCTAACGTTATACGAGGGCTATGTGCCCTCGAGATGAACCCGCATTGTACCTGAGTTTGTTTCATGTCGCTTACCTCGCGATCCTCGCGCTGTTTGCTTTTTGATCGTTTGTGGACAAAGGTGTGGATTGCGTTGATAAGCGAAGATCCTACTCATGGATCCACTAGATGTAGTAGGGATCCAGGATAAACTGTGTATAACTTTTCATAACGATCATCGCCGCCCGGTTTTCAAGCATAAAAAAACCGGCCCAACGGGCCGGTTTTTCTTTACTAGAAAGACGCTAGAGCGCATCACCAATGGCTTGCTTTAGTTTCTTCATTGCGTTCTTTTCTAGTTGGCGCACACGCTCTGCGGAGACTTGATAATGCGTAGCCAAGTCTTGCAACGTTGCCTTATTGTCATCTAACCAACGAGCACGCACAATGTGCTGGCTGCGTTCATCCAAGCCTGACAGCGCGTTCGCCAAGCGACGATTGGCGTGCGCTTCCCAGTTTTCTGCCTCTAGCGACTCTGCGATATCGGAGCTTTTGTCCTCAAGGTAGTAAACCGGTGCCATCGGGCCATTTTCTCGCTCATCGTCAGCATTAGCTGGCGCTTCAAAGGTCGGATCTTGTGCCGCCAAACGGGCTTCCATCTCACGGACCTCTGACGCCTCAACGCCAAGTTGCTGCGCGACCATATTCACTTCGTCGTTATTAAACCAACCCAAGCGCTTCTTATTTTTACGTAAATTGAAAAACAGCTTACGTTGCGCTTTGGTGGTTGCCACTTTAACGATACGCCAGTTACGTAATACGTACTCGTGAATTTCCGCTTTGATCCAATGCACAGCAAATGACACCAGACGCACGCCAACTTCAGGGTTGAAACGTTTGACCGCCTTCATTAAGCCAATGTTGCCTTCTTGAACCAAATCCGCGATGGGTAAGCCGTATCCGGTGTATCCACGGGCGATGTGAACAACAAAACGCAAGTGAGATAAGATCAGCGACTTTGCCGCCTCCAAATCACCATGATAATGGAGACGCTCAGCCAGCGAATGCTCCTCTTCCGCGCTGAGCATAGGATGGCTGTTTACCGTTCGCAGATAACCATCGACGTTATCTTGTACAATCGGTGCCAATGCGTTCATCTCTTTTGTCATTCAAACCTCGTTTCCGAATCGTCGAAGACCGAATTGCTGATTAAGCATGCAAAAATATACCCAAGCGGGAAAAAACTGCAAGCCCTGATGTCTCTCTCGTTGTTCTATGACCGTATTCCCCCTACACAGGTTCAATCTCTTTTAAGTGACGGCGCGTCGCCAACAAGGCAGCAACGACACCAAGCAAGATTGAGCCCATCAATAATAGCAAAGACTCATCCCAATTAAGTCCGCTGAGGGTAAAGGGCTTGTTATAGAGCTGTGCAAATTGGTGAACGGCGCCATCCATCAGCCAAGTATTCATGGCGGTCAGAATCCAGGCTACGATCGCAGCTAGACTCCCCAACCAAGCGCCCATATACAAATAGGGGCGTAAAATAAAACTGTCCGTTGCGCCCACCATTTTCATCACCTGAATACGCGGTTGATGATGCAGGACCTGTAAGCGAAGCGTATTACCGACCAACAAAACAACTGCCGCCAACATTAAGACAGAAAACAACCACGCCATCGTCATGGCCAAAGTCTTGATCGCATCCAGCCGCGCCAGCCAATCGGTATCAAGCCGGACTTCATCCACTTCGTCTCGCTGTCTTAATTGCTCAGCCAATGCACTCGCCCGTTCCGACATGGACCGCATGCCGTCACTGTCAGCGTCTCCCGTCGGCACCACCACGATCACACTGGGAAGAGGATTATCCTCCAATAAGGTGACCGCTTGATGAAACCCACGTTGCGTTTTAAGTGCTGCCATCCCTTCAGATGGCGACAAATATTCAACACTCTCAATGTCTGGCCACGTGCTCAGTGTCTCTGCCAATGCCTGTCCTCGTTGCTCTGACTGTGCCTGAGTGAGGAAAACATTGATCTCCGCTGGACTTTGCCACTGTGCACTCACCGCGACAACATTCTTCGCCAGTAAGTAGAATGTCGCCGGTAACGACAAGGCAACCGCCAAGACCATCAACGTGAGTAGATTACCCATCGGGCGTTGAAAAAGATCATGCCAAGCTGTCAATGCATGACGTTGCTGGGTCTGAATAAATGACTCAGCCATGGCGAACCTCCGCTAAGCTTCCATGTTGCAAGTCAAAGCGCCGTAAGTGACGGTATTGTTCAAGCAAGCTGGTGTCATGCGTTGCCATTAAAATGGTCACTCCCACTTGATTGAACAAGCGAAATAATTCCATGATTTGCGCCGACAACGCAGCATCTAAATTGCCGGTTGGCTCATCAGCCAAGAGTACTTGGGGGCGGTTAACCACCGCACGAGCGATCCCGACCCGCTGTTGCTCTCCGCCAGACAGTTGTATGGGGTTACAACGCGCTTTATCGAGTAAACCGACTTTATCGAGGGCGGCGGAGACCCGCTTTTTTATCTCATTGTCTGACTGCTGCTCAATCCGTAAAGGTAGGGCGACATTTTCAAACACGGTCGCTCCATCAGCAGTTTGTGGTCTTGAAAGATAATCCCTAAATGACGACGCAAAAAGGGAATATCTTGACGAGGGATCCGTGAGATATCGTGGCCGTTGAAATAAATATGCCCATCACTGGGACGCTCAATGGCACAGATCAGTTTCAACAAGGTGCTCTTCCCTGCGCCTGAATGGCCAGTGAGTAAGGCCATATCGCCTTTGGGCAGCTCAAAATTGACCTTTTGTAAGGCCTGACGCCCCCCTCGATAGGCTTTGCTGACTTGCTGAAACTGGATCACGGTTATTCCTCCCGGCTAAACAGCGCCTCGATAAAGTCATTGGCGTTAAAGGTACGTAAATCCTCAATGCTTTCGCCGACACCAATATAGCGAATCGGAATATTAAATTGTTCAGCCACCGCAAAAATCACCCCGCCTTTCGCGGTGCCATCTAATTTAGTGAGGGTAATACCCGTGATCGGTGCTATCTCATTAAACAACTTCGCCTGACTGATCGCATTTTGTCCGGTGCCCGCATCGAGCGTCAGCATCACTTCGTGCGGCGCGCCCACATCCAGTTTTTGCATCACGCGGACAATTTTGCGTAGCTCTTCCATCAAGTTGGCTTTGTTTTGCAAACGCCCAGCCGTATCGGCAATCACCACGTCCACATTACGCGCTTTGGCCGCTTCAATCGCATCATAGAGCACGGAGGCGCTGTCAGCACCCGTATGCTGTGCAATCACGGGCACCTGATTACGCTCACCCCAAGCTTGCAACTGCTCAACCGCGGCCGCACGGAAGGTATCGCCGGCGGCTAACATGACCGATTTGCCCTGATCTTGAAATTGGCGCGCCATCTTGCCGATGGTGGTGGTTTTACCCACACCATTCACGCCGACCATCAGGATCACGTAAGGTTTGTGGTCCGTCAGTACCAACGGCTGCTCGACGCTTTCCAACATCTGCGCCATTTCTTGCTTCAAAATACCGTAAAGGGCTTCGCCATCTTTTAGATCGCGACGACTGGCCTTATCGGTCAGGTTATCAATGATTTTGGTCGTGGCTTCCATTCCCACATCAGAGATCAGCAGCTGCTCCTCGAGCTCTTCAAATAGGTCTTCATCGATTTTCTTGCCGCTAAACAGGCTAAAAAAGCCGGAGCCGAGGTTGGTTTTGGTCTTTTGCAGGCCACGTTTTAACCGCGCGAAGAAACCTTCACGTTGCGGTTTTTCGCGCTCGCGCACCACTGTGACCGGTTTTTCTGGCTCTGGCTCTGGCTCTGGCTCTGGCTCTGGCTCTGGCTCTGGCTCTGGCTCTGG
>NZ_AQOD01000068.1 GCF_000513715.1 Salinivibrio socompensis S35
ATCGAGGTGCGGTACCACTTTAGCTCGACGGTAGACATTTTCTCACCCGAAGACAGCGCGTTATAAAGCAGAGGAACGGCTTTGTTGAGCGCGACGGTGAATTTGAAAGGCTTGTGAACACGTTGACCTGATGGCTGACCGGACTGTGGGTCGGTCGGGACGGTGACATTGTGATTAAACTGTTGAACCAGCATTTCATCTTCGTGGCCTTCAACGAATGCATCACCGATTGAGTCAGCGGTGCAGGCACCAGCAGTAATCAAACCCTGAGTTTCACCTTCAATCGAGATATAACATGGCGTTGGCATAGTTGCTCCTATAAGTATTTAGTCATTAGGCATAACCCCCTTGGTTATGCGTCATCACTAACATGCCAATTTCATGCCAAGTTTTTATTTGTTTATTTTCAATAGTTTAAATATACACTGACCAATTTTTTGTCAGCACCAAGCAAGAAGTTGCCAAGCTGAGCAACTTCTTGCTCACATAAAAAATAGCGCCCTGTTATGGCGCTATTTTATTTATTTGCAACGCAAACGTTTGCTTTTAAAATCCAAAAATTATAAGGCTAAGCCGATACGCTGTGCCACTTCGATATACGCTTCTACTACACCACCGAGGCCTTGGCGGAAGCGGTCTTTATCCAGTTTTTCTCGCGTGTTGGCATCCCACAAACGACAGCCATCTGGCTAAATTCATCGCCAAGCACTATATTACCGTTCGCATCGACGCCAAACTCCAGCTTGTAGTCCACCAGCAATAAGTCACCTTCAGCAAACATTGCTTTAAGCACATCGTTAACCTGATACGTCAACGACTTCATGGTCGCGAGTTGTGCTTGGGTAGCGAACCCTAAAGATTCACACAGTGATTCATTGACCATAGGATCATGCAGCGCATCGTTTTTTAAAAACAACTCAAAGGTGGGCGGGGTGAGTGCTGTGCCCTCTTCTACGCCCAGTCGGCGGCAGAGTGAACCCGCGGCAATGTTTCTTACCACACACTCAACCGGGATCATATCGAGCTTTTTCACCACGCACTCGGTATCGGACAACAGTTGGTCCATTTGGGTGGGAATACCTGCCTGCTCAAGCTTTTGCATGATGAAGTGATTGAACTTGTTATTCACTTCGCCTTTTCGCGCAAGTTGCTCAACACGCTCACCATCAAACGCAGAGGTGTCATTGCGAAAGTGCAGAACAAAGCGGTTCTCATCATCCGTTGCATACACAGACTTAGCTTTCCCGCGATACAACTCAGCACGTTTTTCCATTACCTATTTTCTCCATTAGGCGCTAAAAATAAGGGACGCTGTTTGGCGTCCCTATAAAATTACTGCGATGTGGCCTGACTAAGCTGCGCAATGGCCGCTTTCAACGCCCGGCTGAGCGCTTCCAGTGTGGCTTTCTTGACAGGTTTTCCATCACTGTTGGTCACGTTAATTGACGTACGGTTACCTAAATCTCCTAGCAGCAAGGTATAGCTATTATCTGGTAGCGAAATAGGTTCTACCCCGAGCGCTTGCCAGCGCTCATCACTGGGAGCAACGTGACGTGTTTTCACAGTGCCTTGCGATTGGTTGCGACTTTCTACTGTAAACCCGAGCGGTTTAATCATCCCAGGAAGCTTCTCCCACACGACGTCATATGGGGCGCGCGCAATAATCACTGGCAAACCACTGCGGTCGGTGCCAAAACTCATCGGAATATCTGCCTGGCGTTGCTCTGCTAAACGACGGGCTTCAGCACGTAACGCGGCATCATGATTCACCGTAATCAGATTGGTCATTAAGGTGTTATAGCGCTCCCGTTCTGCTGGTGTCAGAGGCTCATCACTGGCCTTAGCGCGTGAATCAATCATATTGACACCCAGTGCAAACCGGTGCCCTTGCTCAAGACGTGACAGGCGGAAGCGTGCTTGATGAGCCGTATCTTCTTTTTCCCAAGCAATCCAGCCGGTGTCGATTTGATCCGCGGTGTGTGTCTCAACAGGAATAGTCTCATCGCTCGCGAGACGCTCGACGGTTTCCCACAATTGGCTAAGCTGTTTCTCATTAGCAACCGCAATGGTTACCCCACGGCTATCACGCTCGATACGCGCACCTGGGACTAAATCGAGGACTTGACGGGGCGGACGAATATCGACATTTTTGCCCACTTCTCCCTGAAAGTCTTGCTCAGGGATTTGATAATTAGTGGAAAAATAAGGCGCTTGATCCGGCAAGGTTTGCCACTGCGACAACGGGGTGGTTTGCAAGTAGCTAAAATCATCTTTGGCTTGACGGCGTTGCTCGGCGCCACCACTGCAGGCCACCAGCCCGGTGACCATGATGGCACAAAGGCCGAGCTTAAATACTGGTTTCATTGACACTCCAACGGCTTAAACAACACCTGCAACCTGCATGGCCTCTCGGACATCTGGGCGCAAATGCTCGCTTAATTCGGTTAATGGCAGACGAAGATGCCCATCCGCAATCAATCCCATTTCTCGGACTGCCCACTTCACAGGGATCGGATTAGCTTCATCAAAAAGGTGACGATGTAAAGGGATCAGCGTCTCGTTGATTGCATGCGCCTGCTTCGCATCACCGGCACGTGCCAATTGAATCATTTTGGCCATTTGCGCGGCGGCAACATTATTGGTGACCGAAATCACCCCGTGCCCACCGGCGAGAACAAATTCAAGCCTGTTAAATCATCACCACTGAATAAGAGGAAGTCATCACCACAAAGTTCCCGATGAATGGCGACTCGACTCACATCGGCCGTTGCATCTTTTAATCCGATGATATTGTCAAACTCCGCCAAGCGCGCCACCGTTTCAGGCTGAATATCTACCGCAGTACGACCCGGGACGTTATAAAGAATCTGGGGTAAGTCCGTCGCCTCGGCAATGGCTTTATAATGCTGGAATAAGCCTTCTTGAGTTGGCTTGTTGTAATAAGGGGTCACACTCAAACAAGCAGCAACGCCCGACCCGGCAAACATTTTACTGAAGGTAATCGCTTCATGGGTGGCATTTGCTCCCGTTCCTGCGATAACGGGGATCCGTCCATCAGCAAATTCTAAGGTCTTCAGCACCACTTTAATGTGCTCATCCACGGTTACTGTTGACGATTCACCCGTTGTGCCCACTGCGACAATCGCATCGGTGCCTGCTTGGATATGAAACTCGACCAGTTGTTCTAGGCTCACGTAATCCACTTCGCCATGTGCATCCATGGGTGTGACGAGCGCCACTATGCTTCCAGAAACCATGTTCGTCTCCCTTATTGGTGATGCTTGCAATGTTACTTTTGGCGCTGGGTAAACACAAGAATAACCCTGCGCTCAGGCGTGTCTTATTCGACATTTTTTACCGCCACATTCAAGTTTAAGATTTTATCATCGAATCAGCGTCTGGTTAGCGTCAATAAAAGGTAAAACGCTGTCAAGCCCGTGATCGTCATATCAAAAACTTGCGTAATCTCGAACACCCTCTATCATCGTGAATTCGGTTTACCGACAAAAAGGAAACGCAGCGCATGCAAACATTAACCGAAGGCGTTCAAGCGCCCGATTTTTCACTGCAAGATCAAAATGGCGATACCGTCACGCTTAGCCAGTTTCAAGGCGCAAAACGCGTCTTGGTCTATTTTTATCCCAAAGCCATGACACCAGGCTGCACCACTCAAGCCTGCTCTTTGCGTGACACCAAGACCGAACTCGACGCGCTGGATACCGTGGTATTAGGTATCAGCCAGATCCCGTCAAAAAAATTGACCCGCTTTGTCGAACGTGATGAACTCAATTTCACACTATTGAGCGACGAAGACCATGCCGTAGCCGATGCATTTGGCGTCTGGGGACTCAAGAAGTTCATGGGGAAAGAATATGACGGCATTCACCGCCTGAGCTTTTTGGTTGGTAAAGATGGAAAAATTGAACATGTGTTCAACAAATTTAAGACCAAAGATCATCACCAAGTGGTGTTGGATTTCCTGAACCAAGCCTAGGATGGCACCTTATCCTACTTGTTAAAAAAAGCGCACGATTGATCGTGCGCTTTTTTAGAATATGAGCATGGATTCACTCAGCTCACGGGCTTTGCCAATGCTTCCGGATAACCGCGCTGTACCGCAAATTCACACGCGACATTGATAATCTTATCGGTCGACGGACGCGTCATAACGTACTGAGACGTTGGCGAGATCCAGCCCGCATCTTCAAACTGAGTCAGCACTTTGTTTATCGCTGTTAACGCCGACGAGGCTTTGACGATTTCCATTCGCGCATAGCGTTCACCATCGAAAGACACATCCGAGGCCCGCAGCGATGAATCCTCGCCTGGAATTTGTTGTGCCCCGCACAAAGGTTTCCCCCCGACTTCTGCGTGTTTAAATTCAGGCAGCCATTGGGCAAAGTGGTCGATGGCGCGATCGGTTCGCTCGCAAACTTCCTCCCAATCCCAACCTTGATCGATATTTTTCACATAGCGTGCGTCGACATTCGGTTGCGCGGATTGCGCTGAGCTTTTTACCAGACCACGTTCAAAGAGGGTCACGTCTTGCGTCATGCCATGTAACTGAAAGAAGCCATCAGGGTAAGGCGTCAGTTGTGCCATGCCTTGTGGTGTACCACGTTGGCCGTGGACAATAATTTCTGGCCATTGATACTCGGTACGCGTCCAGTGGGCCACGTAAGCCGCCTTATACTCAACCAAACGCTGACGACCAAACCCCGCCATGTCGTCAATGGTTCCCGTGCGGAACCCGGCGGCATTGATTAGGTAGTCAACCTCGGTGGTGTGCGTCTGGCCAGCTTTATCTTGATAGGTCACTTGCCAACCTGACGCTGTCTGCTGGGTATCAACCACTTTGTGATTAAAGTTGAGCTGACAATGCGGTACGTCCACAAGCGTTAATTGCGCTTCCGCCGCAAGGCGAAACACACTCAGCCCGTATTCTTGCACCAATACCAACGGGTACTTCATCGCACTCAGATCCAGCGACTGCGCCACCGGCCACATCCACTGGTCAGCCGAGTCGGTAATACTGCGGTAGTCTTTTGCTTTCAGCGCTTCAAGGTCAGATTGCTGATACAAGCGGAAATAATCAGCGGGCTCGCCCATCACTTTGTTCGCGCTGTCTAGCTCAACCAATTGGGCGTAACGCTCGCGCAAGGTTTCTAATCGCGCAATCACACTGTCTAACGATCCTGGGTCTTGCTCTGGCACCGCCAACACGGTTGGGCGACGATTCACAGAGTGTGGATACATGCGTACGGTCGCAACGGACTGATCCAGTAAGGTTAAACACTGATCGAGCGAGATTTCTCGATACAAATTGCCGCCCGCATGAAGATGACAGATAGGAGGGCCACTCACCAGCCCGGTTCCCGCTTCAAACACCTGGGTATCAATGCCGCGCTCAGCCAGTCGCATTGCTGCTGTCGTGCCCGCGACGCCGCCACCGATCACTGCAACCCGGAACCCTTTTAAGTGCGTATGTTCTTGCCTATTTTGTACCATGCCAACCCTGTTTTTCGTTACTACTTCTATGGGCCAAACTGATCACGGTAAAGCCTACGCTCGTGCCGCTCAGCTCCTTTATTTAGGAGCTTGAAAACAAGATGGATCACTCCACGTCTTTTTTTGGATCATCATCGAGCTCAATTTCGGGCAGTGCTTGCCATACCGCTTTCACTAAGGTCGCCAATGGAATAGCAAAAAATACCCCCCAAAAGCCCCAGAGTCCACCGAAAACCAGTACGGCGATGATTAGTGCAACCGGGTGTAAATTGACCGCTTCCGAGAAGAGCACTGGCACAAGCACGTTACCGTCGAGGGTTTGAATCACGCCATAGGCGATCATCACATACCAAAAACCGGGTTCAAGTCCCCATTGAAACAGGGCCACAATCGCTATCGGTACCGTGACAACGGCTGCCCCGATATAGGGGACAAGCACAGAAAAGCCCGTAGCGACACTCAGCAATACCGCGTAGCGAAGATCCAGCAACATAAAGGTAAGATAGCTAGTAATACCAACAATGATAATCTCGGTCACTTTCCCGCGAATGTAGTTCGAAATCTGTTGGTTCATCTCATGGCCAACCCGAGACGCAAGCCGGCGGTTACGCGGCAGCAACCCTTTAAACATGGCCAGCATTTCGGTTTTATCTTTCAGCAAGAAGAAAACCAATAACGGGACCAAAATCAAGTAGACCGCCACCGCGACCAAGTTAACCAATGATGATAAAGAACCTTTGACTAGGGTTTCCCCCAGGCTCAACACCTTATTTTGTAAGGTATCAACAAAGGTGTTCACCATGTGTGGATTGATAAGGTCTGGATAGCGCTCAGGCAGGCTCAGCATGAGCGCCTGCATATTATTGAACATATTCGGCACATCGGCCACTAAGCTTATGCCTTGGTTCCAAATCGTCGGTACCAAGCCAAACAGTGCCATGAATGTCAGGCCAACAAACAAGGTGATCACCACCATGACGGATAACGTGCGAGGCAGCCCAATTCGATTGAGACGATTCACCGGCCAATCCAGTAGATACGCCATCACAATGGCCACTAATAAAGGCGCCAATAAATTGCCGAAAAAATAGAGGGTGACAAAACCGACCAAAAGAATCAGCACCAAGCTGACCGCGTGTGGGTCGGAAAAGCGTCGCCGATACCAGCGATGTAACAGTTTAAACATATCAGGCTCGTTATTGTTTTGTGACGTGTAAACGCGTGTCTAGCGTATCTAACCAAGCAATGGTAAATCCTTCACGAGTAAAGTACGTTGGAATGTCGTTTTTTGCGCCTTGATCGCCCAGTAAAATCACTAACTGCTCGCCGGCACGCAAAGACGCCGCCGCGCGCTTAGCTAATAGCAGTGCCATTGGGCAAACATACGCTCGTAAATCAAGTGTTTGACATTCCATTCTGTCTCACCGGTCGGTATTATCGTCCGTATTGTAATGGACATTAGATAGAACGCCAACGAAACCCAGACAGGTTTTATCGGTCTATCGTTGGGGACACCTGCGCATTTTAAAAGGTAATGACACTTATGCCGCCACGTGCATCTTGCTCTAGGAAAGGGAAAATGGCTCGCCATCTCGTCGCCTATGCGCTCGCGGGGGCACTCATCAGTACGCCTGTGTCAGCGAACATCGAGTCATATCAAAGTGATTTACCTAGCATTGGCACTGCTGCCGCGAGTACGCTGTCGGTGGCGAAAGAAACAGAGTTTGGTGATGCGTATATGCGGATGCTGCGAGCCAGCAAGCCGATTATCGATGATCCTTTACTCAGTGAATATGTTAACGCCCTCGGGCATCGACTCGTGGCGAACGCCAACGATGTCCGCACCCCTTTTCAATTTATTCTCATTGATAATCAAGCGATCAATGCGTTTGCCTTTTTTGGCGGCTATGTCGCCATGCATTCTGGGCTTTTCTTGCATGCGAAAACAGAAAGCGAACTGGCATCTGTCATGGCGCACGAAATTGCGCACGTCACGCAACGCCATCTCGCGCGCAGTATGGAAGCCCAAGCGCAAACCTCCCCCTTCACGGTGGCCGCTTTAGTCGGCTCTTTAATGCTCGCCATTGCTGCGCCTGAGGCTGGCATTGCCGCGGCCCATGCGGCAACAGCAGGGAGTATGCAAAGCCAAATAAACTTTACCCGTCGCAATGAAGAAGAGGCCGACCGAGTCGGGATTGAAACCCTCGCACGCGCGGATTTCGATGTTGAGGCCATGCCACGCTTTTTCTCACGATTAGCCGATGAGTACCGCTATGCCAGCCAAATGCCGGAGTATTTCAGCACTCACCCATTGCCGGCATCGCGGATCACCGACTCCCGAGCGCGCGCCCGTCAATACCCACAAAAACGGGTCCCTGTATCGCCAGATTATCAGCTGGCACGCGCGCGCATCGTCGCCCGATACAGTGGCATTGCAGATCACTCAGCCATGGACTGGTTTGAACGACGGCACAAAGAGGCCTCGCCGGCAGAAAAACACAGCCTTGATTACGGTATGGCGCTGTTAGATATAGACGCAAGGCGCTTTGAAAAGGCGCGGGAGAGACTGGCGCCCCTCATCAAAGCACAGCCCAATAATCGTTTTTATATTGACGCGATGACCGACTTAGATATTGGCACAAAGCAGTATGACAAAGCGTTATCTCGTCTAGACCAAGCCTTAAACCAGCAGCCCAGCAATCGCGTATTGTTGCTCAACCATGCTTACACGCTAGTAAAAGCCAAACGTGGCGGTGAAGCCATCAAGCCATTAGAGCGGTACACCCATCAATATGCCGATGACAGCAACGGGTGGTTTTTGTTACAACAAGCGTACGAAAGTACTGGCACACACCGTGACGGTGAATTAGCCGCACAAGGGGAACGCTACGCCTTGCGCGGCCAATGGAACAAAGCTATTCGTAACTACACCCAAGCGGCGCAATTGGCTGAGTTAGGTAGCTTGGCACAAGCGCGTTATGATGCGCGCCTCGACCAATTACGCCACCAGCAGGCACGCTTTAAAGCACTCAGTGATTGATAAACTCAACGAAAAAAGGAGAGATGTTGTGAGCCTTATTACGCTGTACCACAACCCTCGTTGCTCAAAAAGCCGAGAAACCCTCAAATTGCTTGAATCCGAGGGCGTCACGCCGACGATTGTCAAATATCTAGAGACACCGTTATCTGCCGACACGCTCCGTGTGTTGAAACAACAGCTGGGCGTGACGTCATTTCGCGACATGATGCGTACCAAAGAAGCCGATTATAAGGCAGCTAACTTGGGAGACGCCTCGGTGGAGGAGACGCAGTTGTTAGATGCGATGGTCAATAATCCCAAATTGATTGAACGCCCGATTGCCGTTAAAGGCGAAAAAGCAGTCATCGGCCGTCCCCCTGAAAACGTGTTGGTGCTCGTTCAATGACACAAGTTCTCGTGCTTTATTACAGCCGTTCAGGCAATACGCGTAAGCTTGCTCAACAAGTGGCACGCGGTATTGAAGCTCAGGGCGTCGAGGCAGTGTTACGGACCGTACCCGAGCTACCTGCTTATATCGATGGCAACATACCGGACGTCTCGCCAACCGATCCTTTTGTCACCCGCCAAGATTTAATAGACTGCCATGGCCTCGCGCTTGGTAGCCCGGTACGGTTTGGCAATATGGCCGCGCCATTGAAGCAATTTATCGATAGCACCAGTGGCGAATGGTTATCTGGTGCCTTAATTGATAAACCCGCCGCAGTATTTGGTGCCGGCTCTATGCTGCATGGTGGACAAGAAACCACCCTGCTCACCATGACTATCCCCTTACTGCACCATGGTATGATGCTAGTGGGTGTCCCGCACAGCGAACGCGCGCTTCATACCACAGAAGGCGGAGGCTCGCCTTACGGTGCATCCAGTGTTGCGGCGCCCCATCACCCTTTAATGGCAGACGAAAAGCAAATCGCCAAAACATTAGGCCAACGCCTGGCGCGTTTTGCCCACACCTTTCACCACCATCTAGGATAAAAGGATATGACCGTGACAGATCCTCGGCTCGCATTCATGCGTAAATTGTCTTTGCTGAGTAACCTTGGCCTCATTGCTTGGGTGGTCGCGTGGCACGCCTACTTATCGCCCCATCCTCACCTGAATGCATGGGCGGTGACCATCGGTTGGACAATCCCTTTGCTGCTCTCTTTGCCTGGGATCATCAAAGGCAAAGCCTTTACCCATGCGTGGGCCAATTTTATTTTGATGTTCTATTTCTTACACGCCCTTACCATTCTCTACGTCGATGAAGGCGAGCGATGGTTGGCCGCCGCAGAGCTTATCTTCGTCACCGCCGCCTTTGCTTGTAACATTGTCTTTGCCCGTTGGATGGGTCAATCACAAGGCCTGAAGCTCCCGCGTCTTTCTCAAGTAGAAAAAGAAGAACGTCAACGCTTTGAAGGGCACGACGACGCTTCTTAGGCATTTAAACATACAAGCCAAGTCCTTAAACTTGGCTTAAACCGGATAAGGGCGGCGGGAAAAGTAGCGATGGCCACATTGTGTGCAAGGGGCAATCACATCGACCCGGTTGTGCCGCGTTTGATGATGGCACTGCTCACATTGCAACACGCCCAGCCCCACGATTTCACCCGCCTCATAAACACCATGATGCTGAAGGTCGTCGAATACTTCACGCCACTCTAGCTGCGTACGATCGGTGATCTCTGCCAATTGCTCCCAAATCGAGTTAGCAATTAGATCATTGAACACCTGGCTATCAATCTCTTCGGTTTGAGATTTATCGTACTGCTCACCGAACGCTTTCACATCACGTTTAAAGTACGCCTCGATCAAGGCCCACTCATCTTTGGAGAGATCGGCTGCGGCTTTGAGGTATTGATCGGACAAACTCACCCAATGGGATAGAGCCTCGGGGCTGCTTTCTAACGCCTCTTTTACCCGCTCGATGATACGTTGTTGGGGTTCTTTGTCTTTATTCATGGTCCTGTCCTGATTCAAGTGTTGTTGCGGTCTCTGCCTTTCGTTATTCTATGCTGATATTTCTCTTTCTGGTTTTATCTTTCTCACAGAATCTCGGAAGCCATCGATGCAAGAACAATATAGCCCGCAAGATATTGAACAAAAAGTTCAAACCCATTGGGATGACAATAAAACCTTTGTGGTTCATGAAGACCCTAACAAAGAAAAATTCTACTGTCTTTCTATGTTTCCTTACCCCAGTGGCAGACTGCACATGGGGCATGTCCGCAACTACACCATCGGTGACGTTATTTCCCGTTATCAACGACTGCAAGGCAAAAATGTCATGCAGCCGATTGGTTGGGATGCCTTTGGTCTTCCAGCCGAGGGGGCCGCGATCAAAAACAAAACCGCGCCCGCGCCTTGGACTTACGAAAACATTGATTACATGAAAGGCCAGCTCAAAATGCTGGGCTTTGGCTACGACTGGAGCCGTGAAGTCGCCACCTGTCGCCCCGATTACTACCGTTGGGAGCAAGCATTCTTCACCACGCTATACAACAAAGGCCTGGTTTATAAAAAGACCTCGTCAGTTAACTGGTGTCCACACGACCAAACGGTACTCGCCAACGAACAAGTTCACGAAGGCTGCTGCTGGCGCTGCGACACCCCGGTCGAGCAAAAAGAAATTCCGCAGTGGTTTATCAAAATCACTGACTATGCCGATGAGCTGTTAGCCGATATCGATAAACTTGACGGCTGGCCGGACATGGTAAAAACCATGCAGCGCAACTGGATTGGTCGCTCAGAAGGTGTCGAACTCACCTTTGATGTCGAAGGCGAACACCCTTCACTCGACGTTTACACCACGCGTCCAGATACGTTGATGGGCGTGACTTACGTTGGCATTGCGGCCGGTCACCCACTCGCGGAGGCCGCGGCTAAAAACAACCCAGCCTTGGCCGAATTCGTTCAAGAATGCCGGAATACCAAAGTCGCTGAAGCTGAGCTGGCGACGATGGAGAAAAAAGGCATGGCGACCGGTTTGTATGCCACGCATCCATTAAACGGTCGCCGTGTGCCGATTTTTGTCGCCAACTTCGTGTTGATGGGCTACGGCACTGGCGCGGTGATGGCAGTCCCTGCCCATGACCAACGTGACTTCGAGTTTGCCAGCAAGTACGCGCTAGATATTGAGCCGGTTATCCTTGACGAAAACGGCAATGCGCCCGATTTGTCAGAGCAAGCATATACCGAAAAAGGCAAGCTGTTTAACTCGGGGGAGTTTGACGGGTTAGATTTTAACGCGGCCTTCGATGCGATTGCGAGCAAGCTTGAGTCGTTAGAACAAGGCAAGAAAACGGTTAACTTCCGCTTGCGCGATTGGGGCGTCTCTCGTCAGCGCTATTGGGGTGCGCCGATCCCGATGCTGAACACCGAAGACGGTGAGGTGGTTCCTGTTCCTCAGGAAGAACTGCCTGTTATCTTGCCAGAAGATGTGGTGATGGATGGTGTACAAAGCCCCATCAAAGCCGACAAGCAATGGGCTCAAACCCAATACCAAGGTAAGCCGGCCCTGCGTGAAACCGATACCTTCGATACCTTTATGGAATCGTCGTGGTACTACGCACGTTATTGCTCTCCGCAAGCAGATCAAATGCTGGATCCAAGCGCTGCCAACTACTGGCTACCGGTCGATCAATATATCGGTGGCATCGAGCACGCTTGTATGCACCTGTTGTATTCACGCTTTTTCCATAAGCTGTTGCGCGATGAAAATATGGTCGACAGCGACGAACCGTTTAAGCAGTTGCTATGCCAAGGCATGGTTCTCGCCGATGCGTTTTATTACACCGACGAAAAAGGGGTACGCGTATGGGTATCACCGACTGATGTCACCGTTGAACGAGACAGCAAAGGCTTCATTATCAATGCAGTCGACAGCGAAGGGAACGCGGTTTCCCACGCCGGCATGACCAAGATGTCAAAGTCGAAGAATAATGGTATTGATCCCCAGTTAATGGTGGAAAAATACGGTGCCGATACCATGCGTCTGTTTATGATGTTTGCCGCCCCCGCAGACATGACGTTGGAATGGCAAGAGTCAGGCGTGGAAGGGTCACACCGTTTCTTGCGCCGTGTGTGGAAACTGGTCTATGAGCATCACCAGAAAGGCGATGTGGCTGCGCTGGCGGTGAATACGCTCAATAATGATCAAAAGGCGTTGCGCCGTGATGTGCACAAAACGATCGCCAAAGTCAGTGATGATATGGGCCGTCGTCAAACCTTTAACACGGCCATTGCCGCGATCATGGAGCTCATGAACCGCTTGGTTAAAGCGCCACAGGACAATGAACAAGACCGTGCAGTATTAGACGAAGCGCTCAAAGCCGTCGTATTGATGCTGTATCCAATCACTCCGCATATCAGCTTCACGCTTTGGCAGGCCCTGGGCGAAACCGATATCGACAGTGCCGATTGGCCGCAAGCCGATAAAGCGGCCTTGGTCGAGGAGGAAAAGCTGATCATTGTGCAAGTGAACGGTAAGTTACGTGCCAAGATCACCGTGGCCGCCGACGCTGAGAAAGAAGCTGTTGAAGCACAAGCCATGTCAGACGAAAACGTAGTCAAATTTACCGACGGTAAAACGGTTCGCAAAGTGATTTATATACCAGGGAAACTGGTTAATATTGTTGCTAACTAACAAGGAGCGATGGAGTGAATCTGTTTAACACTGTGCTTCGCTCCCTGCTCGTCGCGATGGTCTCATTGACCATCGCGTCTTGCGGGTTTGCCTTGCGTGGCAGCTATAACCTGCCCGATGAGGTAGACAAAGTATCATTAACGAGTTTTGACCCTTATGGGGAGCTAACTCGCCAAATGCGCAACGCCTTGCGTCAACATAACGTTCAGATGGTGTCACCATCCGACGACATCGCGAATATCCAGTTGCTCAGCGAAAGTAATAGCGCACAAACCTTGTCGCTATATCAAAATAGCCGGGTAGCAGAAAAAGAATTTCGCTATGTCGCGCGATATCGTGTCACCGTGCCAGGAAAAGGCAGCTATACCTATAATACGACCTTGAGCCGTAACTTTCTTGATAACCCACTGACCGCGTTGGCCAAATCCGTCGAGCAAAATAAGTTAGAGGCAGAAATGCGTACCGAGGCGACCCGCCAAATTATGCGTCAGCTCTCTCAACTAAAAGGAGACATCGCAGACTTTGAACGTCAGCAAGCGGAGCAAGCGGCATTAGAACAACTCGAGCAAGGGAAGACGCCTGCTGAGCCCAATGTAATCATCGAAACGCGTCAAACTGAGACAGCGCCAACGCAATGATGAGAACCTATCCGGAACAATTGGCGCAGCAGCTTAATCAGCCACTGCGTCAAACTTACTTGGTATTTGGCTCTGACCCTTTGCTAAAACTCGAGTCTCGCGATGCCATTTGCCACGCTGCGCGCACTCAAAGCTTTGAAGAGCATCATAAGTTTATTATTGATGGCCAATTAGATTGGCAAGAGGTTTTTGACTGCTGCCAAGCACTCAGCTTGTTTTCTTCCCGGCAAATCATTGAGTTGACCTGCCCTGAAAATGGTTTGAGTAGCGCCCAAGCCAAGCAACTCACCGAGCTAGCAAATTATCTGCATCCTGATATTCTTCTACTCGTTCAAGGCGAACGGCTGAATAAAAAGCAAGAAAATGCCAAATGGTTTACCACATTGGCGAAGCAAGCTTTGTATGTGGTCTGCCAAACCCCAGATGCGCGTCACCTGCCCCGTTTTATTGAACAGCGCTGCCGCAATCTCGGGCTGAAACCTGATCAACCCGCGCTGCAGTTGCTTGCGCAATGGCATGAAGGCAACTTACTCGCGCTGGTGCAAAGCTTACAAATCCTCCACTTGCTTTATCCCGATGGTGCTCTTACCTTGCCTCGCATTGAAAGTGCGTTGTCACGGCATCATCACTTCACCCCTTTCCAATTGACCGATGCGCTACTGGCCGGTAAGGCTAATCGCGCACAGCGTATTATCGAACAACTGCATGCCGAAGGCGAAGAGCCAACATTGTTACTGCGTTTGATCCAAAAAGAGCTTAAACAACTCTATACAATGCAAGAACAAGGGCAACAAGGGCGGCCAATCAACATAATTTTCGATCAGCTACGTGTTTGGCAAGCTCGGAGGCCAATGATCACTGCTGCCCTCAACCGCCTAAATAAGGCACGTCTCGCTTCACTGCTGCGCCAGCTCGCTGAGTTAGAGGTACAGCTAAAAACCGATTTTGGTCGTGACCCTTGGCCCAATCTGCACTATTTTTGTGCACTTATGTGCCAACCCGCCGAACCTCTGACGCCCTAACGTGTCCAAAGGGCTGCCAAGTGATATACTGCCACTTAATACAATCAGCACAGACATAGAGGTTCTCTTTGCAAGCTACCGAATTAAAACAGTTTGTCGCCGACAAGGCCGATGAGTTAAAAGCCAGCGATATCGTGACGCTAGACGTGCGAGAGAAATCTTGCATCACTGATTTTTTGGTGCTTTGTACCGGCAATTCGCGCCGCCACGTGGCCTCGATTGCCGAGCACGTTTGTGAGCAAGCCCAAGCGGCGGATATAGGCACCATGGGTACCGAAGGTAAAGATGACAGTGAGTGGGTCGTGGTGGATTTAGGCGATGTCATGGTACACGTCATGCAAGAAGAACAACGCCAGCTTTATCAACTGGAAAAACTCTGGAACTAATCCATGAAAATCCAGTTAATTGCTGTGGGCAATAAAATGCCCAAGTGGGTACAACAAGGCTTTGAAGAATATCAACGCCGTTTTCCCAAAGACATGCCCCTTGAGCTGGTTGAAGTGGCTGCGGGTAAACGCAGTAAAAATGCCGACATTACCCGTATTTTACAAAAAGAAGGTGAAGCCATGCTCGCGGCTGTTCATCGTGGTAGCCGCATTGTCACCTTAGATATCCCAGGTAAGCCTTGGAATACACCGCAATTAGCCAGCCAATTGGAAAAGTGGAAATTAGACGGGCGCGATGTCGCCATCCTAATTGGTGGTCCAGAAGGGTTAGCGCCCGACTGCAAAGCGGCCGCGGAGCAAAGCTGGTCACTTTCCCCGTTGACACTGCCTCACCCGCTGGTTCGGGTGCTGATGGCAGAAAGCCTTTATCGCGCTTGGAGTCTCACCACCAACCACCCTTATCATCGAGAATAACGACAGATGAAGCGCCAACGAGTTGAAATCCGAGACCACAGCACCGAGCTGCGTTATTTGTGCGCCGCGCGATTGTCTCCTTTATCGGCATAGTGGCACTTGTCGGGGGCTTGCTCACCAATCTATATCATATTCAAGTGACCGAGCATCAAGACTACCAAACTCGCTCGAATGATAACCGTATTAAAGTCGTCCCTGTTGCGCCTAACCGTGGTCTTATTTATGACCGCAATGGCAAGCTGCTAGCCGAAAACCGTCCGGTGTATCATCTAGAGGTGACGCCTGAGCAAGTCGATGATATGCCAGCGACCTTAAAAAAGCTCAAAACCTTGTTATCACTGAGTAATAAAGAGATCGCGCTTTTTCAAAAAGAACGTCGTCGCTCTCGCCGTTTTAATGCCGTGGCACTCAAAACGCAGCTCACTGACAAAGAAGTTGCGATATTTTCAGCCCACCAGCATCAATTTACTGGGGTTGAAATCAAAGCCTATTTAAAGCGGCATTATCCTTACGGAGACGCATTGACCCACGTACTGGGTTATGTCGCTCGGATTAATGATCGCGATATCGCCAAGCTCAGGCAAAAAGAAGTGTTAAACAATTACAAAGCCACCCGTGACATTGGCAAGTTAGGGCTTGAAAAGTACTACGAGTCAGTCTTGCACGGAAAAGCAGGCTATCAGGAAGTCGAAGTGAACAGCCGAGGCCGCGTGATCCGGACACTTAAATACGTCCCCCCTGAGCCTGGAAAAGACTTAATCCTCAACCTTGATATTGATTTGCAGCTCTACGTGCGTGGTATTCTTGGCGATCGCCGGGGGGCAGTGGTCGTGGTTGATCCGGAGACCTCGGGAGTCTTAGCCATGGTGTCGACCCCAAGCTACGACCCTAACTTATTTGTCCATGGTATCTCTAGCAAACAGTACCGAGGGTTACTGAACAATAAAGATCGCCCACTCGTTAACCGAGCGACTCTAGGCATTTATCCGCCAGCCTCAACGGTTAAGCCTTTTATCGCCGTTTCGGCGCTGGAAGAAGGGGTGGTCACCACTAAGACCACACGCAATGACCCCGGTTACTGGCAGATACCAAACTCAGATACCCGTCCCTTCCGTGATTGGCGTCTATGGGGCCATGGTCGGGTCAATATTGTTCAGTCCATCGAAGAGTCTGTTGACACCTTCTTCTATCAAATTGCCTACGACATGGGAATAGACAGATTGTCAATGTGGATGGAAAAGTTCGGTTTTGGCCAATATACCGGAATTGATATTCAAGAGGAAAGCAGCGCCAATATGCCGAACCGAGAGTGGAAAATGAGTCGCTATCGGCAACCTTGGTACAAAGGCGACACCATTCCTGTAGGCATCGGACAAGGCTATTGGACGGCCACGCCGATGCAGATCGTCAAAGCGCTGACGGTTCTGATTAATCGTGGTGAGGTGAAAGCGCCAAAACTGTTGATGAAAACCCGTGATGAAACAGGTGAGCACAAGCCAAAGGCTGAGCCATTCCCACCGATAAAAGATGTCGAAGATAAATACTGGGATGTCGGTTTAGAAGGCATGAAGTTGGTTAACCATGGGCGTAAAGGAACCGCGCGTCGTGCTTTCCGCTCCGCGGAGTATTTGTCAGGAGGAAAATCCGGTACCGCACAGGTCTTTGGTTTAGCGGAGGATGAAAAGTACAACGCTGATGAAATCGCCGAACATCTGCGCGACCATGCGCTGTTTATGGGATTTGCCCCATTTGAAAATCCCGAAGTCGCGGTATCGATGGTGCTTGAAAATGCCGGTGGCGGGTCAAGCAATGGCGCGCCGATAGCTCGCCGTATCTTCGATCACCTTTTATCAGAAGATAAAGAAACGGAAGAGGTTAAATAATGAGTTCGTTAGCACAGGCCAGCGCCAAACGCTCTTTGTTTGATCGCTTACATCTCGATTTGCCCATGCTGATTGGCATTCTGTTACTGATGGGTTTTGGGCTGGTGGTTATGTACAGCGCCAGTGGCCAAAGCATGGTGATGATGGAGCGCCAAGCTATGCGTATGCTGCTAGCGCTGGCAGTGATGTTTGCACTCGCTCAAGTTCCTCCTCGGCACTATGAATTTTGGTCCCCCTATTTATACGCTGTTGGTGTGGTGTTATTAGCGGCGGTATTATTAGTCGGGGAAACAGCCAAAGGAGCACAGCGCTGGCTTGATCTTGGGTTTGTTACTTTCCAACCCTCCGAAATCATCAAATTGGCCGTGCCTTTAATGCTAGCTCGCTTTATTGGTAAAGACCCACTTCCCCCTAAACTCGTTACCTTGCTAATTGCGCTATTTTTATTATTTGTGCCCACAATCATGATTGCCAAGCAACCCGACTTAGGCACCGCAATATTGATTGCCGCATCAGGCATATTCGTGTTGTTCTTAGCCGGTATTAGTTGGAAAATAATCACCGCCGCTGTGATCGCCCTTGCCAGTTTTGTCCCTGTTCTTTGGTTTTTCCTGATGCACGGTTACCAACGTACACGAGTGCTTACCCTGTTTAACCCGGAATCGGATCCGCTCGGTGCCGGCTATCACATTATTCAATCCAAAATCGCGATAGGCTCGGGCGGCTTAACCGGTAAAGGCTGGCTACAAGGAACACAATCGCAACTCGAATTTCTCCCTGAACGCCACACTGATTTTATTTTTGCCGTCATCGCTGAAGAGTGGGGCTTAGTCGGTGTTTGTGCCCTATTGGCGTTGTATCTTTTTTTGATTGGACGTGGATTAATGTTGGCAAGCCGAGCGCAAACTGCCTTTGGCCGTATGATGGCAGGCAGTATTGTGTTGAGCTTTTTTGTTTATGTTTTTGTCAACATTGGCATGGTAAGCGGAATTTTACCCGTAGTTGGGGTACCCTTGCCCTTGATCAGTTATGGCGGGACCTCAATGGTCACGTTAATGGCTGGCTTTGGGATTCTGATGTCCATTCACACTCACCGAAAAATGTTATCCAGGGCATAAACATGCGAGCGATTCTTATTGTTATCATCCCCCTCTTATTGAGTGCCTGTAGCAACCCGCAAGGGCGCTACGATATGCACAATGACAAAGCCCCGGAGCGACTCCCACAAACGATTCATGTTGAGGACGCGCATCCTAAATACGAGCCTTATAGTCTCGCCGGGAATAAAGATTACACGTTAAATGGGCAGTCATACCAGATTTTACGTGAGCCAAAAGGTTACCAAGAAGCGGGGATTGCTTCCTGGTATGGAGAGAAATTTCACGGCCATCGCACCTCGAATGGCGAAATTTACGATATGTACTCAATGTCAGCGGCCCATAAAACATTACCACTGCCTAGCTATGTTGAAGTGACTAACCAAAATAATGGCAAAAAGGCCATCGTCCGTATTAACGATCGCGGGCCTTTTCACAACCAACGCGTGATCGATCTTAGCTATGCCGCCGCGAAGAAGTTAGGCGTGTTAAAGACGGGCACTGCGCCTGTATCACTGCGGCTTCTCTCCCCCGAAAAGCCTGGGGACGATGAGTGGCACTCCGCGCGGCATCATGCCTATTATGTTCAACTGGCGGCCCTTTCTGATGGCTTAAAAGCCAATCAAACCGCGGAACAATTAGCAAAAAAGCATGCTCTACCTAACCATATCGCGCGTCGTGATAACGTCTACCGAGTTCGTTTTGGCCCGTTTTATGATCGCGACCAGGCACAACAAGCGATGCGCACAGCAAAACAGCACCAATTGCCGGGCGCCTTTATCGTCACCGAGGCACTTGTAAATACTGACACATCGGTAACAAGTGCTAAAACTAACAATCAATAAGTTAACGAAATCGAGCCTGTTGCTCTCCACGCAATTTGGTATAGTGGTAGCACAGTATCGACATCGATAACCGACAAAAGTACTAACAATGATGAATAAAACCGTTTTTCGCATACGCGCGCTGCTTTCCGCGGCTGTGCTCGCCACTGCTACAGTCCAAGCTGCCCCCGCCGTCGTCCCTGATGCGCCGCAACTAGCAGCTAAAGGGTATGTCCTGATGGATTACCATTCGGGTGAGGTGCTGGCAGAAAATAATGCCCATGAGCGCCTCAACCCCGCTAGTCTAACTAAGATGATGACCAGCTACGTCATCGGCCAAGAAGTCGAGCGTGGTAACATTTCAATGGATGATGATGTTGTCATTAGTGAGAATGCTTGGGCGAAAAATTTTCCAGGCTCATCAAAGATGTTTATCGAAGTCGGCACCACGGTTAAAGCGGAAGAGCTTAACCGTGGTATCATTATTTCATCGGGTAATGACGCCTGTGTGGCGATGGCTGAACATGTTGCTGGCTCAGAAGATGCCTTCGTTGACCTAATGAATCGCTGGGGCGAGACCTTAGGCATGGACAGCTCTCATTTCTCGAATGCTCACGGCTTAGATTCAACAGATCTCTACACTACGCCGTATGATATGGCGTTACTTGCCCAAGCGCTCATCCGCGATGTCCCCTCCGAATACCGCATCTATAAAGAGAAAGCCTTTACTTACAATGGCATTACCCAATACAACCGGAATGGTTTGCTATGGGATAAAAGCCTGAATGTGGATGGGATTAAAACCGGCCACACCGATGGCGCGGGCTACAACTTGGTCACCTCAGCGACCGAGGGCGATATGCGCCTTATCGCTGTGGTGATGGGCACCAAGAGCGCCAATGCCCGTAAAGCAGAGAGTAAAAAGCTGCTGAACTACGGTTTCCGCTTCTTTGAAACGGTCGCGCCACACAAAGCGAATGAAACCTTTGTCACCGAGAAAGTGTGGATGGGTGACACTGACGAAGTCGCACTCGGTGTGACAGAAGATACCTTTGTCACCCTCCCTCGCGGTAAATCACGCGATCTAAAAGCGAGCTTTGTTTTAGAACAAACACTCGAAGCACCTATCAGTAAAGGCGATGTGGTCGGTAAGTTGTTCTATCAGGTTGATGATGAAGACATCGCTGAATACCCACTGGTTGCCCTAAACGATGTCGAAAAAGGCGGTATCTTTAGCCGTTTCATTGACTACATCGTGATGATGTTCAAAAACTTACTCGGATAACCCCCACTTCACGCCGCCCTCTAACCTCGTGGGCGGCTTGTTTTCTGACTCTTAGCCGATTAGTATTTCGCGTTAATCGTGATCAATCGCACAAACGTGTGTCTTAGTAGGCATGCTATTGGGAGTTTACATGCAAGAGCAACCAAAATTAAAAGACCTGCTGGAATTTCCTTGCCAATTTACCTATAAGGTAGTGGGCCAAGCGAAACCCGAGCTACCGGATCGCGTATTAGGTGTGATCCAACGCCATGCCCCAGGCGACTATAGTCCATCGGTCAAGCCGAGTGCGAAAGGCAACTACCATTCGGTATCTATTACCATCAACGCCACCTCCATTGAGCAAGTTGAGACGCTTTATAAAGAACTCGGCGAGATTGATATTGTCCGTATGGTCCTCTAGTTCAAATACCCACACGACTGGCGGCTTTTAATCACGCCGCCAGGCTCTATAATATCGCCACTGACAACAATATGGGAAATGGGTTTGCAGCACCAACTCGTTGTGAGACACCTCGGCCGTCAACCGTATTCACGCGTCTGGGAACAGATGCGTGACTTCACCGACACACGTGATGAACAGACCCAAGATGAGGTCTGGTTGGTTGAACATGATCCCGTCTTTACCCAAGGGCAAGCGGGAAAAACGGAACATATTTTGGTCCCGGGAGACATTCCAGTCGTACAATCTGACCGTGGGGGGCAAGTCACCTATCACGGTCCTGGTCAGCTGATAGCCTATTTCCTAATTAATCTTAAAAGAAAAAAAGTCGGTGTACGGGCACTTGTGAGCCATATTGAAAATCTTGTCGTCAATACCCTGGCTCACTTTCACGTTGACGCTTATGCTCGACCCGATGCGCCCGGTGTATACGTTAACGATGCAAAAATATGTTCTCTTGGGCTCCGTATCCGTCGCGGATGCTCATTCCACGGATTGGCACTAAACATCAATATGGATTTATCACCATTCCAGCGCATCAACCCATGTGGGTATGCCGGTATGGCCATGACGCAACTGAGCGATCAGGTTGACCACGTCACACTTGCTGACGTCCAACCTGTGCTGGTAGACACTTTAACTCAACAGTTAGGTTACTCTCAGGTTGAGTTTACAACGGAAAGCAGCGATTTATGAGCAAACCGATTCAGATGGAACGCGGCGTTAAATACCGCGACGCCGATAAAATGGCGCTTATCCCGGTCAAAAATATGCAGACCGAGCAAAAAGAAGTGCTGCGCAAGCCTGATTGGATGAAAATCAAGCTCCCGGCTGAAACTGCGCGCATCAAAGAAATTAAGGACGCGATGCGTAAAAATAACCTTCACTCGGTGTGTGAGGAAGCCTCGTGTCCTAACTTAGCTGAGTGCTTTAGCCACGGTACAGCAACCTTTATGATCTTAGGTGCTATCTGTACTCGTCGCTGCCCATTCTGTGATGTAGCCCATGGCCGTCCCGTCGCACCTGACAGTGAAGAGCCAAAACACTTGGCACAGACTATCAAGGACATGAAGCTGCGCTATGTGGTAATCACCTCGGTGGATCGTGATGATCTCCGTGACGGCGGCGCCCAGCACTTTGTCGATTGCACCCGTGAAATCCGTACGCTTAACCCTGATATTCAAATCGAGACACTGGTCCCTGACTTCCGTGGTCGTATGGATAAAGCTCTTGATATCTTGCGCGACAATCCACCGGATGTCTTCAACCACAACCTAGAAACGGCGCCGCGTTTGTACCGAAAAGCGCGTCCAGGAGCTAATTATCAGTGGTCACTGGATCTGTTGCAAAAGTTTGGAGAAATGCATCCAGACGTACCCACCAAGTCGGGATTGATGATGGGTCTCGGTGAGACCAAAGAAGAAATTATTGAGGTGCTTAAAGACTTACGCGCACATGGTGTCACTATGTTAACACTGGGACAGTATCTCGCCCCAAGCCGTCACCACTTGCCGGTTGAGCGCTATGTACCGCCAGAAGAGTTCGATGAATTGAAAGAAATCGCGCTGGATCTTGGCTTTACGCATGCAGCCTGTGGCCCGTTTGTTCGCTCCTCTTATCATGCAGACTTGCAAGCAAAAGGCGTTGAAGTTAAATAACTTTGTCGTCTTAGATACACTTTATAAATAAGAAAATTATAAATAAGAAAAAGCCGCAAGTTGTGAACTCACTTGCGGCTTTTTTAGGCCGATTATGGCTGACTAATGCTCGTCATTATACGCGAGATAGGTAATCCGCTTTACCGACCCATTTATAGGTCGTCAGCTCTTCGAGCCCCATTGGTCCGCGGGCATGGAGCTTTTGGGTAGAGACCGCTACTTCCGCCCCTAGACCAAACTGTGCGCCATCAGTAAACCGCGTTGATGCATTCACATAGACCGCTGCCGAGCCCGCGCCATTAATAAACGTTTCCGCTGATTGTACGTCATTGGTTAAAATCGCATCAGAATGGCTCGCGTTGTGCGATCGCATGTGAGCAAGCGCTTCATTCACGTCATCGACGACGGCCACCCCTAATGTCAGCCCTAGCCATTCGGTATCAAAATCATTCGCTTGAGCCTCACGCAGCTGTGCTACACCATCTAGATAAGGCAATGCACTTGATGCTGCGACAACATTCAATCCATGTTGATTAAAAAGCGGGACTAAGCGAGAAAACAACTGCGCAGCGACATCTTTATGAACTAACAAAGTGTCTAATGCATTGCATGCTGACGGGCGGTCTGTTTTCGCATTGAGGATCACGTCTGGGGCCCGGTCAAGATCAGCACTGTGATCAACATACAGATGGCTAATCCCAAAGCCACCGATAATCACGGGATGGTACTGTTCTGCTTGCACATTTTATGCAGCCCTGCCCCGCCACGGGGAATAATCATATCCACGTAGTCGTCAAGGGTCAGCAATTCAGAGACGAGGGCGCGATCGGGTTTATCAATATACTGAACGGATGCGAGCGGGAGACCTGCTTTTTCTAACCCTGTTTGGATAACATTCACAAGCACCTGATTGGTTGCGAACGTTTCTTTTCCGCCTCGTAAAATACTGGCATTGCCGGTTTTCAAGCATAATGCAGCAATATCAATGGTGACATTTGGGCGTGCTTCATAAATCACACCAATCACGCCCAACGGCTCACGTCGCTTGGATAATGACAGGCCATTTTCGAGCAGTTTATGATCGAACTGTTGACCGACAGGATCGGCTAATGCGATGACTTGCCTAACATCTTTTGCGATATTGGTGAGACGTTCAGGGGTCAGTGTGAGTCTATCCAGCATCGCCGCATCCATCTCTGTCTCGCGAGCGGCGGCGAGATCGGTTTGGTTTGCGGCTAAAATCGCCACTTGCTGTGCATCAAGTTCATCCGCAATGATCGCTAGCGCCTGGTTTTTCGTCGCCGTTGGTGTCACTGCCAGTTGGTAGGCGGCGTCTTTTGCCGCCTTACCCATCGTTGGTAAGCTCATCTTTTATTGGTCTCTTCTGTTCGTCTCTTCTGGATGTTATTCGTCGATGACCACAAGATCGTCACGATGCATCGCAACCGGGCCATACTCGTAGCCTAAAATATCCGCAATCTGTTGGCTATGTGCCCCCGCAATACGGCGCAAATCACTGGCAGCATAACGACAGATCCCCCGAGCCAGACACTTTCCGTCAACCGATTCAATTCGCGCCACCTCTCCACGAGCAAATTCGCCTTTCACTGCGACAATGCCTTTGCTCAATAGACTGCTTCCGTGTTGCGTCACGGCGGTGACAGCACCTGCATCAACCACAATGTCACCTGCTGGCGGAGGGCCGGCCAGGATCCAACGTTTACGGCTTTCTAAAGGGCTTTCTAAGGGTAAAAAGCGTGTCCCCGCATTGTCACCGGCTGCGACTTTTTGGATCACCTCCGGCTTACTGCCTGCTGCAATCGTCACTTCGATACCGGCTCGGCGACCAATATCCGCCGCTTGGAGTTTGGTTGCCATTCCTCCCGTACCCAAACCGCCGGCACTGCCGCCCGCAAGTTTACGCAAGGTTTCATCAATCGTGTGCACTTCACGAATCAATTCAGCCTCGGGATGGGTGCGAGGATCCGCGGTGAATAGGCCTGGCTGATCGGTTAAGAGTAACAGCTTGTTAGCATCGGCTAAAATCGCCACCAGTGCCGACAAGTTATCATTGTCTCCAACTTTTATTTCAGCAGTGGCCACCGCGTCGTTTTCGTTCACAATAGGAATAATACCGTTCTCTAGTAGTGCATGAAGCATGTCACGCGCATTGAGAAAACGTTCTCGGTGTTCTAAATCGGCGCGAGTTAATAACATTTGGCCAACCTGAAAGCCGTACAAGCCAAACAGGTGCTCCCACGTTTGGATTAGACGGCACTGGCCGACGGCGGCAAGCATTTGCTTATTCGCTACCGTATCGGCTAATACCGGATACCCCAGATGCTCTCGCCCTGCCGCAATGGCTGCGGATGAGACGATAATCACCTGATGACCTTGATGTCTTAACCGTGCACACTGACGAACTAGCTCAACCATATGTGCTTTATCCAAGCGCGTCGAGCCGCCCGTAAGCACACTGGTGCCCAATTTAATCACGAGAGTTTGCGAGGGAATGTTGGCTGCTAGGCCACCATCTTGAAATGCGTCTTGAATTGTCATGCTTGCCTGATCCACAAAAGCTTAGGTGTCTCTTTTATCAATCCCTTGCTCATTTAACAAGAGCTAGGATCAGGCAATTAACGGTTACGCGGTGCCGGCTAGTTCAGGTTCGGTGAGGGTACCGCTTGGTGACAGTGACAGTTCGAGCTCTTCGTTTAATAAGGTATACAGCTTGGTATAAAAGTTGGTTAGCGTTTTGTCTACCGCATCTCTCGCTTCTTGAGGAATGGACTCACTCACCCAATCCCCTTTGTGGTCATACAGACCAAAACCATAGCGATAGTTAAAACCGTGTTCGATGGGGGTTAATTCAAACCACCAGCCCCAGAACTCGCGCGTATCCGGATCTTTTTCCGCATCGACGCACACAGATAGACTATCAAAAAAGTAACGTTCTGGTGCCGATAATCCTTCTCGAAAGTAAGGGCCTAGTGCGGTAAATCGCGTTTTTAATCGTCCATGTGAAAGCGTCATTTTATCGCTCATCGTTTCCTCCTGTGACACTTTAACGTCCTTGTACATGGTATATCATGCGGTTAACGTTCAAGTGAATGCCAATCCTTCGCTTTCGGTGGTAGATCACACCTTCGATTCGGGCCACCCCCCTCATGATAAGTTTAAAGCATGTCCGCAAACCATTTGACGGTTTCTGTGAGTGCGCGATGATAACCATCGTGTAATGGCGTGTTGGGTAGCGTCACCGCTTTTCCTCCACGACTGTATCGCGCAATCAGCTGGTTATCTGATTCAGGACAAACGGGGTCATCTTTCAGGCTTAGCGCGAGAATCGGTACGTCTGTGCGGCGGCCGGTGAGCAGGCCTTGGTTTTTCAATGACCACGCTTGTAAGCGCGTTTTCAAGGTATCGATAGGCAGCCGGCGTCCTATGCGGGAGCCCAAGGTATCAAGATACATGGGTGGCATTTTCTTCTATCCGTGTTGCATCGGTGAGTAATGCATGAACCAATGCCCCCAGTGACGCACTGGCCTTGATACGATGCGGCTCTAAAAATGCCATCCGCACCGCTGGGTTAGCACCAAAGCGGATCCCCATGGTGCCAACGCGATGGTGATCAGCCCACGGCACATCCGCTAGCTTATCAAGCATCGCAGCATGCAAACGGCTGGTGTCTTCATTTAAATGCCAGTGGCTGCTGTGGCCAACCGATGGCATATCAAGCGTCAGTACCGCGATATCGGCGGGAGCAAAGTAATCGACAAATAAGCGCCAGAGATCGGTTTGTAAGCTATCAAGGCTGCCACTCAAGATCACAACGGGCAAGGTGGCGTCTGTACGGGGTAAATAGAGATACCCTTTTAACGTTTTACCGTCTAATTGGGTTTCGACAGTCTTCACCGTAAACGGCAGTTGCGCTATGGCTTTTTCAAACGCTTTAAATGCCAAGGTTTCGGCCTGTAAGGCAAGATTATCCCCTTTCAGGTGAGGGTAAGCCGCGATACCAAAGTAGGTACATGCCTGAAGCCACTGTTCACTCGCCTGCTCAGCCTTTCCTTCGTCCGCCAACACTTGTGCTTTTTTTTGGTGTTGCATCCCTACCGCGGTCCACTCATAGTTCCAGTTACCCGCTCGGTAACCTTCAACCGTATCCAATAACGCATCGACAGAACGGGTATTGTCGGAAGAGGCAATAAGCGAAAAGATCGCTTCCATTTCGACCGGATCGACCCCTTGCCACGTCCACTGACCACGACGACGCATACGGTACCAACTCGATTCACTGTCCCCATCAAATGCCGAGTAATTGGCTTGCTGGCTTTGTTGAACCGCACCAAATAATGTCGATGTCTCGGTCGCATGTTTGTGTTTGGCAAAAAGCGTCACCGATAGGTTTTGTGATTCTTTATTGGACACATCCACTCCTAGGCTTTTTTGTAACGTGATGTTAGTTTAAACCATACACATAGCAAGACCATGATTTTCCGCATTTAATCACACGAATAAAAAACGCCACGTGAAAACGCGGCGTTTTGGCTCAATCCGGAATCCTATTTACGTTGCGATCGGCATTTACTTTGCAATCGGATCCACATAGCTAACGGCCATATCCCAAGGCTGCTCAATCCAAGTATCTTGAGGAATATCAACAACGTAGTCATCAACAAGAGATTTGCCCGCTGGCTTCGCACTCACGGTAACGAAACGTGCTTTGGGGTAGAGTTGACGCACCATTTCTGCGGTCCCGCCCGTATCAACGAGGTCGTCAACCACAATAAAACCATCACCATCACCCGGTGCTTGCTTGACGACGCGCATGTCGCGTTGATGGTCATGGTCGTAACTTGAAATACAGACAGTGTCGACATGGCGAATTCCTAGCTCACGGGCAAGAATAGCAGCAGGGACCAGGCCACCGCGAGTGACGGCGATAATACCTTTCCATTGTTCCGCGGGTAGCAACTTCTCCGCCAATTGACGGGTGTACATCTGCATATTGTCCCAAGTGATAATAAACTTATTGCTCATGGTGAAAACCTCGTGGCGTCTCTCGCCTTATTTTAACGTCAATGTGGGCAAGTTGCTTTACACTAAGAATACGAACTTGAGTAAGAACAACCCCGCCAAAATCCAGATACTGACAGGGACTTCTCGCCCTTTGCCCGCAAAGGTTTTTACGGCACAAAAAGCAATAAAACCAAGCCCAATACCGCTTGCAATTGAATACGTCAGCGGCATCAGTAAACACACCACCACAACAGGCGCCGCTTCAGTCAGGTCACGCCAATTAATGCTCACCAAGCCTGACATCATCAAGATGGCCACATAAAACAAGGCACCAGCAGTGGCATACGCAGGTACCATGCCCGCTAGCGGTGCAAAAAAGAGCGCCAGCAAAAACAAAATGCCAACAACCACAGCGGTCAACCCCGTGCGTCCGCCAGCAGCGACCCCTGATACGCTCTCAATGTAAGACGTTGTATTTGACGTGCCTAAAAGCGCCCCGACCGACGTCGCGGTACTATCTGCCAGTAATGCACGATTTAAGCGCGGTAGTTTACCATCTTTATCCAAAAGTTCCGCGCGCTGTGCCACACCGACTAAAGTTCCTGCCGTATCAAACAGATCCACAAATAAAAATGCAAACACAATCGATACCAAACCCACTTCAAACGCGCCAGCAAAATCGAGCTGCATAAACGTTGGTGCTAAACTGGGTGGCGCAGACATCACCCGCTGTATGCCACATCACCGGCAATAACACCGATGACTGTCACCGCCAAAATGGCAATCATCACCGCCCCTTTTAACCCGCGGTGTACTAAGCCGATGGTGAGAAAGAAACCCAGTGCTGCCATCGCTGGAGCAAAGGCCGTGACATCGCCGAGTGCGACCAGTGTTGCTGGGTGGTCAACGACAATCCCGGCGTTTTGCAACGCAATGAGTGCTAAAAAGAGCCCGATCCCAGCAGATATCCCGGTTCGTAGCGCCATTGGGATCGAATTAATGATCCATTCACGTACGCGTAAGACACTGAGCAAAATGAAACATAAACCGGAAATAAACACAGCGGCTAACGCAACCTGCCAAGAGTGCCCCATTTGTAAAACCACGGTATAAGTGAAAAAGGCATTCAGCCCCATTCCTGGCGCTTGGGCGACGGGGTAGTTTGCGACAATCCCCATCACTAGACAGCCAACCGCTGCAGCTAGACAGGTCGCGACAAAGACAGCACCTTTATCCATGCCTGCCTCAGCCAAAATAGATGGATTGACGAAAATGATATACGCCATGGTTAAAAAGGTGGTGAACCCGGCGATGACTTCGGTACGAAGATCGGTGCCGTGGGCTTTGAGTTGAAATAAACGCTCTAACATCGGTTTTGTCCCAAACTAAAAGTGATGTATCGCTAGATACCAAAAGGAAAACGTTTGCGTGCTAAAAATTGGCGCAAATCTTACCGATCGATAGCCAAAATTTCCAGCGCTAAAATCAATCAATCGCGATGAGGGGGAAGGAAAAGGACAATATTTTACAGAACATCGATATAACTAGGCAGGGGCTTTTTTATCGCTAAACGTATAGCTAAAAAAAACGCCACACATTGTGTGGCGCCAGAATAAAAGCATTTGCTTTCTGGATCAGAAATCTCTCTGTAAGAGCGGGGGAATCATAAAACTTACTTGCGGTACCCGAACGACGCCGGATACGTAAAACCTTTGGTGTAGACTGACTGCTGATTCCAGTAGTAGCTCGATACCATGCCTTCCATTTTTTACCTCTCTCAAGTTTAAACCAATGTTGTTCACATTTATCTCGGTTCCTTGGAGGCGAATACTCGGGTTCACTCCATGAACAACTGGCAAGCGATGTTGCCAATGTCTAGATAATATACCAAAGGTAATTTATTTACAAGCTTTAAGGTGACAGGAGTCACAAAAAGTTCATATGTGTAATTTAATTACAGTTAAATCGCCCAGTTTAACTGGCAACTATGTGTTTTGTTCCATGTCTGTTGCCATGATACCGACAGTGATATGCTTGGGTTTGTTTTTCCATTTCAGTGAGGCCTGCTGCACAAAAGGTCAACCATAAAATATAATGGAGTTTATCGTGTCTGATATCAGTCAATTATCACCGCGCCCTATTTGGGCATTTTTCGACCAAATCTGTGCTATCCCCCACCCTTCTTATCATGAATCACAGTTAGCTCAATTTATTATCGACTGGGCAAAAGGACGCGGTTTAGCGGTTCGCCAAGATAAGGCGGGTAACCTGTTTATTCGTAAACCAGCCACGCCCGGCATGGAAAACCGTAAAGGCGTGGTTTTACAAGCACACCTCGATATGGTGCCGCAAAAAAATGAAAATACCGATCACGATTTTACCCGTGATCCGATTCGTCCTTATGTCGATGGAGACTGGGTCACTGCCGACGGCACTACATTAGGGGCGGATAATGGGATGGGGATGGCCTCCTGCCTCGCGGTTCTCGATGCAGATGATATCGAACACGGCCCACTTGAAGTATTACTCACCACCAACGAAGAAGCGGGTATGGATGGCGCGTTTGGGCTGGAAGCAGACTGGCTAACCGGCGATATTTTGCTCAATACGGACTCCGAGCAAGAAGGGGAAGTATACATGGGCTGCGCGGGGGGTGTGGATGCCAGCATGCATTTTCCACTCGAGCGACAGGCGATAGAAGGTGACCTCGCACGCTTTACCATTGGCATTAAAGGGTTAAAAGGGGGTCACTCAGGCGTGGATATTCATACCGGCCGAGCGAATGCCAATAAACTACTCGCCCGTTTTCTGAGCCACCATCTCGGTGACGTTGATATGAACCTGCTGGCAATACGTGGTGGCACCTTGCGCAATGCGATTCCCCGAGAAGCGTTTGCCGACATTGCCGTACCTGCATCGCAAAAAGACGTGCTGTCTGCCGCGGTTGATCAATTCGCAACGCTACTACAAGAGGAATTGGGCCGCTTGGAAGATCAAGTGACCTTGGTAATGGAATCGACTGATAATCCGATTGCTCCCCTCACACGCGCTGTGCAATCACGTTTATTAGCCGCGTTAAATGCGGCCCCCAACGGGGTGGTAAGAATGAGTGATGACGTCCCTGGTGTGGTAGAAACATCGCTAAACCTTGGCGTAATCAATACAGAGGAAGATAAAATTACCGCCCTGTTTTTGATCCGCTCGTTGATCGATTCAGGCCGCGAAAGCGTGCAAAGTATGCTGCAATCGCTGGCAAGCTTGGCGAATGTCAATATCGAGTTTTCAGGCGCTTATCCAGGCTGGAAACCAGATCCCGATTCAGAGATTATGCATATCTTCCGCGATACATATGAAGGGATCTATCAACGTAAACCTGACATCATGGTGATTCATGCTGGGCTAGAATGTGGCCTATTTAAACGACCCTATCCCGACATGGATATGATTTCATTTGGTCCAACAATCAAATTCCCGCATTCTCCGGATGAGAAAGTGAACATCGATAGCGTTGGCCATTATTGGCACCAAATGCAGGCTATTTTAAAAGCGATTCCAGTTAAAACCGCCTAACCGAGTAAACTCAGTTGGGGGGCGGTATCGTCCCCCAACCCGACCGATAAACCAATCAAACGAATACCTCGCCCCTCACCCCGGTAAAACGCTTCGTGTAATAGGGTATCGAACAAGGCGCGGTCCAAGGACTCACACCGATGGGCGACTGTCGTCGTTTGAAAATCATTAAACTTCATCTTGATCCCTTGCCGACAAATACGTCCCCCCGCATCGGCTTTATCTAATTGAATCAGTAACTCATCGTATAAGCGATCAATCCAGGGCAAACAGGCATCAAGCTGATCAAGATCCTCAGACAAGGTTTTTTCTACCCCAACGGATTTACGTATACGTTCAACTTGCACTTCACGCCGATCAATGCCATGAGCGCGTTGCCATAACACCGCCCCAAATTTGCCAAATCGTCGGATAAGTGTTGATTGATCAGTGGTTTGAATATCATGACAAGTAAACAGGTTCCATTCATGCAATTTGGTCAAGGTGACTCGGCCGACACCAGGAATAGACTGTAACGGGAGGTCGCGAACAAAGTCATCAACCTGCTCGGGGGAGACCACGCAAATGCCATCCGGTTTGTTTTTATCTGACGCCACTTTTGCGACAAATTTAATTGGCGCCACGCCCGCAGAGGCTGTTAACCCTAACTCATCGTGAATATTTCGCCGGATCGCTTCTGCAATTAAGGTCGCAGAGTTCTGATAACACTGAGTCTCAGTGACATCAAGGTAGGCCTCATCAAGGGAAAGCGGTTCAATGGTATCGGTATAGCGATGAAAAATGGCATGCAACTGTTGGGAGATGCGACGGTATTTTGCCATGTTGCCGCGCATCACGGTTAAGCCGGGGCAAAGCTTCAATGCTTGCGCGGTGGCCATCGCAGATCGTATCCCAAACCGCCGCGCCGGATAATTACAGGTCGCAATCACACCACGTCCATTGGCAGAGCCACCAATGGCCAAAGGAATCGACTGTAAGGCCGGATTGTCGCGCATTTCTACCGCAGCATAAAAACAATCCATATCAATATGAATAATTTTTCTGCTCATGGCCCGGCCTTTTTATGAGTTCACGACGACGTATCTGCCACGCGCCTTAAGGGATTACGCATAGGCAAAATACTACGGCTTAGATAATTTGGTTTTTTTTCCACTCACGCGTTTTTTCCGCCCGTGCTTCGCGTTTTTTACGTGCATCGCACGGTTCTGGGCAGTCACACTCTTTTTCGATGCCAATCGCCCCTAAACCACCACAGCTACCACTGATGGTTTTTTGCTGGACGATATAACCGATTGCCATACCGGCAATGACAAGGAGAAAAACAGCGAAGGTGATAAGAAAGACTGACATAATTGCTCACCTATTATTTATCATGGTACTCAGGCGCCATCGGGCACCTTAAGGAAATGACACGCACTATGCATGCTTTTTTAGTGTGGTGCTCTCGCGGCGACACTAACGTTTTAAATACGACTGAAACGCCTCTGACGCGATTTCTTCAAAACCATCGTCTGTTTTTACTACCATAAATGCGGGAATATTGGCCTGATTGGCTAATTCTATCGCTTTATCTGGACCCAGCACCATGAAACCCGTGGCTAGCCCATCGGCGGTCATACACGACGGATCGAGGACGGTCACTGACACCAAGTGATGATTAATCGGACGTCCTGTCGCTGGATCGATAATATGCGAATAACGCATGCCATCACTTTCAAAGTAATTACGGTAGTCGCCAGACGTGGCGACGGCCATATCACCTGGCTCGATAATCTCTTGTACCGATTGCGACCCCGCACTCGGCTTCTCAACCGCGATACGCCATGGCACTTGATCTTGGTTGACACCCTTTAATTGTAACTCACCGCCAATCTCAACCAAATAGTTATCGAGCCCTAAATCGCCAAGATAGTTGGCAACGACATCCACTCCGTATCCTTTGGCAATGGTTGATAAATCAACATACAAATCAGGGTGGGTTTTTGTGAGGGTGTTCCCGTCTACACTCAGATATTCTAAGCCTGTCTTTGCCATCCGTGACGCTATTTCTTTGTCACTAGGAATGCTCTTAGGCCGTTTTTCTGGTCCAAAGCTCCAAAGGTTAACCAATGGCCCCACGGTGACATCCAGCGCGCCTTGAGTAAATTGATTCAATCGCATCGCTTCATTAATCACCATCACCGTCGCTGGAGAGACCGTAACAGGCGAGTTGGCTTGATGCTGGTTGAATTGGCTCAGTTCGGAGTCGTTTCGGTAAGTCGACATCTGATCGTTGACGGTTTCTAAACGCTGATCAACAGCCGCTTGAACAACATCCTGCGAAGGCGTGGCATCCGTCGCGATATATTTGATCGAATAATAGGTCCCCATGGTTTCGCCCGAAAGATGCACGAGCTCAGGGGAACGCTCACAACCGACAAGACCAACAACCACGGCAACGACTGTTGCACAGCGTAACCAAAACTTCTTCATAGTGGTGTCCTTCGACATCAGGTTTATACGTAAAATGCTGGCCCTGGGGCCAGCCATTACAAGGTCAGACAAACGATCAGTGCTTACCCACCGAAATCATCCAACATAATGTTTTCGTCTTCGACACCCAGGTCTTTAAGCAAACTAATCACGGCAGCGTTCATCATGGGTGGCCCACACATGTAATACTCGCAATCTTCCGGTGCCTCATGATCTTTCAGGTAGTTTTCATAAAGCACATTGTGGATGAAACCAGTATCACCGTCCCAATTATCATCGGGTAGCGGGTCAGAGAGGGCGCAGTACCAATTGAAGTTTTCATTCTGCTCTTGGAGCATATCGAAATCTTCGACATAGAACATTTCACGCTTGGACCGTGCGCCATACCAGAACGTCATCTTACGATCGGTGTGGAGACGCTTAAGCTGATCAAAAATATGTGAACGCATTGGCGCCATACCCGCACCGCCGCCGATAAAGACCATTTCCGCGTCTGTGTCTTTGGCGAAGAACTCACCAAACGGACCAGAGATGGTGCACTTATCACCCGGTTTTAATGACCAGATATAGGAGGACATTTGGCCTGGTGGTACGTCTGGATTACGCGGTGGTGGCGCGGCCACACGTACGTTAAGCATAATAATACCCTCTTCTTCTGGGTAGTTAGCCATCGAGTACGCACGAATAATGTCTTCATCTACCTTAGACTCGTAACGGAAAAGGTTAAACTTATCCCAATCCTCACGGTATTCCTCAGGAATATCAAAATCTGCGTATTTAATATGATGGGGTGGCGCTTCAATTTGAATATAACCACCGGCACGGAAAGGGACCGACTCGCCATCAGGAATGCGTAATTTCAACTCTTTGATAAACGTGGCTTCGTTATTATTAGAAATAACTTCACAATCCCACTTTTTCACCCCAAAGATCTCTTCTGGCAGCTCAATCTTCATGTCTTGCTTAATAGCGACTTGACATGACAGACGTTCACCTTCACGCGCTTCGCCTTTGGTAATGTGGTCAAGTTCGGTCGGCAGAATATCACCGCCGCCTTCTTTAATCTTCACACGACATTGACCGCATGAACCACCGCCACCACAGGCAGAAGAAACAAACACACCAGCGCCCGCTAGTGCACCAAGCAGCTTGCCGCCTGGCTGAGTGACGATCGCTTTTTCAGGATCGCCATTGATATCAATTGTGATGTCTCCGGTTGGTACTAGCTTGGATTTGGCGAATAAAATCACCAGAACCAGCGCCAGTACAATCAGAGTAAACATCACTACACCAAGAATAATGTCCATTGACTATTCCTTTCCTCGTAGTTTACCCGGCTTACAGTTGCACACCAGAGAAAGACATAAAGCCCAATGCCATCAGACCTACAGAGATAAAGGTGATCCCCAATCCTCGCAGGGCAGGCGGCACGTCTGAATACTTCATTTTCTCGCGGATCCCCGCCAAGGCGACGATGGCTAACATCCAGCCTACCCCCGAGCCAAAGCCATAAACCACTGACTCGGCGAAGTTGTAATCACGTTGTACCATGAATGATACGCCACCAAAGATGGCACAGTTCACTGTGATCAACGGCAGAAAAATACCTAGCGCGTTATAGAGCGGCGGAAAGAACCGATCGAGTACCATTTCCAAAATCTGTACCAAAGCAGCAATCACACCGATAAAGGTCACAAAGTTTAGAAAGCTCAGATCTACCCCTTTCACCAACGCATCTTCACGCAAGATAAGGTTGTAAACCAGATTGTTCGCAGGGACTGCAATCGTCAATACCACAACGACAGCGACACCAAGCCCAAAGGCAGTTTTTACTTTCTTAGATACCGCTAAGAAGGTACACATACCGAGGAAGAATGCCAGTGCCATGTTCTCAATAAAGATTGAGCGCACCAGCAGGCTGAGATAATGTTCCATGAGCTGTTACTCCTTCGCTTCAACTTGTTCTGGTTTGAAGGTACGCACAATCCAAATCAAAAAGCCGATGAGGAAGAATGCAGAAGGGGCCAACAGCATCATGCCGTTAGGCTGATACCAACCCCCTTCACTCACGACTGGCAGGATTGATACGCCAAAGACAGAGCCAGAGCCAAGAAGCTCGCGGAAGAAAGCGACTGTCATCAGAACAAAACCATAACCCAACGCGTTACCGATACCATCCAGAAACGATGGCAATGGCGATGACTTCATTGCATACGCTTCTGCGCGCCCCATCACGATACAGTTGGTGATGATTAGTCCCACGAATACCGAAAGCTGCTTAGAAATGTCATAAACAAAGGCTTTCAGCGTTTCGTCAACCACAATAACCAATGAAGCGATGATCGCCATTTGGACGATGATACGTACACTATTAGGGATGTGGTTGCGAATGAGCGACACGAACAGATTAGACATGGCGGTTACAAACATCACCGCCAGTGTCATCACAAAGGCTGTCTGCATCTGCGTGGTCACCGCCAGTGCTGAACATACCCCGAGAACCTGTAAAGCAATCGGGTTGTTGTCTAACACCGGTGACAGCAGATTTTTCTTCAGTTCTTTCGCTTCAGCCATTAGTCAGGCCTCCCTCACGAACTTTTGCTAAGAATGGGCCAAAACCCTGTTTACCTAGCCAGAAGTTAAATTGATTCTGAACACCGTTACTGGTCAGCGTTGCACCAGAAAGCGCGTCAATGCCGTGCTCACTTCCTTCAGGTGCTCCACCTTTGACGACTCGAATTGCGGGCTCGCCTTGCTCGTTGAACAGTTTCTTACCGTCCCACTTTGCGCGCCATTTCGGGTTTTCGACTTCGCCACCCAAGCCAGGAGTTTCACCTTGCTCGTAGTAAACGATGTCAGCAACTGTATTGCCATCCGGTTCAACCGCAACGAAAGCGTACATCATACTCCAAAGGCCTGAGCCTTTGACGGGGAGAATGAGTCGCTGTACATCACCGGCATCATTTTTTACTAAGTAGACTTTAGCAACATTCGCTCGCCGGCCAATGTCTGCCACATTTTCTTCGCCACTTAGCTTTTTCGACAAGCTTGGATCTTTCGCTGCCGCACGCTGATCATAATCAGCGGCGTCAGCGACATTCACTGCTTCCGGGCTGACATAGTCGCCTTTTTCTAGGCTGACTAAGCGCGCTTCGATGTACTTGTTGAAAGCATCATTAATCGCGCTTTTACCACCCGCCACATCGACGCCTGCCACTGAAAGGATATTTTTTTGTACGTCTAGCTTTGCGTTCATTTGCTGCAAAGGACGCAACGCCACCGCTGCACCAGATACCACGATTGAGCACACCAAGCTCAACGCGATAACAACGAGCAGCGTTTTCTTAATACTATCGTTACTACTTGCCATTACGAGCCAGTCTCCGTTTGATGTTGCCCTGAATCACCAAGTTATCAAAAAGAGGTGCGAACAGGTTAGCGAACAGGATCGCCAGCATCATACCTTCTGGATATGCTGGGTTTACCACACGAATGATTACTGCCATGGCCCCGATCAATGCGCCATACCACCATTTCGCTTTATTGGTAAACGCAGCAGATACCGGGTCTGTTGCCATGAACATCATACCGAATGCAAAACCACCCAGCACCAAGTGCCAGTAGAACGGCATGCTGAACATCGGGTTGGTATCTGACCCCATCAGATTAAATAGGATCGCCGCAACGGCCATGCCCAAAAAGGTACCCAATATGATGCGCCAAGACGCGATCCGCATGTACACCAGGGCCGCGCCACCAATTAAGATAGCGAGCGTGGACACTTCACCGATCGAGCCAGGAATACGACCAATAAAGGCATCCATCCACGTCATGGTTTGACCACTCACATTGTGCATCAGTGCTGATTGGCCGCCGGTATACCATTGGCTTAGCGCGGTTGCACCTGAGTAACCATCGGCTGCGGTCCACACCAAATCACCCGAGATCTGTGCTGGATAGGCAAAGAACAAGAACGCACGACCTGCCAATGCTGGGTTCAAGAAGTTACGACCCGTTCCGCCAAAGATCTCTTTTGCGACCACCACACCAAAGGTGATACCGAGCGCGGCTTGCCATAATGGCAATGTCGGTGGCACGATGAGGGCAAACAAAATGGATGTGACAAAGAAACCTTCGTTCACTTCGTGTTTACGCACGATGCAGAAAAGCACTTCCCAAAACCCACCTACAATAAAGACGGTGGCGTAGATAGGTAGGAAGTAAGTAGCACCGAGAATGGTTTTGGTCCCCCAGCTTGCCGCCGCTAACGGCCCCGCGATCGACTCGGTTAACCAATAATGCCAGTTTCCACTAATGACTTGTGCAAGCTGATCGCCTGAATACAAGTCCATTAGACCCATGACAGCTTGGCTACCTGTATTGTACATCCCCCAGAACATCGCTGGGAACACAGCAAGCCACACCATAATCATAATGCGTTTCAAATCGATACTGTCACGCACATGCGCGCCAGCTTTGGTCACCATGCCCGGTGTGTATAAAATGGTCGCGACCGCCTCATACAAGGCAAACCACTTTTCGTGTTTACCGCCTGGCTCAAAGTGTGGCTCGATTTGCTCTAAAAAGTTTTTCAGGCTCATCTGTTACCCTTCCTTCTCAATTTTTTCCAGGCTCTCGCGGAGCATTGGACCAAATTCGTACTTGCCTGGGCAGACAAACGTACAAAGGGCCAAATCTTCAGGATCTAACTCCAGCGCGCCTAGCTGTTGCATGCTATCTGTATCGCCGGCACAGATATCACGCAACAACATAGTTGGCTCGATATCTAGCGGCATCACTCGTTCATAATTACCGATAGGCACCATGGAACGATCACTGCCGTTGGTCGAAGTGGTTAAATTGAAAAGCTGACCTTTAAACAAATGGCCAAGATAAGCACGCGTCACTGAGAAGCGATTTTTACCGGGTGATAGCCAACCAAACAACTCTTTTTCGTTACCTTCGCGAAGCACCGAGACTTGCATATGGAAACGACCTAGATAGCATGTGGGCCCGTGGCTTTGGTGCCAGACAGCACAGAGCCAGAAATCACACGGCTTTCACCGGTCATGATACCGCCCTCGACCAACTCATCAAGTTAGCACCCAGCTGAGTACGTACCAGGCGTGGTTGACTCACCATTGGACCGGCAAGAGACACAACGCGATCAGTATAGATTTCACCGGTTAGGAATAGATGCCCAAACGCAATCACATCTTGATAGTTGAGATGCCACACTTGCTTTTCCATATTAACAGAACGCAAGTGATGGATATGGGTACCAACCAGTCCTGCTGGGTGAGGACCAGCAAAAACGTGTTGTTCGACATTGGATTGCTTGCTGGTTGGAAGCTCAACGTCCACTTTGCACACAAAGACAGATTTGTCCGTGAGGCGCGAGACGACGTCTAAACCAGCCACGAAGGCATCTTTTTGCTCATCGATGATCACCTTAGGATCCGCGGCGAGCGGATTGGTGTCCATTGCGTTAACAAAAACGGCTTCGGGGACAGCATCAATCGCTGGAGAACGGCTAAATGGACGGGTGCGGAGCGCAGTCCACATCCCAGACTCAACCAGTTGATCAACAACGGCTTGACGGTCTAGCGAGGCTAATTGCGACGCTTCGTACTTGTTGAAGATAACTTGCTCGTTGCCATCGACTTCAATGACGACAGACTGAAGAACACGTTTGGCTCCGCGATTGACTTCAACCACTTTGCCGCTGCGGGCGCAGTAATT
>NZ_AQOD01000069.1 GCF_000513715.1 Salinivibrio socompensis S35
AACAACTATAAAAGTTGTATCGTATTGGTCACTCAGTGTATCGAATAAATCTTTTTGTCTATTCTCAACGAGTGCCCACACAGATTGCATAGGTCAAATTGTTAAAGAGCGTTGACTGTACGAAGCTTCGCTTCACTTGGTCAGGGCTGCGTATCTTACGCACCTTACCATCAAAGTCAAGAAGAAATTTTATCTTTTATTTTAAACCCTAAGGGCCGAAATAAAATGTCTTTTTGACTCCCCTAGCGCTTGGCGCTAAGTGGACGGCTATCTTAATCTTTTAAAAACTCACGTCAAGCGTTTATTTTTATTTGATTTTTTACTCCGACATGGCGCTGAGCGCTTGCGCTGCCTGCCGTGTCGATGGAGGCGCATTATAGAGAAGTTGATCGCCTTAGCAAGAGGAGAAAGCGACTTTTTTTGTGAAAAGCCGCCGTTCGGTCAAATAATCAGCACTACGGGCTAAAACTGGGCAAATTGTTCAGTAAATGCTTTCACTTTTTGCCAATCGGTATATTCCACTTCCTTACTCGTATCCGTTTCGCCACCGGTAATATGCATAATAAAACGAATCATCATCCGATCGAACCATTTATAACGCGGATAATAAAGAGCCCCCGCGAACACGCCATGCAACTCAGGTGTCCATGGCGACTTTTCTAGAAACTTACGGCTGTAGGCACTGGTTTCTGCGGTATCTTTACCAGGTTTACGCGCGGTTAAATTGACACTAAAAAAGCCTGCTTTGACGCGATTCAGTTGTTCGGTGTGCGTATCGATAAATTGATAGAGCTTTTTATTAAAATGCCCATAGCGAATCGATGCCCCAATTAACACCCGATCATATTGGGTAAGGTCGAGTGTTGGCGCTTGATGGAGATCTTTCACTTCACACTGCGCCCGTTCACCAAGCTGACTCTCTATATAATGCAGAATCTTCTTAGTTTGCCCTTCTCGACTTGAGTGTAACAGCAGCACTTTCTGCGTCGCGTCGCTCATTGCTTCTCCTTCCCCTGTTTAGCTACGCCAAAACGTGGGGGTAAATAAAACCAGTAACGTGAATATTTCTAAGCGACCAAATAGCATGGCTAAGATCAGTACCCATTTCGCTGTGTCATTAATGCCACCAAAATGAGAGGCCACTTCGCCCAGCCCCGGACCAAGATTATTAAGGGTGGCCGCAACAGCCGAAAAGGCAGTCAGCTCTTCGATGCCGGTCGCGATTAACGCTAACATACAGATCACAAAGACCAATGCATACGCGGAGAAAAACCCCCACACCGCATCGACGACTTGTTGGCGCAAGGCTTTGTTGCCCACCTTAATCGTATAAACCGCACGAGGATGGACCAAGCGTTTAAGCTCACGCGTTCCCTGCAGTGAAAGCAGTAAAATACGAATCACCTTCATGCCGCCCCCTGTCGACCCCGCACATCCCCCTATAAATGATGAAAATAAGAGCAAAACAGGTAAAAACAGCGGCCAATGTGCAAATGTGGTCGTGGTATAACCCGCGGTGGTTGAGATCGAGACCGACTGGAATAATGCTTGGGTGAAGGTTTCAGTTGAACTGCTATAAACCTGGTGACCACTGAGCATGGTAAAGACCACCAGCCATAGTAATAGCTGAATAAGCAAAAACGCACGAAATTCAGGATCGCGTAAGTAAAACTTTAGATTAAGCCCGTTATTGGCAAAGGCAGCAAAGTGAAGGGAAAAGTTACATGCAGAAATGAGTAGAAAAACAACAGTAATCAGATTGATCGTTGTGCTGTCAAAATGGCCAATACTGGCATCATGAGTAGAAAACCCACCAATCGCGACGGTTGAAAAGCTATGCCCAATCGCATCAAACGCTGACATACCGGCCAACCAATAAGCTAGCGCACAGCTTACCGTCAGCGTCAGGTAGATGTACCAAAGGACTTTCGCAGTCTCGGCTATCCTGGGGGTCATTTTAGTATCTTTAACCGGCCCAGGGATTTCTGCTCGATAAAGCTGCATCCCCCCGATACCGAGTACAGGTAATATCGCGACCGCTAATACGATGATCCCCATCCCGCCGAGCCATTGAAGCAGCTGACGATAAAACAAAATGGCTTTGGGTAACTCATCCAGCCCAACAATCACGGTCGCCCCAGTGGTAGTCAGCCCAGAGAAGGATTCAAAAAACGCCTCACTGACCGATAAATCAGGCTGTTCAGAGAGCATAAACGGCAACGAACCTGCACTCCCGATGACCGTCCAAAACAGCACGACAATTAAAAAGCCATCGCGCGCTTTAAGTTCATGCCGGTAATCACGGTTTGGAAACCAAAGTAATCCGCCACCCGCAAGCAGTAAGAAAAATGTGAGAACAAAAGGGAGCCCCGCACCGTCACGGTATATAAAAGCCACCAGAGCGGGGGCGAGCATAGTGGTGCTGAACAGGGCCAGCAGAAGTCCGACAATGCGGGTAATGGAACGAAATTGCATAGCCTGACGTGGCCCTCTTATCGGCGACAGCCTTTTACTGCCGTCTCGTCGTTACACGTAAAGCAGGCTAGGTGCCTGACGTTAATAATTCATGCTCTATAGGGAAAGCTTGCGCCTGCCCACGGGTTTGATTTTTTAGCGCATCGAGAAACTCATCGATAAATCGCGCATCGACACGGACAGCAAGCTGCACATTATGACTGAACGCGGCATCAAGCTGAACGCCATGGTACTGTTTAAGCAGCAACTCAATTGTATCAATGTGACTATATTCACAGCTTATTGTGTAAGGAACCGTGACAGCAACCTCACGGGTTGTTAGTAAGCTTAACGCTTGTTGCACACTGCTGCCGTATGCTTTTACTAAGCCTCCGGTTCCCAACTTAATCCCACCAAAATAGCGGACTACCACGGCACAGATCTCTCCGACTTTTGCTCCCGACAGTTGCGCTAACATCGGCTTCCCGGCGGTACCGGCAGGTTCTCCATCGTCACCACAGCCCCATTGTACCGATGATTCTGGCCGCCCAGCGACGAATGCCCAGCAATGATGGCGTGCATCAGGATAAGCCTCTCGCAAGGATTGAATGAACTGCTTCGCTTCTTCCTCACCCGGAGTGTGGGCAAGATAGGTAATGAATCGGCTTTTTTTTATTTCAAGCTCGTGCTTGACCGTTTCCGCAGGAACCGCATAAGGCGTAATCGGCATCGTGGTATAATCCTTGAGTCTCTGTCCTGCACTTTATCATATCTCCGCTTCTTCTAAAGGGACTCTCGCGTTGTAAAAACAACCCACACCACATATTTTAAACATTCGTTTAACTTTTAGTTGTCATTTATTATAACAATGATCCACACTAGAACGCATCTGGTCTAACCAGAATACTATTCAACCAGGATGGTACTGCCAACGTGGAGAAAAACCATGATCTACCAAGGAGATAACCTCTCAGTTCGTGCATTAGAAAACGGCATTGTAGAACTGACACTGGACAGCCAGGGTTCTGTCAACAAACTCGATCTGTCGACGCTAGAAAGCTTAGACCAAGCACTCGATGCCTTAGCCGGCCGTGATGATGTTAAGGGCTCATGCTCACTTCGGCAAAGTCGGCCTTTATTGTCGGCGCCGATATCACCGAGTTTCTCGGTTTGTTCGCCAAGCCCGACCAAGAGCTTTCTGATTGGGTCTCGCGAGCCAACGCAATCTTCAATCGTTTAGAAGACCTCCCCTATCCGACTATCAGTGCCGTCAATGGCCATGCCCTAGGGGGCGGTTGCGAGTGTATTCTTGCTACCGATTTGCGGGTCGCAAGCTCTGACGCTCGCATCGGTCTGCCAGAAACCAAACTCGGCATCATGCTGGGTTCGGCGGGACCGTGCGCTTACCGCGTTTAGTGGGTGCCGATACGGCGATGGAAATTATTACCGCTGGTAAAGAAAAACGCGCCGCAGCGGCACTCAAAGAAGGATTAGTGGATGCCGTGGTTGAAGTAGATAACCTTCGTGACGCGGCAATCAGTATGCTAACTCAGGCCATCAGTGAAAAAATTGATTGGCAGCGCCGTCGTCAGCAGAAAAAACAACCACTAGCCTAAACCGCACAGAAGCCGCTATGAGCTTTACCATGGCCAAAGGTATGGTTGCACAGGTAGCTGGAAAGCACTATCCCGCCCCGATGACAGCAGTTATCGCGATTGAAGAAGCCGCAGGCATGACACGCGACGAAGCTCTTAAGGTCGAAAATCGCTACTTCGTCAAACTGGCGAAAACCGACGTTGCTCAAGCCTTAGTCGGTATTTTCTTGAATGATCAAGTGATCAAAGGCAAGGCGAAAAAAGCCGCTAAACAAGGGAAAGATACCCAGCGTGGTGCCGTTCTAGGTGCGGGTATTATGGGCGGGGGGATCGCCTACCAGTCCGCCCTAAAAGGCGTGCCTGTGATGATGAAAGACATCGCACAAGCGTCGCTGGATTTAGGTATGAAAGAGGCGACCAAGCTACTGAATAAGCAACTCGAGCGCGGTCGTCTCGATGGCTTTAAGATGGGTCAGGTGCTGTCATCAATCACACCAAGCCTAAACTATGCCGGGATTGAACACAGCGATGTGGTTGTTGAGGCGGTGGTGGAGAATCCTAAAGTCAAAGCCAGTGTTCTCAAAGAAGTGGAAGCGCAAGTAAGCGATGATGCAGTGATTGCATCGAATACGTCCACGATCCCGATTAATACCCTGGCCAAGTCATTGACGCGACCAGAAAACTTCTGTGGCATGCATTTCTTTAACCCCGTCCATCGCATGCCGTTGGTAGAGGTGATCCGAGGCGAAAAAACCTCTGATAAGACCATTGCCCGAGTGGTTGCCTATGCGGCGAAAATGGGCAAATCACCGGTCGTCGTCAATGACTGTCCCGGTTTTTTGTCAACCGTGTACTGTTCCCCTATTTCCATGCCTTTAGCCTTCTTCTTCGTGACGGCGTGGATTTCCAACGCATTGATAAAATCATGGAAAAACAGTTCGGCTGGCCAATGGGTCCTGCCTACTTACTCGACGTGGTTGGTATCGATACCGCGCACCACGCGCAAGCCGTTATGGCAGAAGGCTTTCCGGATCGCATGAGTAAATCAGGTCGGGATGCGATTGATGTGATGTTCGAGGCCGAACGTTTCGGTCAAAAGAACGGCAAAGGTTTCTATCTCTATTCTGTCGACAAAAAAGGCAAACCAAAAAAAGAAGCCGATGACGCTGTACCCGCGTTACTTGCCCCTGTGATTGAGGGCAACCAATCAGATATCAGTGATGAAGATATTATTGCTCGTATGATGGTGCCGATGATCAACGAAGTGGCACGTTGTCTCGAAGAAAACATTATCGCCTCTCCTGCTGAAGCAGATATCGCCTTGGTATATGGCATTGGCTTCCCACCATTCCGAGGGGGCGCTTTCCGTTATGTTGATACCCTGGGTGTTGATAACTATGTCGCAATGGCAGACAAATTCTCTGACCTCGGCGCCTTATATCATGTCCCAGCGGATATGAGACGTCGTGCCGGCGATAAACAGGCTTACTTTGATATGACCCCGGTCAACGCAACGCAATCAGCCTAAGTTTAAGGAGAGAACAATGAACAATGTAGTGATCGTTGACTGTATTCGTACCCCAATGGGCCGCTCCAAGGGCGGTGTCTTTCGCAATGTGCGCGCAGAGGATTTATCAGCGCACTTGATGAAATCCTTACTGGCACGTAACCCAGCCGTCGAAAGCAGCGCCATTGAAGATATTTACTGGGGCTGTGTCCAGCAAACGCTAGAGCAAGGCTTTAATATTGCGCGCAATGCCGCGTTATTAGCCGGCATTCCACACACCGTTGGCGCGACCACCGTGAACCGCTTGTGTGGCTCGTCGATGCAAGCCCTCCATGATGCGGCCCGCGCCATCATGGTTGGCGATGGCGACACCTTTTTGATTGGTGGTGTCGAGCATATGGGGCACGTCCCGATGAACCATGGCGTCGACTTCCATCCTGGCCTATCTAAATCGGTGGCTAAAGCAGCTGGCATGATGGGGCTAACGGCTGAAATGCTCGGTCGCATGCACGGTATTAGCCGTCAAATGCAAGATGAGTTTGCTGCGCGCTCTCATGCACGTGCCCACGCTGCGACCGTAGAAGGCCGTTTTAGAGAAGAGATTGCCCCAATCGAAGGACATGATGCGAACGGGCTACTGACACTGGTTGAAGATGATGAAGTGATTCGTCCGGAGACCACGGTTGAAAGCCTAGCCAGTCTGCGCCCCGCCTTTGATCCGGCAACCGGTACCGTCACCGCGGGCACATCGTCAGCTCTGTCAGACGGTGCATCCGCCATGCTAGTGATGAGCGAAGAAAAAGCAAAATCACTGGGACTCCCCATCCGGGCGCGTATTCGTTCGATGAGCGTCGCCGGCTGTGACCCATCCATTATGGGTTATGGCCCTGTGCCAGCTACCAAAAAAGCACTGAAGCGCGCTGGATTGAACATCGATGATATTGATCTTGTCGAGCTCAACGAAGCATTTGCAGCGCAATCTCTCCCTTGCGTCAAAGATCTCGGCCTGATGGATAAGGTCGATGAAAAGGTGAACCTCAATGGTGGTGCCATTGCACTGGGTCACCCATTAGGCTGTTCAGGGGCACGCATCTCGACCACCTTGTTACATCAAATGGAACGTCAAGATGCCACCTTGGGTCTGGCCACTATGTGTATTGGTTTAGGACAAGGGATTGCGACCGTGTTCGAACGCGTCTAAATGCTATCCTTCGACAATTAAAGAGCGGCGTCAGCCGCTCTTTTTTTTGGGTTGCGTCTAACGGCGTTCAATCGCATAGTGATTGATGTAACGCAAGTGGTCGCTTACTCGCTCGGCCTAGTATGGCCGCTCACTTATTCCAACTGGGAGAATGCCATGTTTAACGCGCTTGTCCTCGAACAACACGACAAAAAAACCCTCGCCAACGTCACTGCCTTAGATGAGAGTGCTCTCCCTGATGGCAATGTCACCGTCAACATCGACTTTAGTTCCCTCAATTACAAAGATGGCCTCGCCATTACTGGCAAGGGAAAAATTGTGCGTCAGTTTCCAATGGTGCCAGGTATTGATTTTGCGGGAACCGTTGCCGACAGCCAGCACCCTGACTATCAGCCCGGAGATAAAGTGGTGCTTACTGGCTGGGGCGTCGGTGAAGGACACTGGGGCGGAATGGCCGAAAAAGCGCGCGTTAACGGTGACTGGCTCGTTCCCTTACCAGACGGACTCACTGAACAGCAAGCAATGATGGTTGGCACCGCTGGGTTGACCGCCATGCTGTGCGTACAAGCCTTGATTGACGGAGGCGTTAAACCAGAAAACGGCAAGGTATTGGTGACGGGCGCCAGTGGTGGCGTTGGATCTGTCGCCGTGACCTTGTTGCATGCATTGGGTTATCGCGTCAGTGCGGTCACTGGTCGCCGCGAAACGAACCAAGCTTGGCTTGAAAAGCTTGGTGCTGAAGAAGTTTTATCGCGCGATGTATTTAGCGCACCTGGACGCCCACTCGATAAACAACAATGGGCTGGCGCGATTGATACGGTCGGCAGTCAAATGCTCGCCAATGTTCTTTCTCAAATTCAGTACGGTGGCACCGTCGCGGCATGTGGCCTTGCGGGTGGTTTTGATCTTCCTGCACCGTGATGCCATTCATCTTGCGCAATGTACGCTTGCAAGGGGTGGACTCCGTGTCTTGCCCGACAACGCAGCGACTAGCGGCATGGCAGTCACTGACCAAACTGTTACCAGCCAGCTACTTTAAACAAGCATGCCACACCATCGCGCTTGCCCAAACGCCAGCGTATGCCGACAAAATCATGAACGGTGAGGTAAAAGGCCGCGTGGTCATTGATATCACCAAGCAAGACTAACGAGATAATACAGGGCCAATACCCAACAAGATATTGGCCTTTTTGTCCGTCTCTGATTTTCCCTGAATCACAGGCAAAAAAATCCCGCTGCGAAAGCGGGGAAGCCCAAGAAAACTGGGGAGTGAGTGTAGCAGTTAAGTGAGTAAGCTAACCTTCCGACGAGTCTGTTGGCTGAGTGGTTAATGCTTCCACCAATAAACCCAGCGCAGACACTAACAAGGCTAAGGTCGCCAAAAGAGAGTGTTCCTGACTATGCGCTAGGCCCAGAAAGGCAAGAGCGCTTAATCCTGTGTAGGTCAATATACGGTCGCCATAAGTGAAACCAAATTGTTGCCTGCTTGCTTTCCTCATGCCATCCGCCATTCGTTAACGACTTTTTAATTAATCTACACAATATATTTACAACTACAACCCTATTTGAATAATTCTGCCTCGTAAGTATGATCAACTCGACATTTTTTGAGGACACCGACATGACGACGCTTTTTGACCGTGCGGATCATCAGCTTGATGCCATTGGGTTACGCTGCCCAGAGCCTGTGATGATGGTGCGTAAACACATTCGCCATATGGTATCAGGCGAAACGTTGCTGGTTACCGCTGATGATCCTTCAACCACAAGAGATATCCCGAGTTTTTGTCGTTTTATGGATCACACCTTAATGGCATCTAAAATTGATCAGCCACCCTTTCAGTTCATGATCAAAAAAGGCTGGCATAATGCCAACCCTTTAAAACTCATGACGGTACCGATTTAACTTAATAAGTACCAGGTATCCAATACCGCTAGCGCCGCAAACATCGCTGCCGCCAGCGCACGAACCGCGGCCAAAGGCACGTGGCGCTGGATTTTATCGCCAGCCAGCACGACCGGGACATTGGCGAGCAACATGCCAATGGTTGAGCCAATCACCACAAGCCACAACGCGTCATTAAACTGAGCCCCTAAGGCCGTAGTCGCTAGTTGGGTTTTATCCCCAATTTCAGCAACAAAAAAAGCGGTAAAACTGGCCCAAAACGCACTCTTTCCATGAATGCCTTCATCCTCGAGTTTATCCGGGATCAGCATCCATACCGCCATCACACTAAAGCTGAGAATCAAAATAACGTGTAAGACAGTATCTGTCAGAAAATCTGCAGCCACGACACCGAGCCAGGCGGCGATCGCATGATTAACCAGAGTGGCCAATAAGATAGCACTCACAATTACTGCAGGTTTACGAAAACGGGTTGCCAACGCCAAAGATAGTAACTGGGTTTTATCCCCTATTTCCGCCAAGGTAACAGTGGAAATAGAAATAGCAAGAACGCTCATGACAATGCTCATCTGGGGCAGGGATTATTATGATTCAACCACGACAACACACACGCCCCACCCCGGTTCGTGCGATTGTCGTTGGTCTCGTCAAGCCCAGAGCACCATAAAGGCAGGCTTGCAATCACCATGAAGATTTTGCTTCAACTATGTTGATGATTGCCCCACTGACTATGCAGTGGTCGACTACTCCCCAAGACGGCGATAGTTTACGATTTGAACAATCGTTTGGCAACGTCTATTCATCCTCATCACCGCCATATCGATAAGTCTGTTAAAGACGCACAAAAATCCGCCAGCCCCCTACTGCTTAGGCGCGCTGCGAGTTATAATTGTTAGCTATTTTCTCCATTCATCAACTCGCGCGAACCTGACAATGCATAAATTCGATATCAAAACCTTTCAGGGTATGATCCTCGCGCTGCAGGATTATTGGGCCCAGCAAGGCTGTACCATTGTTCAGCCGCTAGACATGGAAGTGGGGGCGGGAACCTCCCACCCTATGACATGCTTGCGTGCACTTGGGCCAGAACCGATCGCAGCTGCTTACGTTCAACCTTCTCGTCGTCCTACCGATGGTCGCTATGGTGAGAACCCAAACCGTTTGCAGCACTATTACCAATTTCAAACCATTCTTAAACCATCGCCCGACAATATTCAGGAGCTCTATTTAGGCTCTCTGCGTGTGCTTGGTATTGATCCCGAAGTTCACGACATCCGCTTTGTCGAAGATAACTGGGAAAACCCAACACTGGGTGCGTGGGGTTTAGGCTGGGAAGTGTGGCTCAACGGAATGGAAATTACCCAGTTTACCTACTTCCAGCAAGTGGGTGGTCTTGAATGTAAACCCGTTACTGGCGAAATCACTTATGGTATCGAGCGCCTGGCCATGTACATCCAAGAAGTCGACTCTGTCTATGACTTAATCTGGACCGATGGCCCGTTTGGCAAAGTGACCTACGGCGATATCTTCCATCAAAACGAGGTGGAGCAGTCGACCTACAACTTTGAACATGCTGATGTTGATTTTCTGTTCCGCTACTTTGATCAGTGCGAGGCCGAAAGTACTAAGCTATTGGATCTCGAGCAGCCGCTCCCCTTGCCTGCCTATGAGCAGATCCTAAAGGCTGGCCACGCGTTCAACCTGCTGGATGCGCGTAAAGCTATTTCAGTAACCGAACGCCAACGCTATATTCTGCGCATTCGAACACTGACCAAACGTGTCGCCGAAGCGTACTACGCATCTCGCGAAGCACTGGGCTTCCCCATGTGCCGCCACACTCAATAAGGGAGCATCATGGCAACGCAAAATTTCCTGATAGAGCTAGGTACAGAAGAATTACCACCCACAGCATTACGTACTTTGGCAGAGGCCTTCGCAAATCAGTTTGAAGCGCAACTAAAAGAAGCAGATCTCAGTCACCAAGGTATTACTTGGTATGCATCGCCTCGCCGCTTGGCATTAAAAGTCACCGCCTTAAACGATCGTCAACCCGACAAGGTGGTAGAAAAGCGCGGGCCCGCAGTGAGCGCCGCCTTTGACACTGACGGTAATCCGACTAAAGCTGCCATGGGTTGGGCGCGCGGTAATGGTATTGATGTGAGCGAGGCTGAACGCTTAAAAACCGATAAAGGTGAATGGTTACTTTATCGTCAACATGTACCCGGCCAAGCGATCGACACCCTTCTGCCCGTACTGGCCGATCACGCGCTAAGCAAGCTGCCTATTCCTAAACCCATGCGCTGGGGTGACAAAGACACTCAGTTTATTCGCCCAGTAAAAACCTTGGTCATGCTATTCGGGGACCGCTTGATCGAAGGTACGATTTTGGGCGTTGCGTCCGATCGTGTGATTCGTGGTCACCGCTTCATGGGTGAGCCGAGTTTAACCCTGGACAATGCAGACCAATACCCTGAGCGTCTTGAGCGTGAAGGCAAGGTCATGGCCGATTATGAAAAGCGTAAAGCCCTGATTATTAAAGACGCCAAAGCAGCCTCTGATGCCGTGGGTGGGGTGGCCGAGCTTGACGATGACTTAGTAGAGGAAGTGACTTCTCTGGTAGAATGGCCCGTGGTACTGACGGCCTCTTTTGAGAACAAATACCTCAACGTCCCGTCTGAAGCCTTGGTATATACCATGAAAGGCGACCAAAAGTACTTCCCAGTCTATGATACGAATGGCGAGCTGCTACCCAAGTTTATCTTTGTTTCTAACATTGAATCGAAAGATCCTACCCAAGTGATCTCAGGGAACGAAAAAGTCGTGCGCCCTCGCCTCGCCGATGCCGAATTTTTCTTTAATACCGACCGTAAACGCCCACTAATTGATCGCTTACCAGAGCTTGATAGCGCGGTCTTCCAAAAGCAGTTAGGTACCATCAAAGATAAAACCGATCGCATCACCGCCTTAGCCAGCCAAATTGCCGACCGTATTGGCGCCGACAAAGCGCATACAGAACGTGCAGGACAGCTAGCCAAGTGTGATCTGATGACCTCTATGGTCTTTGAGTTCACTGAAACCCAAGGTGTGATGGGTATGCACTACGCACGCCATGATGGCGAGCCAGAAGCCGTTGCCCTTGCACTTAATGAGCAGTACTGGCCGCGCTTTGCCGGCGACAAGCTACCCACTACACCGGTATCGTCAGCCGTCGCCATGGCCGACAAGATGGATAGCATCGTGGGTATTTTCGGTATTGGTCAGGCGCCGAAAGGCAGCGACCCGTTTGCCCTTCGCCGGGCGGCTCTTGGGGTACTACGTATCATTGTTGAGAATGGCTACCAGCTCGATTTAGTCGATCTTATTCACGACGCCAAAGCCCAGTACGATGATCGTCTGACTCAAAAAGACGTCGAAGCGAATGTTTTAGACTTTATGCTGGGCCGATTCCGTAGCTGGTATCAAGATATGGGCTATAGCGTGGATATTATCCAAGCAGTGTTAGCCCGCCGGCCAACCAAGCCAGCCGATTTCGATAGCCGCGTGAAAGCCGTATCCCACTTCCGCAGTTTGGAAGAAGCGGAAGCACTCGCCGCCGCGAATAAGCGTGTCGGTAACATCCTGGCCAAATTCGAGGGCGAATTACCCGGTACGATCGATAGCAGTTTGCTGCAAGAAGACGCGGAAAAAGCTCTAGCAGCAGCGGTAGAAGCAAAAGTGGCCGTCGTCACGCCGATGTTTGCTGATAGTGACTATCAAAGTGCATTAACAGAGCTAGCAAAATTACGAGCGCCTGTAGATACCTTCTTTGATAACGTAATGGTCATGGCCGATGACCCAGCACTAAAAGCCAACCGCCTCGCGATGCTTCACCTTATCCGGGAGCAGTTCCTAAATGTGGCAGATATCTCGGTACTGCAAAAGTAAACAAATAGAATGCGTCACCCAGCCCCGCACTGACGGGCTTTTTAATAACCCCATTTTATGACCCAGTGACGTCACCGTATAACCACTCAGTACAGCCAGATCAGAAGCCTGTTTCTCTTCTCCTTACTCTACACTCTACTGCGCCTTACTTAAGTATGTTTCACGTGGAACATTAGGTTTGAAAACACGATGGACGCTTTGCACTCAGTACATTTTTCCATTCACTATCTAAGCAAAAGTGTACCGATAACGTAACAACCCTTGTCAACAGCCCTACGTAATGAGTATTAGATAACCCCCTAGCAACGCTTTCTTTTTCCCAAAGAATTGTTGTATGTTGATTGCAACTTAACCACAACAACGAAGCAGAACCTTAAAGGCAGTAATCATGGAAGTCACTCACTTTGGCGAAAAACTCGCGCATCATTCGGGTATCACCCAATTAATGGACGATCTTAATGAGGGTTTACGTAACCGAGATGCCATTATGCTCGGAGGCGGCAATCCAGCGGCAATCCCGGAAATGCTCGAATACTTTAAGACACTGAGCCAATCGATGCTCGATGATGGTAGCCTCGTTCACTCAATGGCGAACTATGATGGCCCCCAAGGAAAATCCACGCTACTCAATGCTCTCGCAGAGCTGCTTAATAAAACCTACGGCTGGCAACTTTCCAGCAAAAACATCATGCTGACCAATGGTAGCCAAAGTGCATTCTTTTATCTGTTCAACCTATTAGCAGGACGTTATTCAGATGGGAGCCACAAGAAAATCTTGCTCCCTCTGGCCCCTGAGTACATTGGTTATGGCGATGCAGGGATCAACGACGATATATTTGTCAGCTATCGTCCTGATGTTGAACTGTTAGATAACCGGCAATTCAAATATCATGTCGACTTTAGCCGCTTAACCATTGATGACAGCATTGGTGCTATCTGTGCCTCTCGACCAACGAACCCAACCGGTAATGTACTGACAGATAGTGAGATTCAGCAGCTCGATAAGCTTGCGCGGGACAACAACATTCCGTTAATTATCGATAACGCCTACGGCACACCCTTCCCTGATATTATCTTTGAAGAGGTTGCCCCCTTTTGGAACGACAACACTATCCTTTGCTCTAGCCTTAGTAAGCTCGGTTTGCCGGGCGTACGCTGTGGCATAGTGATCGCTAATGAGTCAGTCATTCAGGCAATGTCGAACATCAACGGCATTGTCAGCCTATCCCCCAACAGCGTTGGCCCAGCAATGGCATTAGCAATGATAGAGCGAGGCGATCTATTACGATTGAGCAAAGATGTGGTTCGCCCCTTCTACCAGCGAAAGTCGCAACGGACTTTAGAGATAGTTCTAGACACCATTAATGATGATCGGGTTCGAGTACATAAACCCGAAGGAGCAATATTCTTATGGTTGTGGTTTAAGGACTTACCCATTTCTACCCAAACACTGTACCAACGACTAAAAGCCCGTGGTGTGCTTGTAGTGCCAGGCGAATATTTCTTTATTGGTGTTGAAAGTAAAGATTGGCCTCATGCGAGACAATGTATTCGCATGAACTACGTCCAAGACGACGATACCATGCAAAGAGGCATAGAGGTTATTGGCGAAGAAGTCGTCCGAGCCTACCAAGAAGGCTAACACTGTTTCACGTGGAACACTTACCGAGCTCTTGTAGCACTGTTCCACGTGAAACATCCATCAGGACTTGTCAGCCCAAGAAGGACCGAAACAGCCTAAGAGGCTGGCAAACCACAGACGCATTTCTTACAGATTTAATCCATGCCAACACTCATTAAAAAGGGCAGCGTTGGCTGCCCTCTTTGTCACGTCACGATTGGCTAATTGACTTAAATATAACTGTGGTACTTAATGCAGCAATGACACTTATTTCGCATTTTCTAGCATACGGCTACCACCAATTTCGATACGGCGAGGTTTTTCTTCTTCAGGCACCTCACGCACTAAATCAATATGCAGCATACCGTTTTCCATTTCCGCCCCCATCACTTTAATATGATCGTCGAGGTGGAACTTGCGTTCGAAGTCTCGTTCAGCAATGCCTTGGTATAAGAACTTAGTGTTCTGGTTTCGTTCGGCTTTTTTGCCGGCAACCGTCAGGCTGTTATAAAATTCAATTTAACGGCTTTCCGTTGCGGACAAGCCCCCGGCGACCCAATGGCATCGCCTCATTACCTATATAGGGTCGCGCCAATAGATTTCAATACGCTCGAAAAAAATTTTTGCAAAGCTAACCATAACGAATTGAGGGATAGGTACGCTGATTAGCCTGTCTTCTGTTTCATCGCTATTTAGGGAACAACAAACTGGCTCACTATTGTTGCCACCTATTGCTGCTAGGAAACGTTTAATCAATCGGAGCTACACGCACTAAGTGCTGAGGAATCCCCTGATGATTTAGATAAAAATCATCAATTTAAGGTAGATGCACACCTTGTCATATGATCAAATGGTTTCACCAAAATCAATAATCAGACA
>NZ_AQOD01000070.1 GCF_000513715.1 Salinivibrio socompensis S35
TGCCTTGGCAGTCTCAGTACATCATGGCACAAGGCAAGCCTTGCTCCGTGCGTAGCAAGATATTTTGCTGATGAGCAAGCAATAAAATACCGTAATCACTGCGAGCCAAACACAGTGGATACAGGACATGGTGTAAGAAAGCCGCTAACCAATGGTGTGCGGCTTCGGGCTGTGACCACTGATGATGCTGCGCGGCTTGTGCGATTAACGCGCCAATTTGACTGCCTTGCACATGCGGCTGATTGATACTGGCGAGCAGATGCACATCTTGATCGGCCTGGCGGGAAAAAATATTGTCGCGCAAGCTCACCAAAGGCAGTGATAAGGACTCGCCTTGCGCGGACACAATGGTGCACCAGATCGGTTCTTCGATAAAGGTGGTGGTGGGGGTGCGCTGCTGTAAGGTTTGTCCGGGGCCCGAGTTCAGCATTTTGCTTAGCAATGAACCACGCTTGGCTTCGGTGGCGGTCAATAGCCGTACTGAGTTAGTGAGCTTGACAGGCAGTGAGACTTTTAACATCCACGGATGGTCGGGATGATAAATGGCGCGTGACGATGAGGTGGCCAACCAGCCGCTACTGGTCAAGGCTAAATCAATCACGCTGTCTTTCAGTGTCTTTGCGTCATTACTATCACGCCACGCCTGCGCTTGTAACGGGTGCATGGGCAAGGGGAGCCAGCCTTGCGGCAAATTGGCCGCATGGGTTAAGCCCACGCTATCCACAAACAATGCCTGCAAGGTGTCGAGCACATCGTGATTTACCCCTTCGCCTGTCCATTGTCCCGGCGCCACGGCAAACCATTCAATCGCAAATGACTGCGCAAATTCGGGTAAATACGCCTCTTGCTGTTCAGGCGTCAGCGGTTCATTGCTCTTTGGAGCCGGGTGCATGCTATGCCCGCCGGTCAGAGACTGTTCCGATTCGATAAAACGCTGTGGCCAGCGGTCGTCGAACCTGTGTTGCCAGTGTGCTTCAGCTCTCTGCACATAGGCGTCAGATTGGCTTACACGCGATGCAAAGCGGTCGAGATGCTCGCCACTGACTTCAGGTACCGATTCTGCAATGCGATGGACCGCATCGGCAAAGGTCGTGGGTGTGACATCTCCCTCGTCAGATTGCCACAATATGTCACCTTGATAGCGATGACGCCCAGCTGCTGAGGTGTAGGTGAGAGGTAGTAGCAGTGAACCGTATTGGCACGGAAAACAGGCATGATCGGGCTGACCCTTTATCACATGCGTATGCGGATGTTCGACAAATAACGCATTGAAAAACGCATTCAAACTTAGAGGGTGTGTCATGACAACTCCTTACAGACACGGGCTTACTGGGGCAGTGTTCTCGTGCAAAGACGGGTTAAACACATTAGGAGAAAAGGCGCCCAGCGAGGGCTGGGCGCGAATGGTAATACGACTAGAACGTGGCGCTGTAGCTTAAGCTAAAGGTGCGGCCAACGCCGGCGTAGTCAAACATTTTAGGGCTAGCAAGGCCGTTATAGACTTTCTGAGCCTTTTGGCTCCAAATGGTTTGGTAGTCTTTATCAAACAGGTTTTGGATACCGAAGTTAAGTTGGCCCACCGGCAAGGTGTAGTACCCATTGAGGCCGACAAGCTCATAGCCTTCGAGTCTATCGCCATCTTCGTCAGACAGATTGCCAACGTGCTGTAGGTTGAGCTCTGTGCCCAATCGAAGTTATCGTAACCCACTGCCGCCATCGCGGTAGAGGCTGGCATTGTAGATACTCAGCTCATCCCAACTTCCATTATTTTTGATTTCGCTTTGCACGAGGTGGCCCTTTGCACGGCTATACCACGTATCGGTCAAGTAGTACTTGATCTGTCCTTCAATGCCGTAAATACGCTGTTTATCGCTATCTAACGTGACATCGAGATCGCTGTTGTATTTGTAAGACTTATCCGAAATCGAGTAGTAGGCGGCGACTTGTGCATTGTAATCTTGTTGCTGAGTTCGCCAGCCCAGCTCAAAGGAGTTGGTTTTTACCCCATCCAATTCGGTGTTTTGAACACTCACGCTATTGGTGAGGGTGCCACCTGAATACTTGCCTTTTCCGTAGAATTTTCCTGGGTCCGGCATATTAAAGCCTTGGCTAAAGTTAGCCCAAACTTGTTGGTTCTCTGTCAGGTCATACTTGAGCCCCGCATTCGCGAGCCAAATATCCTTGTCCGTAGTGCCGCCTGGGATGGCATCCGCATTTGGCAATACGCCGAGCAGAATATAAGCCTGCCGGGTAAAGCCGATAAAGTCACTGCCTTTGTATTTAGTGTACTGGTAGCGCAATCCGGCAAAGGCATTTAGCTTCTCGTTAACGGCCCAATCTGCTTGAGCAAATACGCCGGCATTTTGAGTGTCAAAGTCAGGATAACGACCGATCGTACCCTTTTTCTCAAACTCTAAGCCATGACTTGTAGCACTGGTTGTTGAATCATAGACGTATTGCTTGGCGCGGAACTCTTCCTTGCTGTAATCCAACCCGTAGCTAAGTGTGAGGTTATGCCAGTCTTTCTCCAGTAAGACTTTTAAGCCATAAACATCGTTGCTTTGCTCTGAGCCGCTAAATAAGCCGTTGCGTGGAAATGGGAAATAGCCGAACGTTTCTTCCCGATAATAGGCTTGCGCGAGCAAGGCATGATTTAGCACATTTGCATGGCTATATTGGGTGTTGAGCATCAAACGTTCAGTGAATGGCTGTTCATCAAGTTTGAGTCCTTTACGGCGCTCAACGTCACTTTTTAAATCGGTAGTATCTTCAAACCAGACCCCGTAGTCACTGTCTTGCTGACTATCATAGTATTGCGCGGTTAGGGAAAGATGCTGTTCGTCATCTGGGCGGTAATCTACGCTGCCCATCACATCGATGCTGTCATTGAATTGGGTATCGGTTTGAGTCACATCGGGCAGGATAGGGTCGCCATTGCCGTCGTAGGCGGCGCCTTTGCCTTCATACGCCACTGACAAGCGCCCTTGCAAGGTCTCACTACCGCCGGATACCGCAACCGCGGCTTTCTTGGTGAGATCGTCACTGTTATTAAACCCAGTGGTGACGCCTGTCTGGACCTCTAACTGTGCATCGCCAGCGTCACCTCGTTTGGTGATGATATTGATAATACCGCCGGTTGCACCCGCGCCATAAATCGAGGTTGCTCCCGACAGTACCTCAACACGAGCAACATTAAAGGGGTCGATACTGTCAAGTTGGCGGCTGATGGTTCGAGCGGCATTCAGAGCCACGCCATCAATCATGATCTGCGCGCTGCGGCCACGTAGATTCTGTGAGGCATTGGTGCGTGCGTTGGTGCTGCCAAAGTCAAAGCTTGGGATCAATTTACCTAATGCACCTTTTAACGATTCACCGCCTTGAATTTCACGCGTTAATTCTTCATTTGTGATCACCCAGTTAGTGCTGGCGGAATCGGCGATGGTGGTTTGAATTTTACTGCCGGTCACAATGATGGTTTCGGTATTCGCCGCAGAAGGCGCGGCATGGGCGAGATGGGCGCTGATCACGAACGCCAGTGGCGAAAGTGAGAAGCGGACTGCTTGTTTGGTGTTCATAATTATCCTTATTCGTCACAACGCTGCAGGGTAAGGTGAGGCTGCGTCCCTGCAGTACATCTGAGTCACTACCTTTGTCCAATATCAAATGATAATGGATATCATTATGATTATTGATCTTTGCTCCTTATGTCAATACATTGATAACTGAATTGCCACATTTCACCTAATTTGGTGAAAAATAACGCATAAAGGACATAAGAAATGCAGGGGAATTATTGGCAAGCTGCCAATCAGAAACTGCTCGCCAAAGCGATCAGTGAGCTTCATTTTGAAAATGCCATTACCGTTGATCCCTTTGAAGGGCGACAGTTTAGGTTGGCGCTACCCGATGCAGAGTGGCTGTTTTCTGGCACCATGAGTATTTGGGGCATGGTGATCGTGGATATCGGCAGTGTGTCACGTGATGACAATCAACAGCCTGCGCTTATTTCGCTGGTGATGGATTTACAACCTGTGATCAAGATGGACCTCTGCACCTCGGTGGCTTTATCGAAGAGCTACAGGCAACCCTCGCCGCCGAGCAGCAGCATCTTGCGATGTTAGATGCGATGCCAGCCGATAAGTTGGTGGCGCTATCAGAAACCGATCGTCAGCCTTATTTGGATGCCCATCCCAAGTTCCTTGCCAATAAAGGCCGTTTAGGGTGGGGAAAGCTAGAGAGTCAGCAGTATGCGCCTGAATACGGGAATGCTTTTGTCTTGCATTACATTGCAGTACATCGAGAATGTGCGCAACATGGCTTTCGTGACGGGCTGGATCAGGCCGTGTTGCTTACCGATACGCTATCGCCAGCCTCTTATGATGCGCTCATGACACGGTTACCGACGGATAAGCATGGTGATTATCTCATTATGGCGGTGCATCCGTGGCAGATGCAGCGTTATATTTATAGCCAGTATGCATCGTTACTGGCCTCTGGTGAAATGATTGATTTGGGTACTTGTGCGGAGCTGTGGCAACCACAACAGTCGATTCGTACGTTAAGTCGTGTGGATAACCAAGGAAAATACGACGTCAAAACCGCTTTGACTATTCTCAATACCTCTTGCTATCGCGGCGTGCCTGGCAACTTCATTGCTCATGGGCCCGTGCTTTCAAAATGGCTCTCAGCGTGTGTGAGTCAGGATGAGTTATTGTCGCGCCTTGGTATGTATGTGCAACAAGAAGTCGCAGGTGTGTACTGCCCGCAGCCTTATCAATCGCAGATAGATAGCTGTTACAAATATCACGAAATGTTGGGATGTGTCTGGCGTGAACGCGCGGAAAGTCTGCTGCTATCAAATCAGCGACCCATGAGTATGGCGACCTTGATGCAAGCGGGAGGTGATGGTGTGAGTTGTGTCGAAGCCCTGGTTGCGCGTACGTCGTTGACCGCCACCGAGTGGCTGCAGCGTTTGTTCGACCATGTCGTTGTCCCCCTGTATCACTTGCTGTGCCAATATGGGATTGGGCTCGTCGCCCATGGACAAAACATTACCGTGGTGCTTGAGGAGGATGTGCCAGTGGGCTGTATGATCAAGGATTTCCACGGTGATTTACGCTTTGTCGATCAACCGTTTCCAGAACTAGAGAACTTGGATCAAAATGTGCGGGAGGCGATAAAACACTTGCCTCCACACTATCTGGTTCACGACCTGTACACGGGACATTTCGTGACGACGTTACGTTTTATTTCGCCATGGTTTGTGTCGCTTAGAATTAGCGAAGCTGAGTTCTATCGCCAGTTAGCTGACACCCTTCGTGTGTATCAGCAAGCACATCCTGAGCTGAGCGAACGATTTAGTTTGTTTGATGTGCTGAGTGAGCGAAAAGAGAAAATCTGCATCAACCGTGTGCGGTTTAACATTGGCTACGATGATGGCAATGAGCGGCCACTACCGATGTTTGGTGAACCTATCGCCAACCCTCTTGCTATATAAAAAACCGCCTTTTTGGCAGGATATAAAAAACCCGCCGTTTAGCGGGTTTCTTTTCGTCGGTTAAGCAACGGGATTATTTTCCGCTTTTGCTTTGCTTGGTTAGGTCTTTAATGGTGCGGCTGATTTCGCGACGTTGCTTGGAAATCTCCGCGTTTTTGATGATGTGATCATCGACGCGGTCTTCGTAATCACCTTTCATATTCTTGATGATTTCAACGATCTCTTCATACGACATTTCGGGTTGGATGTAGTCCAACAAGTTCTCGAGCAAGACAACACGTTTTTGGTTGTCACGGATTTTTTTGTCGTTGTCTTGGATTTCGCGTTTTAGCTTGTTCTTTTGTCGAGAGTGCTTAACGATCTCGTATACGCTGGTCATCATAGTCGCCTTCTATTTTTTGAAGTATGAAAAAATTAAACCACAAGCGTGGCAGCAAACCCAGCCTTTTTCCGCTTGAAGTGGGGAGTTTTTGGTCACTTGAGTCGCCGAGAGGGTAAGAGCAGCGTCAGTATGAATCTTGGTATTGAGATACCTAGGGCGCACACCTTTTCAACCATCGTTTCTTCAACCATCCTACACCTCGGTGAATTTGTTTGATGGTGGCAAAGATAGCAGGCTGGTATTGACAGTGTTATGACTCATATCAATCCCAGCCATTGCCTGTTCGATAGATCTACATCGCTTGTTCGATCGACCTAATAGTCGGTTGGGCTACCTTCTAATTTAACCGATGAGCCAGAGGTTTTCATCATCGCGCCGCGCAACATGGCTTGAACCAGCTCAGTGGCGTCAAATTTAGTCAGTGCTTCATGGGCACCGACTTGTTTAGCACGATCAACACTGATGTCACTGGACAACGAGGTATGCAAGATTAAGTAAGCTTCTGCCAATTTATCATCGTTGCGGATTTCAAATGCTAACTCGTAACCATCGATGCCTGGCATCTCAATATCACTGACAATAATGTCAAATGGCTTGCCAGCGGATGCGGCGTTTTTCATCATCTGCAGCGCTTCAAGGCCGTTGTTGGTCACAAAGTAGGGAATGTTAATGCTATCTAACGCCTCTGAAAGCTGCCTTCTGGCGGTTAACGAATCATCAACCAGTAGAATATTCATCGGCTTGAGCTTCTCACGATCCACGTCGGCCAAGATAGGGTGCAACTTGTCGGGATCAGAGGGGAAAATATGCTCCATGATGTATTCCACATCAAGCAGCTGCACTAGTTTGTCGTCGATATGCATCACACCGGTTAAGAACGCACGTGTGCCCAACGTTTCAGGTGGTTCAGAAATAGACCGCCAATCACATTCGCTGATCTTATCGATGCCACGCACCAAAAAACCCATCACGCGGCGTTGGCAGTCCGTCACGATAATATAGCAGGACTCCCACTCAGACTTGTCAATAGGCTTGTAGCCAATGGCTTTAGCCATATCAATCACGGGGGTGGCGATGCCACGGAAACTGGTGGTCCCTATCACCGTTGGATGAGAGCCAGGTAAATCCGTGAGCGGCTGAAAAGGAGTGATCTCCCGCACTTTAAGCGTACCAATCGCAAAGGATTGGGTGGCGGTGAGGCGGAACATCAACATACCTTGTGCTTGATTAGCTTTGCTCTTCATAGCATCACTCTGCGTGTAATCGTCAATCGTTTAGTAATGGTAACAGTCTTATCATTGTTCACCTATTCTTATACAAGGATAGGGGGTGAACTGGAGAAATATACAAGTTTCTTCCCAGATTGTCTCATATTTGAAACTTATTGATAGTCCTATTTAAACGTGGTGTCAGCCACGCTTTTGCCTAGCATCTTTTGTTAAAATATGGGACTAAAACGGGTAAGCTGATAGGCGTCAGGTGCACCTATAGGGGCAAATAGGTTGCCTGTCGCCATATCTTACCTAAAATAAGACTAGACTTTTTTTTGTCTCGGTGCCCAGAGCACAACAGAAAAGTCGTTAACAGCGGCACGTCGATAAGCAAATACGTGTCCGGATACATGCGAATGAGCAGTAACACGACGGTTGAGTGAACTATGACCAATATTTTAGATTCGGTAGATTCGCGGACACGGCTGGTGGGTGAGAACCGCCTTGAGCTATTAATGTTTTATCTGGGTGCTAACCAACCTTTTGCTATCAACGTTTTTAAAGTCCGCGAAGTGATCAAGGTGCCAAAGCTTAGCCAAATGCCGGGCTCTCATGCAAATATTCGCGGGGTTGCAATGATCCGCGGTAAGTCGATTCCGGTGATTGACTTGCGCCAATCGATTGGGATGGGATCCATTGGGATGTCTGATGAATGTAACGTCATCGTGACCGAGTACAATCGTACTATCCAAGCCTTCTTGGTTGGTCAGGTGATTAATATCAAGAACATGGGCTGGGATGAAATCATGGAGCCACCGGCGAGCTCAGGACGCAATAATTACCTCACAGCGATTACCCGGCAAGATTTTGATGGGCAGCCCCGATTAGTTGAAATTGTCGACGTGGAAAAAATACTGGCAGAGATTGTCGCCTATGAAGTCGGTGTATCAGAGGATGTGCTTGACCCGCAACTAACGCCTTATATGGCTGGTCAGCGCGTATTAGTCGTGGATGACTCATCGACGGCACGTGCTCAGGTGAGTGAAACACTGTCGCAATTTGGGGTGGAATGCATCATGAAAAAGAATGGTGCGGAGGCACTAAGGTTGCTAAAAGGGTGGTGTGATGAAGGTAAGAATGTCAGCGACGAAATATTGTTGTTGATTACTGATGCCGAAATGCCAGAAATGGACGGCTACAAACTCACCCACGAGATACGATCAGATAGTCGAATGAGTGATCTCTATATTGCATTAAACACCTCTTTGAGTGGTAGTTTTAATGAAGCGATGGTTGAAAAAGTAGGGTGTAACCAATTTATTTCTAAGTTTCAGCCTGACTTACTGGTGACTGTGGTGCAAGAGCGTCTGCGCCAAATCGTGTCGAGTTAGCGCGTATTAAGGCGCCATGAACGGAAAAAGAGCGAGCTTGGGCTCGCTCTTTTTTTGCCTGGCCCGCAGGTTGCTGAGCGCAAAAATGCATACTATATCTGGTGATCGTTGAACTACATTTAGCGTATCGTGAATAAAGTTATCTACCGTATCTGTGGATAACCCCGTTAATTTCTTTGTAAGCGATAGTAACAGTCCAGGCAAGAGCCGGAAGCCAACCCTATTGATACAGATTGGCTATAAATTAACCACTCGGTTTGAGCGGATAACAAGGTTTTTAAACAGTGCCTGAGTAAATGTGCGATACTCGCGGCAACAACGCGATGCGTCGTTTTTGTCCAAAAGTAACCTGGTAATCAAACAAGATCGACGTGGCGCACAGATAGTGGTGTTTACAGGAGAGTCGTCGTGATCACAGTAGACAAACATGAGGGGCTGTCCGTTAGGGTCGCCGTGCTCAATGAGGAAGTGAGCGCCCAAGAAGTGGCGTTTTACCTTTTTGTTCCCGGTGAACTGAAGTTTGGTAAACATGTACTGTCTGAAGACGACTTTTACCACCGCGTGCTTACCAACAGTCGCACGTACTTTACGTCGCGTTATCACTTACCGTTGGTCCATGCGCGTTTAGCTAGCCGCGATAAACTCCCCACTGAGCAATACCGTGTCAGCCTGAGCCTTTATGCGTATCAATACGCACTGTCGCTAGAAAAGGCGACCCATGACTTTTTTGAGTCGGTTTCAGAACTTGATGATGCCGATGCCCTCGAGCAGCTACAAGATACCATCGAAATGGCGGTTGAAATATTGCGCCGTTTACGCCGTTACAAACCACAAAATATCAAGCTGCTCAAGTACTACCACAACATTGATAACTACTTGTCTTGGTTAACGGAACAACGCTTCCTGTCATTACTCGCACATATGCCGCGTGGTAACGTGTATAAAACGGCCCGCCAGCAATTGATTGAGCTATGCCAGGCCGAAGAAGCGCATCGACTGGTTAATCGCTATAATTCGGATAAGGCGGTTCGCGACCCAACGCGTATGGTCAACAAAATGCGTTTAGCTCGCCGATTGATCGAGTTTCCTGTCACGATTCGACAAGTGCCACAAGCGCTGGGCAATAATCTGAATAAGCTTGCCAAGGCCTCAGCAACGGCGTTTGTGATGCTCTTTGTGACGACGGTGATCATTAAGGCGCGTCAGTACCTGGGTGAAATTACGTTGTCTTTTGTGTTAGCGATGGCAGGGATCTATGCGTTACGTGAGATTTTTAAAGACGATTTGCGTGAAGCACTGTGGCGGTGGATTCGCCGGGGGCGACCTAAATGGCGTAAACGCTTTATTGACCCGACGTCGAACCGAGAAATTGGACGACAACTTGAGTGGCTTGATTACCTTGACTTTAGTACCTTGCCCGATGAGGTGAAAAAGCTACGCCGCGGTAAATTGCGCCAGCGAGAAGAAGCGGTTGTACGGCTTAAGGTAAAAACACAGCTAGAAATGACCCGTTTTTTATCGGGTTACGACACGACCCGAGATGTGTGGAAATTTGATTTTCGCTCTTTTTCTCGGTTAATGGACCGTGGTAGCCAGCGTTTGTACCGCCTTAATGATGGACAAGTTTTAAAAGACTCGGTAGAAAAGCGGCACCAATTTAATCTGATCAGCTGCCAACGGATAAAAGGACAGCCAACCGTGTATCAGCGCTGGAAAATCACGGTAAATCGATCAAAAGTGGTTGATATTGAAGAAGTATTTGATTAATCGTTAGAGAGTAAGACGTTCTTTTGGTTAAGATGCTCGATACAAAACGCATAAAAGTCTATTGCCGATAGGGGCTTGGCAAAGAAATATCCCTGAAATTCATCCACCCCCATTTGCTGGAGGCTAATTAACTGCTCCCTGGTTTCAACCCCTTCGGCTACCACATGGATCTTAAGTTGATGCGCCATGTGGCAAATGGTATCTACGAGCACTTGCTGCCGTGGCGTGTTTGCCATCCCAGTGAACAAATGAACGATCGATTTTTACTTTGTCGAAGCTTAAATGATTGAGTACTGCCATGGATGACCAGCCAGTGCCAAAGTCGTCAAGCGCGATGCGGATCCCCACATCGCGCAGTTGGTTCATTAAGAGACTGAGGCGGCCCATATCATCGAGTGTCATGGTTTCTGTTATTTCAAAAATGAGTTGTTTGCGCTGCTCAGGGTGCTTGGCAAAAATACTAATGACATCAGCGATCAATGACTCATTGAAAAATGAATCGGAAAGGTTAACCGCAACGTCAATGTGAGTGTTGATACTTTGCCATTCTGTATTGAGCGCTTGATGGACTTGTTGCAATATCCACGCGCCTAAGCGCTGTCCGAGCCCTGATTCTTCGGCAACAGTTACAATGATCTCTGGATTAATGGAACCGTATTCAGGGTGATGCCAGCGAACTAAAGCCTCGCAACCTAATCGATTGGGATCCGCTGATACAATAGGCTGAAATACTGTATACAGTTTGTCCTGATAAGGGTCGGCCAAGTGTGCCTTCAACTCATCGCGGAGCCTACGACGTTGTTGCGCTTCTTGTTCATACTGTGTTTTAAAAGTGTCAATACTGTCTTTTGTGACCGGGGCTTGCTTGGCCTCATTAAGGCAAGATCAGCGTTATTAAGCAATTGATTCGCTAACTGCCAGTGATTGCGCACCGAGTGAGCGTCAATATCAAGGCTTTTTGCAATGCCTATCGCCAAGGATAATCGATGGCCTGGGTAGACACTATCAATGGCATGACGCAGTGAGTCACACAAAGGCTGAGTGAAAAAACTGAGATGACGCCCATCAGAGTAAGCGAGCACCGCAAACTCATTGCTACTAATACGCGCACATGGATAGCCATAGGGTAAACAAATGTTGTTTAACTGATTGGCGAGCTTCATTAATGCCGTATCTCCTTGCTCATATCCCATCAAATCATTGATATCTTTAAAACGACGGATATCGATCAGGATCAGGGTATGTATGAGATTTCTCTGGGCAGCGTTATACAGGCAGTCCAGAAGATAGTTGCGGTTTGGTAGCCCGGTGAGGCGATCTTGCCACGCCAGTTCTTGTTGTTTGCTGCTGTTGCGATATAGGCGAAACGCGAAATAGATCAGCACTAATGTGAGTATAAACATCGCGGTGTACATGACTTTGATTTGTTGATCGAGAAATGCGCGCTGCTCGATAGCAGCAGGGCCGGTGAAGTTATTCACCATCAGATTACGGATTTGGGGGAGCACAATGTCCATTTCATTGAGCAATGCTTGAAGTTGAGCGCGATTTTCGTTTAAAACGGCCTGTTCATGTCGCTGAATGAGCCGGAAAGCGCGCTGAACGATAGGTTGCGCATTGAAAGCGCGTCGCATTGCTGCCGTTTCTCTGCTACTCAAAAAAGTATCGTAGCGACTCCATAAAATATCATAGGCAAGCAGCAGTGACTGTGTATTACTTGAATCATCGGCAAGATAAAGCGCTAAATCGTTTCGAAATTTGAGGGTTTCTAATTCCATTTGCGCGAGGGCCCAGGCTGACAATTGGGTATGAAGTGTTTGTTTGCTATAGGCCTGATGAAACTGATAAAGCGCCGTCGCGGTCATTAGTAGCGCCGTGAATACAAAAATAACAAAAGCGATAAGGGGGCGCTTGACCATTTTGCTCTGTACCTCAAGTGGTGCTCTCAGCCATTTTTTCGTTTAATCGTCCCGTTTAATAAAGTCGCGTAGACGCTACTCTTTCAACACTTCAATACGGTTGACTTGCCATGCCATCCGGCTGTGCAGCACTTCATTATCAAGCTGATTAAATGCCGAGAGCGGATAAATTACCCAAATAGGCCCTTTGTCACGAATCCGCATCCAGTCGCCATTCTTTTTAATGGCGAAGATTGGATTATATTTGTTGATATCGTCGGTGGGAATGACCGCCCAATAGTCATTCAGTGCATAGGCCTTAAGGCTATGTGCGGGTTTATTGAGGGTTTCTAATAGCTTTTGGGCAGACACGCCGAGAAAAACTTGTTCTTCCTCGGTCCATGGCGTTTGTGTTTTGATTGTGCGATCAGCAAGCTGAATGAGTTGTGTGCGGGTGAACGTTTGTTTGGTCACGTCACCGGATACTGTCAGCATCGTCCTCGCTTCAACACGTCCTCCCAGTAGTACCAGAAATATTGCAGCTAACAAAGCAACATGTAGGGTCCGGTTTTCATGAGATCTTGTTATTGCAGCAATATCGATGGTTGCCATGTCGAACCTTCCTTATTCTGTCATTTCTTAAAGCTAGCTTGAGCGAGCCGCTTCCTCAAGAAAGTGCGGATAAATCGTTAGGATATGATTCGTTATGACATAGAATTTATTAGAATATAATTCTGCTAATAGTCCAGTGAGTGTGGGCATTATCATGGTATTTTAGTTTTTATCCGCAATAATGACTTATACTTGCCGTTTTTGCGATTTTTTATCTCAATAAAGAGCCTGATCATGAGAAATCCGCATTTTTCTACCCTCGCTGTGCACGGTGGGGATCAAACCGATAAAGGTCATCATGCTGCGTTCCCGCCTATTTATACCGCTAGCAGCTTTGTCCAGTCAGATTTAAGCCACCAGGCAGATTATGGCTATTCACGTGTTGCCAATCCAACAAGACACGCGTACGAGACCGCATTGGCAGCATTAGAGCAAGGTACCTATGCGACGGCGACGGCATCTGGCATGGCAGCCACGGCGTTGGCGTTAGAGCTTCTGCCGGCAGGATCGCATATTATTGCGATGCGTGGTGTGTATGGAGGAACCCATCGTTTGTTTGACAAACTTCGTGCCAGCAATAATGGGTTAAGCGTGGATTATGTCGACTTGAACGATCTTGACGCGGTGGCGGCAGCTCTAAAACCTAATACTGCCATGGTGTGGATTGAAACCCCAACTAATCCTCTGTTGGAACTGGTTGATATTATTGCAACTTGTCAATTTGCACGCCAACACGATCTATTAACCTGTGTGGACAACACCTTTGCGACGGCATGGAATCAAACGCCACTGAGCTTGGGTGCAGATATCGTGATGTTATCGACCAGTAAATATATTGGGGGTCACTCCGATATGATTGGGGGCGCACTCATTACGGCGGATGAAGGGTTAGCGAAAAAAATTGATTTTGCCAAAACGACCGTGGGGGCGATCGCCTCCCCGTTTGATGCCTACCTTGCCTTACGTGGGTTAAAAACCCTCGACCTTCGTATGCAGCGTCAGTGCGACAACGCGTTAAACATGGCGACTGCATTGGAAAATCATCCGGCCATTGATGCGGTCTTTTATCCGAGGTTGCCGTCACACCCGCAATATGCGCTCTGCGAAGCACAAATGCGCTCAGGGGGAGCTGTGGTCACCATTCAGTTAAAAGGAACACGGGCCGACAGCGAGCGATTTTTAAGTCGTTTACGTTATTTTATCCTGGCTGAGTCGCTCGGTGGCGTGGAGAGTATGATCAATCACTCTGCTTCGATGTCTCATGGCTCCATGAGCGAAGAAGCGCGCAAGGCGATGGGTGTATTTGATACCACGTTCCGCTTATCAGTGGGGATTGAGGACAGTCGCGATCTGATTGATGATTTACTGCAGGCGCTCGATCAGGAGGCATCATGACTGATTATGGCATCTGGACCGTGGTGACGCCGCTTGTCACCATTGTGCTCGCCGTGGTCACGCGCCAAGTGATTTTATCCTTGTTGGCTGGTGCCATGGTCGGTTACACCGTCATTGCTAACTTTAACCCTCTTGCGGGGATTGCTAAGGCGCTGGATAGTTATATCGGCGTGTTCGCCAGTGCGGGCAACACGCGCACAATTCTATTCTGTTTTATGGTGGGCGGCTTAATTCGTCTGATCCAAGTAACAGGCGGCACGCGGGCGGTGATTCATGCGCTTACCGAGCGTGCTCAGTTAGTGAAAAACCCGATTGCGGTGCAACTGCTGGCCATGGTAACCACCATGCTGATTTTTATTGAAAGCTCTATTTCAATCATGTCAGCGGGGACCGTGAGTCGTGATTTAGCTGATCATTATCGAGTATCACGCGAGAAGTTGGCGTATGTGATCCAATCATCCTGTGTTGCAACTTGTTCAAGTGTGATGATCAATGGTTGGGGCGCCGCGATGATGGCTATTATTGGTGTACAAGTGAGTAAAGGGTATATCGAGGGTGAGCCCTTCACTATTTTACTGCATGCCATCCCTTACAACTTAATGGCTTGGCTCTCTTTGCTGGCGGTACTGTTTTACGTATTCACCGGCGCGAGCTGGGGGCCGATGGCAAAAGCGGACAAACGCGCCGCGGCGGGGCAAGTATTACGAGACGGTGCCTTTCCGATTGCCGGCGATCATCAGCGAGACGATGAACCTCTGGGAAAGGTGAGTTATTTTGTTCTGCCTCTATTGACGACCATTTTAATGGTGCCTGTGGGGCTGTTCGTTACCGGTAACGGTGATATTGCGTCTGGTTCAGGCTCTACCGCTGTTTTTTGGGCGGTGATGGCAGGGACCGCGGTCGCAATGGCTTTCTTTATCGGAGCACGGGTCTTGTCGCTGGATGACTTTTTCCGTCACCTTTTAGCAGGATACGCCAATATGATGCCACTTGGCGCGATTATGTCTCTGGCATTTTTGATGGGCGATTTATCGGCTGATCTGCACACTGGGCAATACATTACCCAGGTGATTGATGGCATTCTCCCTGCGGGATTATCAGCGGCCTTTGTGTTTGTGATTGCAGCCATTATGTCGCTAGCGACAGGTACCTCATGGGGCACCTTTGCGATCATGATCCCGATAGGTATTCAGATTGGTGCCGCAACCGGTATTGACCCTCACTTGATGATAGGCGCTTCGATTTCAGGCGCGATCTTTGGCGATATGACTTCGCCGATCAGTGATACCGGGATTGTCTCGTCTATGTCGACGGGCAATGACCATGTTGATCATATTCGTACCCAGTTTCCTTATGTCATCGTGGTGGGTGCGATTAGCACGATTGCTTTTGCGGTTTTAGGGACTATTTAGGTAAAAAACGCTGCCCAAGCGACAAGCAAGGGCAGTCCAACAATGCCCGAATAGCAGAGGTAAATGTATCGGGCAACAAGGGCAAGCGAAGGAGTTTTGTCACTAATAAGATAGACACTCATATGTGTATTGTCTAATTACTTTCCATTATAACCGATGTTTGCTGATTCAAGTAGGCTATAATGTCGTCAGATTCATACATCCAGCTCGCTTCTCCGCTATCATCCTCGATACGTAAGCACGGCACCTTAATGCGGCCACCACCTTGTTCAAGCGCTTGCCTTGCAGCCAAATCACGTTTGGCATCTTTGGTTGCTAAAGGGAGCCCTAATTTACGACTCGCCTGACGGACCTTGACACAAAACGGACACGCGGCAAATTGATAAAGCGTGAATTTATCTGACAACTGATCAAGCGCTTGCATTTGTTCTGCACTCAATTGGGGAGACTTAGGTTTGGTTAAGGCCTCGACAACGAGAATAATTTTTCCAAGGATCCAACGAATAACGCCCATATAACCTCCATGCGTTTAATGAAGCCAGAGTGTAACACGCCAAACACGTTTGCTCATTGTTAACATATTGTTCCTGTGTGGAAATAAAGTGTTTCCTTCTGCGTACAGAATCGCGTTGTGCCTACCGATCTCGCTGTTAGACTATGAGGGCGACAACCTCACGATAAAAAGCAAACGATTACGAGTACTCTATGATACTGCAAGCTATTGACTTTCAAGCACCGAATGCAGAGCAAGCATTTGTTGAATCTTTACGTGAAACAGGCTTTGGCGTTCTTAAAAACCATCCGCTACAACAGCAGCTAGTGGCGGATATTTACCAAGAATGGGAAGGCTTTTTTAACACCGAGGAAAAGCACGATTTTACCTTTAAGTCAGATACGCAAGATGGCTTTTTCCCCGCTAAAATTGCTGAAACGGCGAAAGGCCACACCAAGCGCGATTTAAAAGAGTTTTTCCACTATTACCCTTGGGGGCAGTGTCCTTCGTCCCTACGTGACAATCTGCAATCTTATTACCAACAAGCGACCAGCTTGGCCGAAACCTTGTTGTCATGGGTTGAGCGTCAATCGCCGGACAGCGTCAGTGAGCATTATTCACAATCACTTTCTAGCATGATTGCAGGGAGTGAGCAGACCTTGTTACGCATATTACATTACCCGCCGTTAAACGGTGAGGAAGAGCTAGGTGCCATCCGGGCCGCTGCGCACGAGGATATTAACTTACTCACTATCCTTCCGGCGGCGAATGAGCCTGGTCTGCAAGTGAAAGCGAAAGATGGCAGTTGGTTAGATGTGCCATGTGATTTCGGCAATTTGATCGTGAATATTGGCGATATGTTACAAGAAGCCTCTCAAGGGTATTTTCCGTCTACGACCCATAGGGTGATTAACCCTGAAGGGGCGGATAAAACCAAAGCGCGTATTTCGCTGCCGTTGTTTTTACATCCGAAACCTGAGGTTGTTCTCTCTTCTCGCCACACCGCCAACAGTTATCTGATGGAACGTTTGCGTGAACTGGGCGTGATTTGATCTTTAGCCTCAACGCTGTTGAGGTTAGGCATCGCCTCGACAGCGTCTTGCTATTTAACGAATTTCCGATTATTGAAGTGCTTTTTCAATACGTTGGGCGGTTTCTTCATTGACCCATTGATGCCATAAATCACCATAACGGCGGAGAAACTCATCAGCCGCGATTTCTCCATCGGCTTGATACGTATCCATCCATGCCAGCATGTCACTCATCACTTGATTATCATATTCACGCCCCGAAATGTAATTAAACGCAGCCGGTGCGTCTTCGGCAAACGAGGAGGTGGTCAAGGAATGAACCGGTGAAACTGGAAATGCGGTCACTTTAGGATTTTGGCATTCGGCTTGGGTGATGCAATTTTTATAATGATCGAGATCGACATCGGCACCCAAGTCGACTTCGACCATATCATATTTTCCCATCACCGGCGTGGGTGCCCAATAATAACCAAACCAAGGTTTTTCTCGGTCATTTACGCTCGCGCGATGGTGCCTGCTAGACCGGCGGCTGAGCCTGGATCAATGATCTCAAACCCGGCGTCTTCAAGCTCAAGCGCATCGAAAATATGCTTTGCTGAGATCTGACATGTCCAACCGGCAGGGCAGCCCATAAAAGCTGCTTTGTCGGGATCTTCTGGATGCGGGAAAAGCTCGGGGTGAGCTTTGATACCGTCTATGGTTGCTAACTCAGGATGGGCATCGACCATATACTTAGGCACCCAAAACCCTTCATTCCCGCCTTGCGAAAAGGCATTGCCTGCATAACGTAATCGTCCTTCTTGTACCCCTTTATCTAACATGACTTTATGTGAATTAGTCCAAAATTCGGGTGCAATATCAGGCTGGCCCTTTTCAGTCATCGACACCCCCGTTGGCATGGTGTCTCCGGGCACTAAAGACGTATCGCAACCATAGCCATGCTCGAGAATAAACTGATCAACATGGGCCATCAATGTGGCAGAGTTCCAGTTCATATCAGCGATGGTGACATCCCCACAGGTAGTATCACTACTGGCAGCGACGGAATAACTGTAAACAATCAATGAACAGAGTATGAAGGAGCGAAGGGATGGTTTTAGCAGAGCCATAACGTATCCTTAATAATGACGAGCGCTAATGATTAGCGAAAACGTATCATGTGTCGAAAACACGATCTATTACTGTTGAGTGCTCAATCATTGTGTCGAATGCCGAATGAGCTAATCTAGAGTATAGTTAAATTGGATAGGCTAGTTTAGCAATAAAAGCGAGTGTGGATAATTTAGATAAGGAACGGTCATGCCACGTCAGGAGCAAATGAAGGCGATTGAAAAAAATCAGGAGGCAGTGACTCTAGCTGCGACACAAGCAATGTTAAGACTAGGAAGCGCAGCCTTGGTTCGTGTCCATATCCAAACGCCGATGAAAGCGTTATTCCGATTTAATGCATTGTTAATGGGAGGAGATGGAAAGCGTTATTGTTATATACAACTCCCTGCTTTATCGGTTCAGCAGAAAGGGCAATACTTTCATCCGGGTTACTATCTGCAACTTCATGGTGTTGCGCCTGATGGCGCACTTGTGCGGTTTGGTGGAAAAATTGAAAACATCCTGGAGGGGCCTCATACGCTATTATGTATTGAAGTCAACCAAGAAAAGGCGAGTGCAACACCGTTGCGACAAGATAAGCGTTTTCCGGTGCAGTTGTCAGCGTCTTTTGTTGTGGATAATACGCCTTCTGTCCGTGTTATGATAAATGATATCTCTGTCGGGGGATGCCTCTTTACTTATCCCTCTGCGTCGAGCGAAGTCATTACCAAGCAGCGAGCAACACTCGAGTTACATGGCATAGCTTCCGATCAAGATCTATCGATGTCGGGTTATATTATTAGCCATAGAAAACAAGGTCAGACTCATTCTTGTGGGTTTCAGTTTGACGATCGCAGTAAATCACGTAGTGCGTGGTTGATCGCGAATCTCGACTTTGACGGCGAACGGTTTTGTTTGTCAGTTCCTAATAATGACGGTGAGTTAACAGGCAGTATTTCTTAATCGAACATTGTTTTATAGTGAAAGGGTGAGTCTGAGTAAACTGCCGTTTCTTCTGTCGGTTAGCAACAAGATACTGCCATCGTTTGCTTGGATGACATCGCGAATACGGCCAAACTGGCCATCTAGCATGCGCTCTTCGTGAATGACTTCACCCTGATTGAGTTCTAGCCGTACCAAGCGGCCAAACTTTAATGAACCGAGCAGCAAATCACCCTGCCACATTGGAAACTGCGTGCTATCAACCATGATCATCCCTGAAGGCGCAATGGATGGGTCCCAGTAATAGACAGGTTGACGCATTCCGGTTTTGGCTGTTCCTTCTCCAATTTGTGTACCGAGCCCATAATTGACCCCATAGGTGACAGTGGGCCAGCCATAGTTCCCTCCCGATTCAATAATATTTAGCTCGTCGCCTCCTTGTGGGCCATGTTCATGTGTCCAAATGCGCGTTCCATTATTATCAAGCGCGATCCCCTGAGTATTACGATGGCCGTAACTAAAGACCTCTGGTTGTTCAGTGGATGTATTGGTGAAGGGGTTGGTGTCAGGCACGCTACCATCGTGATTCAGTCTCACCAGGGTGCCTAGGTGATCTTCAGTAAATTGCGCGCGCTCACGATGTCCGCGGTCGCCGAGAGTGATGAATAGGTGTTGATCGGTGACGAGCAGGCGGCTGCCAAAGTGACGGCCACCACCGCGCTTGGGAAGAGCGCTGAAGATCACTTTGCTATCGATAAGCACATCTTTTGAAAGCGTCGCCATCACCACTTCGGTGCCGGCTTGTCCACGTTCATCCGCCGCCGCATAGGAGAGATAGATACGACGGGTTGATGTGAAGTCATGCGCGAGGGCAATATCTAACAAGCCCCCTTGGCCTTCTTGAAACACGGTTTTGGGTGTGCCTAATATCGACACCACTAAGCCATTCGGTGTTAAGCGCTTGAGTTGGCCGTTACGCTCGGTGATCAATATGTCGCCCCCCGGCAGTTCAACATACCCCAGGGACTGCGCAAACCCAGATTTTACCGTTTCAATGTGAAGATCTGTTGCGTCCGTTTGTCGTGTTTCGGCTTGTGTCACACTCATGCCAATGAGCATGCACAATAGCCAAACTACCGGATACAAAGTGCGCATGAGTTGCTCCTTTCAATGAGTCAGCAATTTTTGATATAAGCGGTCCTTCAGATGGGCACGCTGCTTCTTCATTGCGATAAACACATCATCGCTAGTGGGGATTTGATTCATTTCTAACCCGCGAATATGGTGATCCAGCTGATGATAGCGTTGCGCATCAAGTTGAAAATCAGAATCGTGTTGCTTGAGGTGATGAATACGGTCTCGGTGCTCTGGAAATTCAAAGACAAGCGCGTGGTTTTCTCCTTGCATGTTGCCTCCAATTATTCGCCCAACTATGAGTAAGAATAGGCTGGTTGGGGGTATCTATCCATGTTTTACCGATAAATGCTCTCTTTTTAGCCACTCAACCTCACGGTGGCGGGATTTTCATAAAAAAGGGTTGCACTGAGATAATGGATTGCCTATCATCTCGCTCGTTGTCGCAAAGACGATTCCCCCATAGTTCAGTTGGTAGAACGGCGGACTGTTAATCCGTATGTCACTGGTTCGAGTCCAGTTGGGGGAGCCAAATATAGAGAAAGCGCTAGCCGAAAGGCTGGCGTTTTTTTGTTTATATCAAGGATACGCCCAGAGAAGCCAAGTGCACCTCGACATACTGACAGTTCCGCTGCGCGGAATATGTCACTGGGCTAGGCGCCCCCGTTGAGTCCAGTTGGGGGAGCCAAATTTAGAGAAAGACGCTGGCCGAAAGGTTGGCGTTTTTTTATTTTTAGCGCATAGAATAAAACGCCACACTGCTTTGCGTGGCGTTTGTACCTCTACACCCCTTAGTTTTGGGTAATATATAGGTTACGGGTATAACGTAACTCATTCGGGTTCTCTATGTTATAACCGCCCACTTTAGGGCTTTTAATCACACTACGGGTGTAGAAGTAAAGCGGAATGGCGGGCATATCGCGGGCAAAAATACGCTCGGCTTCTTGATAGTAATCGTTGCGTTTTTCCGGATCAACGACCGTCAGTGCTTGATCCAACGCGTGATCATAATCCTTATTGCCCCAACTGGTTTTATTCATCCCATCACTACTAAAATAGCTTAAAAACGTCGACGCTTCGTTATAGTCGCCAATCCAACCGTCCCGCGCGACATCGAAATCTTTTTGTAGCACTTTTTGTAAGAAGGTTTTCCACTCTTGGTTGGCCAAGTTGACATCGACCGGAAGATGGCGCTTCCACATAGAGGTTACTGCCAGGGCCAGTTTTTTGTGGGACTCCATGGTGTTGTAAACTAGCTCAAATTCCAGCGGATTGTCTTGCGTGAACCCCGCTTCCGCCAATAAGGTTTTGGCTTTTTGGTAACGCGCATCTTGGCTCATTTCCGCCCATTCAAGTTTGGGTGCCTCAAAGTGGTTAATCGCTGGTGGGGTAGCGCCATACGCAGGAATTTGGCCTTGGCCGAGAATAATATCGGTGATGATGTTTCTATCAATGGCATAGGACAGGGCTTTGCGCACTCTGACATCGTTAAAAGGGGCCTTTTCGGTATTAAATAAGTAATAATAGGTTGCCAAAGACGGCATGGTGATCAATTCATCCGGGCGCTCTTTTTTGATTTGATCATACGCTTCCAAAGGGAAGCTCGAAGTGATATCGATCTCGCCAGTACGATAACGGTTATATTCAGCATTGACATTACTTGATGCAACATACGAAGTCTTATTAATCACTGTTTCTTTATCGTTCCAATAAAGCGGATTTCGCTCAAGATCAATGCGCTCATTAATGACCCAGTTAGTGAGATTATAGGCACCCGAGTTCACCATATTGGTGGGGCGGGTCCAGCTGTCACCAAACGCTTCAAGCGCATGCTGTGGTACTGGATACGTTGATGAGTGAGTCAGCATATTGGGGAAGTAAGGCGTACGACGTTCCAGGGTAAACTCAACCGTGTGATCGTCAATGGCTTTAACCCCAAGTTGCTCTGCTGGCTTTTCGCGTCAGTGATCGCTTTTGCGTTCTTAATGTTGGCGGTCCCTAAATACCAAGCGTAAGGCGCACCCGTAACAGGATCGACCACGCGTCGTAAGGTAAAGATAACGTCGTCAGCCGTTATAGGCTCACCGTCTGACCATTTTGCATCACGCAGATGAAACGTATATTTCAATCCATCGTCACTGATTTCCCAGTCTTTCGCCAGACCGGGCACAACCTCGCCTTCTGGGTTGCGAATCATTAACCTTCAAATAAATCAGAGATGATTTTGTTGCTGGCCGAGTCACTGGATTTGGTCGGATCCAATGTCGGCACTTCACCGGCGACCCCCCAAATAAGGGTTTGATCATCCGCCAACGTGACATTATCGGGTACTTGAGCCGCAAACGCTGAGCCGCATAATGTTAACGCCATGGCACTGGCGAGTACGTTGATTTTCATAAGCCTTCCTTGGTTGAGTGTTTTGTTAATAAATCTTAACAATCAATAGATTAACCCTAATTGCTGGCTAAATAAAACCTGGATGAAAGAAATATGACGTACGTAGACGACAGCAATAAAAAGGTGACACCTTTCTAGGGCGTGTTGATCTTTTCTGTACACATTTTATTCAGCAATACATCGGCAGCCACATTATAGTAAACGCCAGTGATACCATACTGGCGTAATTTCTTGCTAACTTATCATATCTCGTTGATATTGCTCGGAAGTGCTTAATCCTCAGCGAAAGCATTCTCAACTAAATGTCGATACTTATAGAGACACC
>NZ_AQOD01000071.1 GCF_000513715.1 Salinivibrio socompensis S35
CTAAGTACACTTGTTGTAAGCCAATCGCGCAGAGGGCGAACACCAATAATAACGGTTGTCCTTGCATTGCCAGTACGGGAATCAAGATAAGTGGTGTCAACGCGAGTAAGCCTTGGCTAACCGGGTGACGATATCGACCACTGGGCTCTCTCGCCAAAATGTAGGCGGCGAGCGTTAACCCGGTTAACAGTAAGGTATGGGTCACGGCTGGTGGGAGGTGAGGCACCCATTGATCAAACATAAACGGTGCCATGCCGGGCGGGGCTGGTTCCCTAACACCGATAACACCGCAAGCCAGGAGGCTAATAATAAAACAGTCAGTAGCTTTTGTCGTTGGGCGTGATTAAAAATGAATTGTTGTAGGGCCGAGAAAAAACCCAGGCTAAGCGCTAGAGCGGTGAGTGCATACCCACTATTGTAACCCAGTGCCTGCGGATAAAAATAAGGGATCATCGTCAAGCCGGTGGCAATCCCCAATGTGCCAGTAAGCCGGCTTGCCCGCCATGTGTGTTGACGGATCACCTCTAAACCGGCGAACCCAAGCGTGAATGCAAGGTGAGTAATGATAGCGCCGCCGCGGGATGACGTATGCCTACCAAGGGCAGAGACACCGAGTAAAGGGGCAGACAAACCAGCCATAATACGGTCAAGGCCACCAAAAAAGGTACCGTCAATGGCTTGCGTATGACACGGTTAGGCGGCAGCGCTACGGTCATTATCGCGCCAACATCGGCTTAAGAAAGTGAGCGGTATGGCTGCCTACCACATCGACGATCGCTTCCGGTGTACCTTGTGCGATGATCTCACCACCGCCATTCCCGCCTTCTGGGCCAAGGTCGATGATCCAGTCCGCCGTCTTTATCACGTCCAAATTGTGTTCAATCACCACAATAGTATTCCCTTGCTCTCGCAAACGGTGCAGAACATTGAGCAGTTGTTGAATATCATGGAAGTGTAACCCTGTGGTCGGCTCATCAAGAATATACAGCGTTTTACCGGTGTCACGTTTGGACAGCTCTCTGGCTAACTTGACCCGTTGCGCTTCTCCTCCAGAAAGAGTAGTCGCGGCTTGGCCAAGACGCACATAGCTCAAGCCGACATCCATCAAGGTTTGCAGCTTACGTTTAATCGCAGGCACCGCATCAAAGAACCCACGCGCGTGTTCCACCGTCATGGCGAGAACTTCATCGATGGTTTTGCCTTTATAGCGCACCTCGAGCGTCTCGCGGTTATAGCGTTTGCCTTGACACACATCACAAGGGACATACACATCCGGCAAGAAGTGCATCTCTACCTTGATGACGCCATCGCCTTGGCAGGCCTCACAACGGCCACCGCGTACGTTAAAACTAAAGCGACCCACTTTGTAGCCTCGTGCACGTGCTTCTTGGGTACCAGCAAACAGCTCCCGGATCGGGGTGAAAATACCGGTGTAGGTCGCAGGATTCGATCTCGGCGTGCGGCCAATCGGGCTTTGATCGATATCAATGACCTTATCAAAGTGTCCTAAGCCATCAATCGATGCATACGGCGCAGGATCCGCGGTCGTCGCACCGTTTAATTGCTGGTGGGCCACTTTAAAGAAAGTATCGTTGATGAGGGTCGATTTTCCGGAGCCCGAGACACCCGTCACACAAGTGAGCAAACCGACAGGTAAGTGCAGGTCGATATTTTTGAGGTTATTCCCGGTCGCACCTTTTAGCGTCAACATTTTCGCGGGATCGCGTGGTATCCGTTGTGCTGGTACCGCAATCGCCTGTTTACCAGAAAGATACTGCCCGGTAAGTGAGCGCTCACTAGCAAGAATATCGTCAAGGCTGCCTTCTGCCACGATCTCGCCGCCGTGCGCCCCCGCACCTGGGCCAATATCGATGATGTAATCGGCGGCGCGAATGGCATCTTCATCGTGTTCGACCACCATCACGGTATTGCCCAGATCGCGCAGATGTTCCAAGGTATCTAGCAAGCGCGTCATTATCGCGCTGATGCAAGCCAATCGACGGTTCATCCAACACGTACATGACACCGACTAGGCCCGCGCCAATTTGGCTGGCCAGACGAATGCGTTGGGCTTCACCGCCCGATAATGTATCGGCACTGCGTGACAGGTTGAGATAATTGAGGCCCACATTGACCAAAAAGCGTAACCGGTCATGGATTTCTTTCATCACCTTTTCGGCGATCTTTGCGCGTTGGCCGCTGAGTGACAACTGTTCAAAAAAGTCGAGTGCTTGCTGAATGCTCAGCTCACAAATTTCAGGCAGATTACGCTTATCGATAAAGACATGACGCGCTTCTTGACGCAAACGTGAGCCACCGCAACTGGCACAGGGCTTAGTGGCAATATATTTGGCAAGTTCGTCGCGCACCGCATTGGATTCGGTATCGCGATAGCGGCGCTCCATGTTATTGAGGATCCCCTCAAACGGATGCTTACGCACGCGAATATCGCCCCGATCGTTGACGTATTTAAACTCGATCTCTTTCGGCCCCGATCCATATAAGAGAATATCTTGCAGGGTCCCGGAGAGATCCTGCCAGGGCGTTTCCAGATCAAAACCGTAGTGCTCAGACAGTGAACGCAGCATTTGGAAGTAATAAAAATTACGACGATCCCAACCTCGGATCGCACCACCCGCGAGACTCACCGCAGGGTTTTGGATCACGCGTTTACGATCAAAGTATTGCTGAACGCCTAACCCGTCACAGGTGCCACACGCACCGGCGGGGTTATTAAATGAGAACAAGCGGGGTTCCAGCTCTTGCATACTGTAACCACAATGGGGGCAGGCAAAGTTGGCAGAAAAAATGATTTCTTCGCCGTCGCCGTCCATCCAGCTGATCACCGCACTTCCCCCGGTGAGTTCAAGCGCGGTTTCAAAAGACTCGGCTAAGCGCTGTTGTTGATCGTCGCGCACTTTAAACCGATCGACGACCACCTCAATGGTATGCTTTTTTTGTAACTCGAGCATGGGTGGATCGGACAGATCACACACTTCGCCATTGATCCGAGCGCGAATAAACCCTTGGGCGGCCAGATTTTCGAGTGTTTTTACATGCTCGCCTTTTCGGTTTTTAATAATCGGGGCGAGCAGCATTAACTTACTGCCCTCGGGCAGTGCCAATACTTTATCCACCATTTGGCTAATGGTCTGTGCCGCTAAGGTGACATCGTGGGTAGGCATCGAGGCTCTCCCACTCGCGCATAGAGCAGACGCAGATAGTCGTAGACTTCGGTGATGGTGCCAACGGTGGAGCGCGGGTTGTGTGATGTGGACTTTTGCTCAATCGAGATCGCAGGTGACAGCCCCTCGATATGATCAACATCGGGCTTTTCCATCAAGGATAAAAATTGCCGCGCATACGATGATAAAGATTCAACATAGCGACGCTGTCCTTCTGCATACAAGGTATCGAAGGCGAGCGATGATTTTCCAGAGCCAGACAGGCCGGTGATCACAATCAGCTTGTCACGGGGAATGGTGACATTAATATTTTTGAGGTTGTGCGTACGCGCGCCTCTGACGTCGATATTGTCCATTATTATCCTACTACTCAGTCAGCTCACTGGTTGGTCGCCTAGTATCGCACAGAGACGACCATGGCCAAATAAAAAGGCTGTATATTTACACAGCCTTTGCTCGTATCGAAAAACCCGCTCACCCCGATGCACCTTGAGGCGTTAAGGGTTTTTGACGGTTGCCTCATCTTTGTTGCTGCTACCGAGGTAGTGGTGCTGGTAGCAGTGATTAGTGGCCTCAATAAAGCCTTCAACACTGCCACAATCAAAGCGTTCGCCTTTAAATTTATACGCGAGTACACACCCGGACTGCGCTTGTTTTAACAATGCGTCAGTAATTTGTACCTCACCATTTTTACCCGGCGGTGTATTTTCTAACAGATCAAAGATATCGGGTGTGAGAATATAACGGCCAATGATCGCGAGATTGCTCGGTGCATTACCGGGATCAGGTTTTTCCACCATATTGTCTACGCGGAAAAGGTCATCTTTGATCTCTTGGCCTGCAATCACCCCGTATTTATGGGTTTCGTCTTCTGGCACTTCTTCGACCGCCACAATTGAGCAACGGAACTGGTTATAGAGCGCGACCATCTGCTTGAGTACACCGTTGTCGGGATGAATGCAAAGATCGTCAGCAAGCACGACGGCAAAAGCCTCATCCCCGACCAGATCACGCCCGGTGAGGATCGCATGTCCCAGCCCACGCATCTCATGTTGGCGAATATAAGTGAAGGAGGCTTTCTCGATAGTATTACGAATATCGTCCAGCAGAGCTTCTTTATTGGTGCCACTGATTTGATGTTCGAGCTCATAGTTTTTATCAAAGTGGTCCATGATGGCATGTTTGCCACGCCCCGTGACGATACACATGCCATTGATACCTGCTTCCAACGCTTCATCGACGCCATATTCAATCAGGGGTTTATTGACTATCGGCATCATTTCTTTCGGCATTGACTTGGTGGCCGGTAAAAAGCGGGTGCCATAGCCAGCGGCTGGGAACAGACATTTTTTAATCATCACGGATCCTTTATTTTTATTGAGTAGCCATCAGCCCATGAGGCTGTGTCCACGCCACTCACCGGTTTGCGAGCAAGTGGCTGTTCATAATCGGTTATGGGTCAATAGTTTGCTGGGTTACACGCAGCGACGCAAGTACCGAGCCTCTTTAAGGAATGATAGCGTGACGGCCTTGGGATTGCTGACCCGCTATGGGGCAAAATGTGCCATAAACGCCGCGGTAAATGCTGATAAGTCGGTAGCCGGCAGTGCATTGATCGCGCCCGCCGCGGCGCTCGCCCTCCACCGGTGGCAAATTGCTCAGCTAACTGCACCGCGCTCGTAGGACGATTTAATGGTGCGCGGATACTCGCCATCCAATCTCCGCTTGGCGTTGGCGTCAACACAGCATGGGCGCTATCGGGATCCTGGTTGGCCAGTTGATTTCCCAACATACCACTGATGCGACGCGCCCAAGCCGCATCCGGCAACAGATAAACCTGACCCCCATCCCCGGTTGTTTCCGGCACGAGCGCGTCTGCGTTTTCCCGGTCGCTTTGATAGGCCTCGGCTAACGACAGCACAATATCCGGGTAGGCGCGCATAAAGTCATCGGGGGTATCAAAGCCACAGAGATGCCGATATAAGATGGCGGGTGGCATGATGAGATCATCCAAGCTCGCGCCATAGCTGTTGTAATTCAGATAGTGGCCAAGCCGCTCAAGCCGGTCACGTTTTGCCGTTTCAAGGCCAGATTGACGAGCGAGCGTCTCAGCCGTGCGATAGAGATTATCGCCATAGGCGCCGACCAGCGCCCATTCTCGGTATCGACCGTGCAAAAGCCTATCAATAATCAGGGCGGTACAGGTGTTGGCACTGGTATGAATATGCGCGTCTAATAACGGAGAGTCAGGAATGGGGCCACTTTGATGGTGATCGGCGTAGAAGACGTGGGTGCCGGACGCGAGTAAAGCGGTAAGAGCGGCTTGATTTTTGGCCATGGAAATATCCATGACCGTTACCTGTTCGCCGGTCGGAGGCACCTGCTTTACCAACGCAATATCACGTTTTACCCCGGTGATCAGCGTGTTTGATTCAGGGTGGGCGAGCCGCCACTGCACCAAGGCAGAGAGGCCGTCTGCATCCCCGTTGAATACATCAAAAGCCATCCTACAACGTCCTTTTTGGCTAATTATTAGACCATCGTAACGTGGGCACGGCTTTGGCCCAAGTTACCAATCATCGCTGCCACTGTCTGTGACGTCCTCGTATCCCACTGATCCAATCAATGAGGCGTTATTTTTCGCCCAGAACACCGCTTGTACGCGATTTTTGACATTGATTTTTTTAAACACATTGTAGAGGTGCGATTTCACCGTGTGCTCACTCACCGCTAAGGCATTGGCGATATCTTGATTTGAGGCTCCCGTGACTAAGTGATGCAAAATCTGCTGTTCACGGTTAGTCAACACAACCGCCTGTTCATCAAGGGTTTGCTGGTGATGCTGTTGGTAATAATGGATTAAAGCAGCCATTTTATGGCGTGGTAACCAATACTCACCGGAAAACATTTTTTCAATGCCGTGGCAAAGATGATGAATCTCATCTTCTTTTTTGAATACTCCTTTGATAAAGGGCCAGCTTGCGAGTTCTTTGGCACTCAAATCATGCGCATTGAGCAACGCAAACACGTGCTGCTCGGCAAATGGCGCTAACGTTTGTTTGAGTTGGTCGGTGGCGGTGTCATCAAAGGCATTGAGATCAATAAGTACCAATCCAGAACGCGCGGTCAGCTTGTCGGCTATTTCGTGGGGCGTCACGAGTTCAACTGCACTGTGAATCTCTTTTTCTAAACATGTCATTAACGCCGAAACAGACATGCTAGGCTGCGAAATAAGAAGGAGTGTGTAACTGTCTGACGTGGTTTCCGCTTGGTTCATAAGCATCCTACTGATGTTCACTCAACATGCGTCGCCGTCCGAACGTTGGTCAATACCCGTTCACGAACGCCAAGGCGACGCAAGATTTCTATCAGTCTAAACCATTTTCATCACTCAGGTATATGCGCGTCGTAGTAACGCATTGTTGCTACATTGCAAGTGCAGAATCTGGAACCCGATCGCGTGGAAAAGCTTCGAACCTCGAGTGGGCTCGTGCTAGACTTCATGCTTATTTATCCAGTAAGCGAAATCATTTCGCGCGTAACAGCAACAATGGGAGTCACCTATGGCCAGCCGTGGCATAAATAAAGTCATCTTGATTGGTAATTTGGGCAATGATCCGGAAATCCGTTACCTTCCCAACGGCGGTGCGGTGGCGAACCTAAGCCTCGCGACCTCGGAGTCGTGGCGTGATAAAAACACCGGTGAGATGCGAGAGAAAACAGAATGGCACCGTGTGGTTCTATTTGGTAAAACCGCAGAAGTGGCCGGTGAGTATCTGCGCAAAGGCTCGCAAGTGTATATTGAAGGCCAACTGCAAACGCGCAAATGGCAAGATCAAAGCGGTCAAGATCGCTATACCACGGAAGTAGCCGTACAGCCGTTTAGCGGCAGTATGCAAATGTTAGGTGGGCGGGGCGGCCAAAACCAAGGCCAGCCGATGCAGCAGCAATCGCAGCAGCAAGGTGGATGGGGTCAACCTCAGCAGCCTCAGCAAAACATGAATCAGCAACCGCCGCAGCAGCAAGCGGCCCCTCAGCCACAATCTCAGCCTCAGTCGCAACCTCAGCAGCAGTATAATGATCTGCCTGACTTTGACGACGATATTCCGTTTTAACCAACGGCTATCTGAAAGCCGCATCGTTATCGACAAAGCGCCCCATGATTGGGGCGCTTTGTTTTTTAGCTACGGCTACATTCATCTACTGCGGAATGTTAGGCAACGCCCGGTCCGGCCTTTAAAAAGTGAGGCAGTTGGGTTGGCGTTGGGCATTTTAACTGGCCCATTACCTGAGTCATTTGTTGGGTGAGCATTTCAATCGCATGCTCGCCGCCATGGCGGCCAACGGCGCCACAGGCGTAAACAAACGTTCGGCCCAGCAAGGTAAAGTCAGCGCCCATGGCCATGGCTTGCGCAATATTACCACCACTTTGCACGCCGCTGTCCATCAAGAGCTTAATCTTATCGCCGTACTGATGCTGGATGGTTTGAATGGTATCTAACGGGGATTCGCCCACATCTAATTGACGTCCGCCATGATTGGATAGCACCACACCATCCGCGCCGAGCGCAACCGCTTGGGCGACATCCTCAGGGTTGACCAGCCCTTTAAGCACTAAGGGCCCATCCCAGTTATCCCGGATCACTTTCAGGCTCTCAAAATCGACCGCGCCCATCACGGTATTATTCATAAAGTTAGCCAGCTCGCTGGTGGGCATGTTTTTCGGCATATACGGCTTCAAGGTCTGCATTTCAGGGACACCAGCAAGGAGTGTCTGCCAGCTCCAGCTTGGGCATTGCATCATTTGCGCGATATTACGAAGGTTCATTTTGGGCGGCATGGCCAAGCCATTTTTGATATCGCGAGGGCGATAACCAAAGGTGGGGACATCTACCGTCACCACCAGCACTTTATACCCTGCACGTTTGATGCGTCCCATCAGATCGTCACGGATCTTGGCATCCGTTGGGTTATACAGTTGATACCACGCTGTGCCTTCAGAGATCTCGGCAATGGTTTCAAGACTCGCTGAGGATACGGTACTGAGTACATAAGGAAGATTTGCCTTGTACGCCGCTTTGGCGAGAATTTCTGGCGCTTTGGGCCACATCAGTCCTTGTAAGCCGACTGGCGCGACCCCAAACGGGGCGGCGTAGCGTTTACCAAATAACTCAACGGATAAATCAATCTCTGGGGTGGGGCGAGCAAATCTGATTGTAATTTTACTTGGGTGAATGAACTTGCATTGTGCGCCACCCCAATTTCGTCGTGACAACCGCCACAAAGGTAATCAAACGCGAAGGCAGGAATACGCTTTTTAGCCGCTTTTTTTAGCGCTGGCGTATCAGGGTATTGGGGATGATAGTAAGACATAAATATCGTATCGCTGTGAGGTGAGTGTTTGGCTTTACCCTAGCGCAGCAATTGTTAGTGATATATAGACAAAAAATAAAATACTTTTTCCAAAATCGCCTAACCCCCGATAACCTCTTGTCCTTCAAAACCGCGTGATGAGCACTAAATGTACAACTGCTTAACTTTTTGTTTAATAAAGTCGATAAACAGCTTGGTTTTGGTGTGGTTGTATTCCAGTTTGGGATAATAGGCATAAGCCGATGAGCGGGGCTGTTTGAGTTCAGGTAACACGGGGACTAATAAGCCCTGGTCAATTTCTTTTTGCACTGTGCCTGCGCCGCCTAAAATAATCCCCATGCCAATCACTGCCGCACTGACCAACGCCTCAGGGTTTGGAGAGACAAAGTTGCCAGATAACTGTAAGCGCGTCCCTTCTTCGAATACCCGCTCTTGAGGCTGATGGGAGTGGCCGTAGAGCAAAATATTATGTTGGCTCAGTTGGTCAGGGTGGGTTATGGGGGTGTGGCGGGCAAGATACGTGGGCGAGGCAAAAAAGCCAGGCTGAAAATCAAACAGCTTTGCCGCAATATAGCTGGCAGAGTTGAAGTACTCGAGCTCGCGACTGATCACCACATCAAGGTTGAGATCAGGCAACTGTCCCGGGGTTAAGGTGGTGAGCTCAACTTTGATTTTCGGATAAATCTCAAGAAACTCAGCAATAAAGTTGACCAGAAAACGGTTCCCTGTCACCAATGGCGCACCAATACGTAATATGCCGCTGACTTCCCCAAAGGTAGACGTCGTCTCACTGACTAACTGTTGCCAATCGTCGACCCAGGTTTTCGCTCGGTGATGAAAAAGATCACCGGCATCGGTCATCGACAGGCTGCGCGTGGTGCGTTTAAGCAGTTGTACGCCAAGCTGGCGCTCAAGCCAACTCAGGCGTTTAGATAAAGCTGAGCTTGAGGTATGCAGCTGGGTGGCAGCTTGCGCCAGCGAGCCCTGATCCACCACACAGATAAAGCTTTTGGTACAGGTAATCCAGTCCATGAGTCCTCTTTAGGAAGAAAAGATAGCCACGGAGGGTGGCTAGGCATTCACATTATGATAACCAAGCCTGATAATAGTGGCTACACGCCCCAAAAGGCGACTTCAGTCAGCAGAGAATCATGGATAGAACAACTAATGCGATTAAAGTCAGCGGAATGAAGCTGACCAACCGACTCGTTGCCTTCGTCACTTTAATTGTGGTGTGCGCCATTTTTGTGTTGTTTATTGGTGGTGCCATCAGTTTTCGCCAGCTGGGGATCGACTTTATCTCGCATTACGTCGATGGCATGGTCGATGTGATTGATCAAGAGATGGCGAGTGAGCAGCGAAACAATCAGTATTTTTCTCGTTGGTTGCCCAAAATGCTCAAAGCCAGTGATGTCACCTCTTTGACTATCTACTCAGAAACCGGGATTTTGTATCAATATGAGCAAATCCAATATCAAACGGCGGCCACGCAACAAGTGATTACCCGAGATATTCCGCTCGACAGCCATCCTGGTTACGCGGTGAAGCTCACTTTTGTCCCGCCGTATGCAGAGTTTGCGTATTCCATCGGCCCGCTTTCCTCCTTATCTGCGGCGATCTTGGTGATTGTCCTTGGCTTAGCCTGGGGGATCGGATGGCTACGGCAGCAACTGTATGGCAGTGAAGTATTGGAGCAGCGTGGCCGATTAATATTAGCGGGCCGCTTAGATGAGGCACAGCAAGGCGACCCCCGAGAATGGCCTATTCCCGCGAGTGCCGCCTTGAGTCAATTAATCGAGGAATTGAAAGAAGCACGCCAAGAGCGGAGTCGTTTTGATACCTTTATCCGCACCAATACCTTTCTCGATCAGCTAACGGGAGCGGCGAACCGTGTGATGTTTGACAACCGCCTGCATACACTGGCCAGTGACGATGCCAGCCAAGGCAGTGTTATTTTAGTCCGTGTGGCCGATTGGGATGAGTTGGTCGCGCAACATGGTCAAGAGGCGGCGGATCAGCTGATTCAAGCCATTGGTAACGTTCTATCTAATGCTATTCAGCGCTTTCCCGATGCCGTGCTTGCACGTTATTTTGCGTCTGATTTTGCCATCTTATTGGTCAACCAGGCGGGGGACGAAGTGCATCCTTTCTTGGCACAAATCACCAATGCATTAGATAAACTGGCACCGTCAGAGGCGCTGGATAAAGATAACTGGTTTCATTTGGGCATGACCTCTTTTGGCGCTGGGGAGCGGCGTGGCCGATTAATGGATGAAGCTGAGCGAGCGCTAAAAGCGGCGGAACTGACCGGGCAAAATGGCTGGTCACAGTTTGACAAGCAAATCAGCCGTTTGGATAAGCGTGGCAGTGTGCGTTGGCGCACCTTACTTGAATCAGTGATGGCCGGTGAAGGCCCCATGCTCTATCGCCAACCTGTGTTTGCACGAGATGGAAAAACTCGTCTCCATTATGAACTTTTAGGCCGAATTAAAGACGAAAAAGGTAAAGTGTTAAAAGCATCGCGTTTTTGGCCTGGGGTCGAATGGGTCGGGATGGATGTCACCTTTGACAAGGCGACCGTGGGACGTGCGTTATGGTGGCTAAAAACGCGTGATTATATTGATAACTATGCGGTGAATGTTAGTGCATACTCACTGTGTCAGCGCGAATTTGTGATTTGGCTGCGTGATGCTTTGCTGCAAACCCCACGCAGTACATTAAATCGACTGCTAGTGGAAGTCTCGGAGGGCGCTTTGGTGTCACACTTTGACGCCGCGCGACCTTGCTTACGACTGATTGCCGCGTTAGGGTGCCGACTCGTGGTTGACCAAGCAGGCAGAACGATAGTGAGTACTCACTACGTAAAAGATATTCAACCTGCTTATATTAAGCTGCATCGTAGCCTGGTCCGTAATATTCACCAACGCCCTGAAAATCAGCTGTATTTGCGCAGCGTGTTGGGGGCTTGTGAAGCTACCCCTACGGAAGTGCTTGCTGTCGGTGTGGAAACCAATGAGGAGTGGTCCGTGGTGAAAGATCTTGGCGTTGCAGGAGGACAGGGGCGTTTGCTGGGTGCCGAAATGTCACCACATCCCGCTCAGAAAAAGCGCCGCCGTTGGGGGGAAACGATGACGCTTGGGAGAAAAAAAACGCTTCAACAGGGACGCGGGTGGTTAGAAGTGATATTAATCGTCAGTATTTTATCGGTTCTTGTCGTCATTGCGGTACCGAAGTTCTATGATTATGAAGCCGATGCGAATGTGTCAGCGCTTAAAGGGTTAAAAAGTGGTATCGATAGTGCCTTGGCACGGACGTATGCTTTGGCGGAAGCCAAGCAAATTAGCGATCAGCCCTCTCAATCCCTGATCGTTGATGGGAAGGAAGTTAGTGTGAAATACGGCTATCCCCAAATGAGTGCGTTGCCTAAATTAGTGAGCGCGCTGCAGGACGCCACACATTGGCAGATACGGCGATACCCTGAACAAAACCGCGTCGACTTTATCTGGTTGTTCCATGAGCAGCCAGCGCCTGCGTGTTATTTGATGTATCAGGAGGCAACGGCTTCACAACAGGCATCCACGACGCTGGTGATTGGCGAATAATGCCAGTCATCCGCGGAAGAAAAACAAAGGGAATGATGCGTTTTTGATGGAAAAATCATCAAAATGACCGCGCATTGAAAAAAAACACAGATCTCATTCAGGTTTAAAGCACCGTATCTTGCTGCTTACCGTGCGCGTTGATACATTTAGCCCAATTTGACTGATTTCACAGCTTGCAGGATTAACTGACCATCATGTTTAAGAAACTTCGCGGGATGTTTTCCAACGATCTATCGATTGATTTGGGAACCGCCAATACACTGATTTATGTAAAAGAACAGGGCATTGTTCTGGATGAGCCGTCTGTTGTCGCTATTCGTCAAGACCGCGCGGGTTCTGCTAAGAGTGTGGCTGCTGTGGGTCATGATGCGAAGCAAATGCTGGGGAGAACGCCGGGTAACATTGCCGCGATCCGTCCGATGAAAGATGGTGTGATTGCTGACTTTTATGTCACAGAAAAAATGTTACAGCACTTTATAAAGTCTGTGCATGATCATAGCTATATGCGTCCAAGCCCACGTGTGCTCGTCGCCGTGCCTTGTGGCTCAACACAAGTTGAACGCCGTGCGATTCGCGAATCAGCGGTGGGCGCCGGCGCTCGTGAGGTTTACCTGATTGATGAACCCATGGCTGCGGCGATTGGTGCAGGTCTGCCAGTGTCAGAGGCGACCGGCTCGATGGTGATTGATATCGGTGGCGGCACCACAGAAGTGGCGGTTATCTCGCTTAATGGTGTCGTCTATTCTTCGTCGGTGCGTATAGGTGGTGACCGTTTTGACGAGTCCATCATCAATTATGTTCGCCGTAATTATGGCAGCTTGATTGGTGAAGCGACGGCGGAGCGTATCAAGCACGAAATTGGCTCGGCCTATCCAGGCGATGAAGTGCGTGAAATTGAAGTTCGCGGTCGTAACCTCGCAGAAGGCGTACCACGTAGCTTTACGCTCAACTCCAACGAAATCTTGGAAGCGTTGCAAGAGCCGTTGACCGGGATTGTTTCCGCGGTGATGGTAGCGTTAGAGCAGTGTCCACCGGAGCTTGCGTCCGATATTTCTGAACGCGGCATGGTTATCACCGGCGGAGGGGCTCTGTTGCGCGATCTCGATCGTTTGCTCACCGAAGAAACCGGTATTCCTGTGGTCGTGGCGGAAGACCCACTTACCTGTGTCGCACGCGGTGGGGGTAAAGCGCTTGAGATGATCGATATGCATGGCGGCGATCTTTTCAGCGAAGATTAACGTGACTGTGCCAACAAACAGGTTGTTGTCATTATGAAACCTATGTTTGGCAGAGGACCGTCTCTGCAATTACGCCTGTTTTTCGCGCTTCTACTATCAGTCAGCCTTATGCTGGCTGATAGTCGTCTTGATGCTTTCGCCGGGGTACGTTATTTCCTCAACACCTTGGTGGCGCCGCTTCAGTATGCGTCGAATGTTCCTCGTGACACCCTTGATGAATTAGTGATGCAGTTTCGCTCTCATCAGCGCCTGGTGGCTGAAAATCGCGCCCTGCGCAAACAGGTGCTACAGCTCGAAAGTGATCAGCTTCTATTGGCACAGACCGAGCGCGAAAACCAACGTTTACGTGAGTTACTGGGGTCGTCGTTTATTCGTGACGAACGAAAAATGGTCGCCGAAGTGATGGCGGTTGATTCCGACCCTTACAAACATCAAGTCATGCTCGATAAAGGGCGGACTAATGGTGTGTATGAAGGGCAGCCTGTCATCAACGAACACGGCGTCGTGGGACAGATCGCCTATGTGGGCGCCCACAACAGCCGTGTCCTGTTGCTTACAGACCCTACCCATGCAGTGCCGGTTCAAGTGATGCGCAATGATATTCGCGTGATAGCGTCTGGCCGTGGGACCACCGCTATATCGGCTTAGATAATATTCCGAGTAGCACGGATATCAACGTTGGCGACAAATTAGTGACATCCGGACTTGGCGGCGTGTTTCCTGAAGGCTATCCGGTGGGAACAGTAACAGAGTTCTCGTTTGATAATAAACGGCCCTTTGCGCAAATAAAGGCGGCAACGGCGGTAAAATTCGATCGGTTACGTTACCTCCTTTTAGTCTGGCCAACCCCGGAAAAAGCGGACAATGCGCGTCCCGATCAGCCGGCGGCGCAATCTTCATCTGAAAAAGAAGCGCCGTCATCCGAGTCTGCGCCGTCATCCGAGTCTGCGCCGTCGCCAGATAGCGAGGGAGAATCGCCATAATGGCAAATATGACATTTCGCGGGCAGTTGGTTATTTGGCTCTCCTTCATGGTTGCCTTGATTTTACAAGCCGCACCTTGGCCGGGTGAGCTTGCGCCTTTTCGCCCTTCTTGGGTCTTATTAGTGGCCTTCTATTGGGTTTTGGCGTTGCCACATCGAGTCAATGTGGGGACGGCGTTGGTGGTCGGGCTTTTATGGGATCTGATGCTGGGGTCCACCTTGGGCGTTCGAGGGATGACCATGGCCATCTTGATCTATATTGTCGCGCTTAATTTTCAATTATTGCGCAATATGTCGTATTGGCACCAAGCGCTTTTGCTGTCCTTGCTCACCTTGGCCGGAAAATTGATCGAGTTCTGGGCGGAGTATTTAGTCTCTAACGTACAGTTTAATCCTGAACAGCTTTGGGCAGGAGTGCTTAACTTTATACTGTGGCCATGGATGTTCTTATTGTTGCGCCGGTTGCGCCGTCGGTTTGCCATTCGTTAGAGAGGTATTATGCGCTGTGATTTATACCTGGCCTCGGGCTCGCCTCGACGCCATGAACTGCTCACCGAAATGGGCGTCAATTTTTCTCGCGTTGTGGTCGATGTGGAAGAAAAGCAACACGCAGACGAATCCCCTTATGCTTATGTCTCTCGTCTGTCGCAAGATAAAGCGCGAGCTGGGGTAACACAAACGGGTGGGCACACCCCGGTACTTGGGGCGGACACCATTGTCGTTGATGGCGAGCAGGTATTGGAGAAGCCGATAGATAAAGCCGATGCGGCCCGGATGCTTAAACAGCTCTCTGGGCGAGAACACCAAGTGATGACGGCGGTGACGGTCGCCAATGCGATGAAGCAAATGACCACTGTTGTCACCACCAAAGTCTGGTTTTGTTCGCTGACGGATAAGGTAATTGATGCTTATTGGCAGTCAGGTGAGCCCGTCGATAAAGCCGGTGCATACGCAATTCAAGGGTTGGGCGGTAAGTTTGTGACCCGTATCGATGGCAGCTATCACGCCGTCGTTGGTTTGCCACTGTATGAAACCGAGCAACTGCTCAAACAATTTTCGGTCTGAGCGCACCAACGCGTGGCGCTAGGCCCCACTTTTGAGACATCGGGGAAACCATGAGTGCGGAACTGTTAATAAACGTCACACCCAGTGAAACCAGGGTGGCGATGGTAGAGGGGGGTAACCTCCAAGAAATTCACATAGAACGTGAAGCGAAACGCGGAATTGTAGGCAATATCTACAAAGGTAAAGTCAGTCGTGTTTTGCCTGGGATGCAGGCAGCCTTTGTCGATATTGGCTTAGATAAGGCCGCGTTTTTACACGCCTCTGATATTGTTCCTCATACCGAATGCGTATCAGAAAACGAGAAACAGCAATTCCAAGTTCGCGATATCTCCGAACTTGTCCGCCAAGGGCAAGATATTGTGGTGCAGGTGGTGAAAGACCCGCTAGGCACAAAAGGCGCGCGTTTAACCACTGACATAACCTTGCCCTCGCGCTATCTGGTTTTCATGCCTGGCGCGGCCCATGTGGGCGTATCGCAACGGATCGAGAGCGATCATGAGCGTAAACGCCTAAAAAGCATTGTCAGTGAGTATTGTGACGAGCTAGGTGGCTTTATTATTCGCACCGCGGCTGAAGGCGCAACCGATAATGAAATGGCACAAGATGCGGCCTTTTTAAAACGGTTATGGAACAAGGTATTAGAGCGACGGGCGCGGTATAAAACCAAGTCCATGTTGTACGGCGAACTTGCATTGGCACAGCGTATTGTCCGTGACTTTGTCGGCACCGAGTTAGATTTGATTCGGGTGGACTCCAAGCAGGCCTATGAAAAACTGCAAGAGTTTACCTCTGAATTTGTGCCTGAGCTGGCCGATAAATTAGCGTATTACGATGGAAATGCGCCCATCTTTGACATGTACGACACGGAAAACGAAATTCAGCGGTCGTTGGATCGCAAAGTACAGCTTAAATCGGGCGGCTATCTGATCATTGATCAGACCGAGGCGATGACCACCATCGATATTAACACTGGCGCATTTGTTGGACGCCGTAACCTCGATGAAACCATTTTTAATACCAATATTGAAGCCACTCGTGCCATTGCGCGCCAGCTTCGGATGAGAAACCTGGGCGGGATCATCATTATCGACTTTATTGATATGAGCACGGATGAGCATCGCCGCCGCGTGCTGCACTCGCTCGAGCAGGCATTGGGCCAAGACAGAGTAAAAACCAATATTAATGGCTTTACCCAGTTAGGCTTGGTGGAAATGACCCGTAAGCGCACTCGAGAAAGCATTGAACATGTACTGTGTGGCGGGTGTCCGACGTGTGATGGGCGTGGCTCGGTCAAAACGGTAGAAACCGTCTGTTATGAGGTGCTGCGAGAAATCACTCGGGTCAATCGTACCTATGACGCTGATAAGTTTGTTGTCTATGCCGCGCCGGCAGTGATTGAAGTGCTTGCGGGTGAAGATTCCCATTTGGTCGCCGAATTGGAAATATTTATCGGCAAGCAAGTCAACGTGAAGTCAGAGCCTTTATATACACAAGAGCAGTTTGACGTAGTAATGATGTAAACCATGACTTGGCTTAGAAAAAGTGTCAGCTGGTTGATGACCAGCGTGCTCAGCATAATCGTGATAACCGCCTTACTGATAGGCGGTTTGCGCTTTCTATTGCCCAATGTTGATCTCTTGCAAGCGCCGCTGAGGCAATGGGTGTCTGAACAAACGGGATTTAGTGCGCAGCTTGAGGGCATTGCCGGGCAGTGGCGTAACTTAACCCCCTCACTGACACTGGAAAACGTTTCCCTGGCGACGAGTGATAATGGCCCAGCGCTTTTAACAGCCCAACATATTGATCTACAACTTGATGTATTCGCGACCCTCATGCGCTGGCAACCGGTCTTTTCTCACGTGACATTAGACGGTGTAGTGCTTGATACCGGTCAGTTGCCAGAAAAAGACACGGACACGGACGTGCGCGACCGGCTTGAAGATCTCTTCTTGGCCCGCTTGGGCCAATTCTCGATACCGAGCGCTAAAGTGATCCTCGTTACTCCGTCGCTTGAGACTGAAGTGTTAACCATCCAGGATCTCTTTTGGCGCAACCAAGCGGGACAACATCAAGCACAAGCTCGAATAGGGGTAAAAGGGACCCAGTTAGAAGCCGTCCGCGTTAACGCGGCATTCACTGAAACGGAAGGGTTAGAGACCCTGACTGGCGATTTTTATTTAGCCAGTGAAGCGATGGATCTTGCGCCATGGCTGACGCAAACATTGACGCCTTCGGTGACCATTGATGCGGCGCGATTAGATGCACAAGCTTGGGTGCGAGTAGAAAGTGGTCAACCCCGTGATGCGTTGTTATCGATTGATGATCTCGCGCTCAAATGGCATGACGGTGTGCAAAAGGCAAAAACATGGGCGGTGAAAAATAGCCAAGTCCAACTGACCGCTGAAGGCGAACGCACGTGGCGAGTGGATACGGATGGCATATGGGTGAAGCAAGATGCGACCACTGCACCAGCGGTTTCTCGGTTGTCATGGCAAGGAACGGATGAAAATTGGCGTCTTAATGCGGCAGACCTTGATATTGCCTTGTTACGGCCTTTATTGGGTTTGGCGAGCCAGTCGGAACAACAGCATCGCATGGCGGCAGCGTTGGCACCGGCGGGTCAGGTTCAAACTTTAGCATTGAGCAAACAGGCGGAAACGCCATTACGCTATCAAGCGACTCTGACTGAGGTGTCAGCTGATCGGTGGGGCTATCTCCCGGCATTCAATGGCTTGAATGCTACTCTTTCTGGCGAGGGAGGCCGTGGCCAGGCACAGCTTGAACTTGGGGCGCAATCACTGCCATATGGCGATTTTTTTCAAGCGCCTTTACCGCTTAAACAGGGGAAGTTCACACTCAATTGGCAACACGCGCGCCAACGGTTATCGATTTGGAGCCAAGAGGCGGTCGTCAAGGGTGCTGATGTGCAAGGAACCGGTGCCTTTCGTCTCGACATTCCCGAGCAGGGGGCGCCATTTCTTGCGCTCTACGCCAATGCCGATGTGGCTGATGCCGGACAAACGTGGCGTTATCTGCCAACGCGTGCCCTGCCTGAATCACTGACCGGATACTTATCACGTGCCATTCAAGGGGGCCAAGCCCAGGGCAGTGAAATCCTCTGGTTTGGTGCCTTAGATAGTTTTCCATACCGTGGGCATGATGGCATTTTTCAAGCCAAGGTGCCGCTGCGCAATGGGGCATTGAGCTTTGATACCGCCTGGCCGACGCTGACAGAGCTTGATGCGACACTCTTGTTCGACAACGCAGGACTGACGATTGATGGCGATCATGTTCGCTTAAACGATGCAGTAAGTCATCAGGTTCAGGCAAAAATTGTGGACATGACGGAGCCAGAGAGTCGCCTTGAACTCGAGGCCTCGCTCTCGGCGACAGGTAGCGCGGTGCATCGCTATATGCTCGCCACCCCATTAGTGGATACGGTGGGTGCCGCATTGACCATATCAACGTCGACGGGTTAGTCAATGCGCAGTTAGGCTTGTCGATCCCGCTCAACGGTGAGCGGCCCCATGCCAGTGGTAAGGTGGCATTTTCGGGAAACCAAGTCACGATTCAAACGCCTGCCATGGCATTGGATAACGTCTCGGGCACGCTTGCCTTTGATGACGATGGGATCACGGCTCAATCGATGACCGCCCAGTGGTTGGGGCAAGCGATTAACATGGGGTTTAAGGGAAACGCTGTTCCTACTGGCTATCAGCTGGACGTCGACCTGGATGCGGATTGGGATATCGTACCGCTTCTCGAACGGTTATCGCTGCCGCTTAAGCCTTATCTTGCTGGTGGCGCACGCTGGCAGGCTGGGCTGGATCTTACCCTTAACGATACAGGGTTTGACTATCAGCTCGGCGTGGATGTCGATACCACACCTCTCCAGTCACAGCTGCCAGCGCCTCTGCACAAACCACGTTGGCAAAAAGGACAGGCACATATTGAAGCAACTGGTAACCGTGAAGGGTTAACGGGTCGTGTGCAGCTTCCTCAGGTGAATTATCAAGCACGGATTAACATGCAAGGGGCAACCCCGGAATTTGTGTCCAGTCAGTGGCAAGTTGGCGATAAACAACCCCCACTTTTGGCTACTCGCGGGCATCGTTTTGATCTGGTGCTTGAGTACTTGGATTTAGCCGCGTGGCATGCCGTGTGGAAACACGCGCGTCAAGCATGGCCAGATGGACAGCGTCAGTACCCTAAATTCCCCCTACCACATCGTGTGAATGCCAAAGTCGATAAATTATCAGCCGGGATACTCGCTTTCCATGACGTTTCAGTGGCCGCCCGGCAAAAAGCCAAGGGGTGGAATGTGTTGTTGGGCAGTCAAGAGCTTAGCGGACAGGTAAGCTGGCCAACAAAAGGCCGCTTAGCCGTCGATATCGATCACTGGCATATCAACCGCCAGCCGACCGAAGCGGTCAAACCTACGGATGCACCGTTATTTGATCCTGTGGATCCCCAAGCCACTGCCGTAGACCGAGCCTTGATGGCGGCTGTTCCATCGTCACGTCTTACGATTGACGATCTTTGGTTAGAAGGGTATCGGCTGGGACGCGTCGAGGCGGTTGTCGATAAGCAAGATCAACAGGTGACTCTCTCGTCACTGACGGTGGAAAGCGGGAATAACCATGCCACAGCCAATGGACATTGGCGGATTGATGAACAAGGACGCCATCAAACCGAACTCACCTTAGCGCTCGGTGGTGAAAGTACCTCTGATCTCATGGGACGGTTTGGCGTCAGTGGTGGAATCCAAGAGGCAAGCTTTACCACTCAAGCCTCGCTTGATTATGCCGGGTTACCTTGGCAAGCCGATATATCGAGCCTCAATGGCGAGGTGAGCGCTGATATCCAAGACGGTTACATCAGTGGTGTTGGCGGCGCCGGTAAGCTATTAGGACTATTTAGCCTAGATTCTATTTTGCGTAAAATTCAGCTCGATTTCTCGGGAGTGTTTGACGATGGACTGGCGTTTGATGACATCACGGGGCGGGCAGTGATCACAAATGGCGTCTTGGTCACCGATAATATCCGCATGGACGGCATCGCCGGTGATATGGTTATCAAAGGCATTGCCAATTTAGTGGAAAACCAAGTCAATGCGGATGTGCGTTTTACCCCGGATATTACCTCAGGGATCCCGGTGTTAAGCGCCTTTGCGGTGACCCCGCAAACCGCGCTATATGTCCTCGCGGTGACGACCGCGATTTCTCCGGTCATGGATGTGTTTACCCAAGTGCGTTATCAAGTGACCGGCTCGATTGGCACACCAGATATTCGGGAAGTGTCACGTAACCAAGAGGCGTTGGCACTTCCCCCCGAAGCGACTGAACGATTGCGCGAGCAGGCAGAAAAAGCCAAGGAGTGAGCATGATGAAAGCCGGTGTTATCCAAATGACATCCTGTGCCGATCCCGCCCATAACATGAAGACACTGCAAGCCAGTTTGCACCAGCTCAGTGATCAAGGGGTAAAACTGGTGCTGACCCCTGAAAATGCGTTGGTATTCGGCAGTAAACGTGATTATCAACGTCATGCCGAGCGACTCGGTCATGGCCCATTACAGCAACAACTTGCCGAGCTGGCGCACCGTTACGACCTTTGGTTGGTGATAGGTGCGTTTCCTATCCAAAACGACAATGGACTGCTGAGCAGTACCAGTTTAGTGTTCGATAATGCCGGTCATCTTCGAGGCGGCTACGATAAATTGCATTTGTTTGATGTCGAGGTGGCGGATGCGCATGGTCGGTATCGAGAGTCGGACTATTTTGCTGCTGGCGACCAATTGTCGACCGTTAACACGCCTTTCGGTTGCTTAGGATTAAGTATTTGCTACGACCTACGGTTTGCCCCTTTGTACCAAGCGTTACGTGCCCAAGGTGCGGACGTGATCACCGTGCCGGCAGCGTTCACCCGAGTGACCGGTCAAGCGCATTGGGAGCCGCTGCTACGCGCCCGCGCGATTGAAACCCAGTGTTGGATTATTGCCGCAGGTCAGTGCGGCGATCACAGTAAAGGACGACAAACCTGGGGACACTCAATGATTATTGATCCGTGGGGACAAGTGGTCACATCACTGGGGACTGACCCCGGCGTGACGTGGGCAGAGCTTGATTTGAGCGTGAGTGAATCCATTCGGGGCAAGATGCCCGTACTATCTCATACCCGGTTGCAAAGCCAACTGAAATAGCGCACCCTCGGCGCGTTATCTTTTTCTTTCGGCTGTCGAGTCGGCAGCCACAACCAAGAGTAAGCGAATGAGTCTGGAACAGGTCGAAGAAACCTTACTGCGCCCGGCGGGCGTGAGTGAGTCGCAACTTCATGCGACACTGGCGCACTTAAGCGGTCGCCAGATTGACTACGGCGATATTTTCTTCCAATCCACTTGGCATGAGTCTTTAGCGCTGGAAGATAGCATCATCAAAGACGGTTCCTTTAACATCGACCGCGGTGTCGGCGTCAGAGCCATTAGCGGAGAGAAAACCGGCTTCGCCTATTCTGATCAACTCACCGCCGACGCGCTGATGCAAAGTGCAACTGCTGCACGGGGGATTGCACCCGCGGGTGGACATGGCAAAGTCAGCGCCTTTCGTGCCGTCCAAGCGACGCCTTACTACGGGCCAATGGATCCGTTGGGAAGCCTGACCCGTGAGCAGAAAATTGATTTATTAAAAGAAATCGACAGCTATATTCGTGCCAAAGAACCACGTGTGAAAGAAGTGAATGCGAGCTTAAATGGCTTGTATGAACAAGTGCTGATTGCGGCGACTGACGGGACCTATGGTGCCGATATTCGCCCGTTGGTGCGCTTATCCGTTTCGGTGTTGGTTGAACAAGAGGGGCGTCGTGAGCGTGGCAGTGCAGGTGGCGGTGGCCGTTATGGTTACGAGATCTTTTTGCAAGAGCAGGGCGGAAAGTCTCGCGCGCTGCAATTTGCTGATGAAGCCATTCGTCTCGCGCTGGTCAATCTCCGTGCTGAAGCAGCTCCGGCAGGCACCATGCCTGTTGTCTTAGGCGCGGGTTGGCCGGGCGTGTTACTGCATGAAGCGGTCGGTCATGGTTTGGAAGGCGATTTTAACCGCAAGGAATCATCGGTCTTTACCGGTAGCCTCGGTGAACAAGTGACCTCGCCGCTGTGCACCATTGTTGATGACGGCACCATGGCCGATCGCCGCGGCTCGCTGAGCATTGATGATGAAGGCGTGCCAGGCCAGTACAACGTGTTGATCGAAAATGGCGTGCTCAAAGGCTACATGCAAGATAAGCATAATGCCAAACTCATGGGTGTGGCGCCCACGGGGAATGGTCGTCGCGAGTCTTATGCGCACTTGCCCATGCCACGCATGACCAATACCTATATGTTAGGTGGAGACAGTACACCGGAATCGATCATTGCCAGTGTCGAGCGTGGCTTGTACGCACCGAACTTCGGGGGCGGACAGGTTGATATCACCTCGGGGAAATTTGTTTTCTCCACCTCAGAAGCTTACCTGATTGAAAATGGCGAGATTACCACGCCGGTGAAAGGCGCGACTTTAATTGGTAGTGGCGTTGAAGCGATGCAGCAGGTATCGATGGTGGGCAATGATATGGCGATTGATCCTGGCGTTGGGGTGTGCGGGAAAGCCGGGCAAAGTGTGCCTGTTGGTGTTGGTCAACCGACATTGAAGTTAGATGCAATGACTGTTGGTGGCACCGAATCATAACCAATCAACGCCAGTGCGAGGCACTGGCGTCTTTTTTATAGGTTTTGGTCGTAAAAGCCTTTGAGATACTGGAAGATCTCGCGATAGGGCCTTGGGCGGTTTATTCTGTTGTTGCTCTTTTTGGGCCTGACGTGCCAGTTGGCGTAACCGCTGACGGTCGGCATCAGGGTACTGTAAGAGCGCATCACTAATCGCGCTATCGCCCTGGTCGACGATGCGATCGCGTAGCTGCTCAAGTTTCTGTAGCGCCATGCTATGTTGAGCGTGTTTGTTCTGCAGCTTATCGAGCGCGGCTTGAATAGGCTCAGGATCGCGCGATCGCATAAGCTTGCCCACGTACTGGAGCTGGCGTCGACGGGCTTCGTTTTTTAAACGTTGAGCGTCGATAATCGCAGAGAGCAAGTTGTCATCAAGCGGGAATTTTCTAATACCGCAGGTTTGAGTTTAACCAGCGCTTCGCCGAGCGTTTGTAAAGCAAGCATATCGCGCTTCATCTCGGACTTGCTGACCCAGATGATTTCTTCCTCTTCCTCCCAGGGAGCGGGTTTATTTTTACGGCCCATGTTCAACCTCAGTGAGAATGTGCAATGACACGTATGTTAACAAGAAACGCGCCCAAACGCGGGCTTTTTTATCATAGGCTCGCTGAGCTCACGATGTCGAACTCGAATGCGAATCAAAAAGGTCAACTATGAGTGTGAAACAACAGGTCGCTGAACAAGAACAGCAGCTTCGCCAAGCGGTGAGTCGTGCGTTAGATATGGCGTCGGCGCGAAGTGACCAAGCCGAAGTCGCCATAACTAAAAGTACTGGCATTAGCGTGAGCTCGCGAATGGGTGAGGTCGAAAATGTTGAATTTAATCAAGATGGGGCGCTCGGGATCACCGTGTATCGTGATCAGCGAAAAGGCAGTGCATCCACCACGGATTTATCCGAAAAAGCGATTGCTAAAACGGTCGAAGCTGCGTTAGAAATAGCCACCTATACCTCGCCCGATCCCTTTGGTGGTCCGGCCCCGAAAGACTTGATGGCGTTCGATTACCCAGATTTGGACTTGTTTTATCCTGATGAGCCCGAACCGGATACCGCCGCTGCATTGGCGATTGAAGCCGAGCAAGCGGCGCTGAATCATGACAGCCGGATAAAGTTCAGTGATGGTGCCAGCTATGATAGCCATTATGGGATCCGTGTCTATGGCAATAGCCACGGTATGCTCGGGAGTTACCCTTCAAGTCAACAAGCGTTAAGCTGCTCGGTGATTGCGCAGAGCGAGGGGGGTATGGAACGTGACATGAGTTATACCGTGGCGCGCGATAAAGCTGATTTATGGACGCCTGCATTTGTTGGGATTGAAGCGGCCAAACATGCGGTTGCCCGTCTGAATCCGCGCAGTGTATCAACATGCCAAGTGCCGGTGATGTTTGATCGCAGTGTGGCAACCGGGCTGTTCGGTCATTTGGTGATGGCGATTAGCGGCTCGGCGCTGTACCGCAAATCATCGTTCTTACTAGATAAAAAAGACGAGCAGATTTTTCCGCATTGGCTCACTATTAATGAGCTCCCCCATGTGCACAAAGGGGCTGCCAGTGCGCCGTTTGACAGCGAAGGGGTGATCACGCAAGACAGGCGCATTGTTGAGCAAGGGGTATTAAAAACCTACCTAGCGACCAGTTATGCCGCTCGTAAGCTTGATATGGCACCAACTGGTCATGCCGGAGGGATTCATAACTGGTACGTAAGCCACACGGGCCAAGATACGGATGCGATGCTCAAAACCTTAGGAACCGGGTTACTGGTCACCGAACTGATGGGCCAAGGTGTGAATCCGGTGACAGGGGATTACTCACGCGGTGCCGCTGGGTTTTGGGTGGAAAAGGGTGAAATACAATACCCAGTTAGCGGGATCACCATCGCTGGAAACTTGAATGATATGTTTGCCAATATCGTCGCCATCGGCACTGACATTGAAACCCGCAGTCAGATTCAAACCGGATCGATAATTATTGATTCAATGAAGGTGGCCGGCGAGTAAGGTGGTTTAGCTTCTCGACCGCGCCTCTTTGCAACCATGACTTGGCAACCATCACTCGGCAAAAAAACGAGGTAATAAAGACCAAGCACGAGCGATCTCGTGCTTGGTCTTTTTTCTTAGACGGTATCTGTTTTATCCGGCGATAAAAGCGATTAAGACCGCACCAAGCACCAGACGATAGATGACAAAAGGGAGCATCCCCACGCGCGTGACTAATTTCAAAAACGCGTGAATACAGGCATACGCACTGACAAATGAGACCAACACGCCGACCCCTATCGGGCTAATGTAACGGGCTCAGAGCTGGTTGCAAGCTGCAAACCAAGGTAAGAGCCTGCCAAGGTGATGATCGGAATCGACATCAAAAACGAGAACCGTGCCGCGGCTTCACGTGTGTAACCGAGCATCAAGGCGGCGGTGATGGTCGCGCCAGGAGCGCGATGTTCCCGGGATCAATGCTAGCGCTTGCGCGATACCAATAAACAATGCTCGCGACTTGGTGGTTTGGTACTCGTCATTGGCAAGCCGTGCGTGACGATCGGCCCACCACAATAGGGCGCCAAATACCAAGGTAGTGGTGGCAATCACCCACACCGAGCGTAAGTACAACGCTATCAAGTCTTTTAGGAACAATCCCGCGAGACAAGCAGGAATGGTCGCTAACACGATCATCCAGGCTAATTGACTATCGCGGCTGTGTTTTCCGGCCAAGGATGCGAAAAATGCGCCGAGCAAATTCCAGACTTCACGGCGAAAATACCCGATGACGGCGGCCAAGGTACCCACATGCACGGCGACATCAAACGCCAACCCTTGATCGGCCCAACCAAACAACTGAGGAGAGGATCAGGTGCGCAGAGCTGGAAATGGGAAGAAACTCAGTCAGTCCTTGAATCAATGCTAAAAAGAAGGCTTCGAATAGGCTCATGGTGATTAACTGTCCTTCAAATAAGCAGGGGAATCAATGGGCCACAGAGGCTGGTGCTGGTCAAACGCCTCCCAAAGTTGGGCGAAGGTACGGCCATCACCGGGCACGGCTTGCGTCGGACACAGTTCAGCAAGCGGCCAAAGGGTAAAAGCAAATTTATAGATATCGTTGCGGGGCAAGGTCGGGCCACTCGATTGGCAGTGCTCCCCAAAGGTGAGCAAGTCGATATCCAAGGTACGATCGCGATACTTAATATCATTACGCTGGCGGCCATACTGACGCTCGATATCACGGATGGCCTGCCAAAAGGTGTCTAATGGCTGGGAGGTGTGAAGTTCGGCAATCAGATTATAAAAATTAGAGCCTTCAAACCCGACCGGCTCTGCTTCAAAAATGCGTGAAAATCGGCACTGTGGGTCGAGTTGGCGCAGGGCGTGAACCGCCGCTTCTATATGAAAATCGCGCTCAATGTTTGAGCCGATACTGACTAATGCTTGTGTCACCGTGTGCCTCGCTCTATGACAACGCCTACCGATTGTGCGGGCGCTACGGCGCCGGGTTTGTCGACGCGGACTTTAACCCAAGGCACGCTAAACTGAGATTGGACCAGGCTCGCGACTTCTTCGGCGACGCGTTCGATTAAGGCACAGCGGCTAGCTTGAACGTGGGCAATAATCGCCTCACTGACGCTCGCGTAATCAAGCGCAAGGGCGACATCGTCCTGTTGGGCCGCGGGGCGGTTGTTGTGCGCCATTTCAATATCGAACACTAACTTTTGCTGGATGGTTTGTTCCCAATCGTAAACACCGATCGTGGTGTACACGTCGAGTTGTTCTATGAATACGGAATCCATGTTTTTTCACACTCCGTGACAGGTCGGATACCACTGTGGTAAGAAAGTTCGTATCATTGGATGTGTCCATTGACAGGCGGATACGTAATACGTTCCGATCCATGATAGGTTTATCGATGAACGTGAGCGCACTATAGCAACGAATGCGGCACAAACTCTAGGAATTTCACATGACTGCACTGGCCATTGCCATCATCATCGCTGCCTACTTACTCGGCTCTGTATCTAGTGCAGTCCTGGTTTGTCGTGCCTTTTCTTTACCCGACCCCAGAGATCAAGGGTCTAAAAATCCAGGCGCGACCAATGTCTATCGGCTCGGTGGGCGGTTTGCCGCGGTATTGGTGCTATTATGCGACATGCTCAAAGGGACGATCCCGGTGTGGCTGAGTTACTTAATAGGCATCAACCCCTTTTTACTCGGCTGATCGCCATTGCTGCCTGTCTTGGCCACATTTACCCGGTATTTTTCCATTTTCGCGGTGGGAAAGGGGTTGCGACTGCGCTGGGAGCGATGGCACCGATCGGGTTAAGCCTTACCGGATTGCTGGTCGCCACTTGGGGCTGGTACTCGTCGTGACAGGCTATTCGTCATTAAGCGCGATCGTCACCGCGATTGTCGCTCCCCTGTTCACTTGGTGGATTAAACCGCAATTTACCATGCCCGTGGCCATGCTCTCTTGCCTGATTTTATTTCGTCATTACGACAATATCCGGCGGTTGCTGGAAGGTGAAGAAAAGCCTGTTTTACTGCGCTGGTGGCGGCGAGAGCGGTAGTTTAGGCTAGGCCTAGCAAGGATAGCATCGCGTGTTGACTAAAAAAGACAGCCTATGGCTGCCTTTTTTTGGTGGTACGATGTTGTAGCGATTTTGCGACTTGTTATCACGTGTTGCTGTTAGTCGATCTGATCACTACCGACAGCCGCGAGCGTGTCTAATGGCCAACGAGGCTGGGCTTTGACGCCGAGTCCCATATGCTCACCATTTTTAAGTCGTTGCATGCCCGCGTAGGCGATCATCGCGCCGTTATCCGTGCAAAACTCAGGGCGAGGATAAAACACATCACCACCACGCTTTTTCGTCAGCATGTCGAGCTTATCACGTAGGTGACGATTAGCACTGACACCTCCAGCAACCACTAAACGGTTCAGGCCGCATTGGTCTAAGGCGCGCTTACACTTAATCGCCAAGGTGTCGACCACCGCCTCTTGAAATGCATAGGCGATGTCTGCTCGGGTTTGATCGTCGGTGTCGTTAGCGGTAATGGTGTTGGCTGCGAAAGTCTTGAGGCCGGAAAAGCTGAAGTCCAAGCCCGGCCGGTCCGTCATGGGACGCGGAAAGGTAAAGCGGCCATGGGTGCCTTTTTCGGCGAGCTTAGACAATAATGGGCCACCCGGGTAATCGAGATCCATCAACTTAGCGGTTTTATCAAACGCCTCACCGGCCGCATCATCAATCGATTCACCTAAAATACGGTATTGGCCAATGCCTTTCACCTCGACCAATAAGGTATGGCCGCCTGAGACCAGCAACGCAACAAAAGGAAAAGCGGGCGGATTATCTTCAAGCATGGGCGCGAGTAAATGACCTTCCATATGGTGGACACCCACGGCGGGCACTTGCCAGGCATACGCAAGACTACGACCAATGGTGGATCCAACCAGTAACGCACCTACCAAACCTGGACCGGCGGTATAAGCGATGCCATCGAGTTGGTCGGGCGTAAGGTTCGCTTGCGCCATAGCCGCCTTAATTAACGGCAAGGTTTTTTTGACATGATCGCGTGAGGCCAGCTCGGGCACGACGCCGCCATAATCGGCATGCAGTTTTACCATGACGTGTAAAGTTGGTAGTGACAAAAGGCCTGCCTGATCGTCGTAGATCGCAACGCCGGTTTCGTCACAAGATGTCTCTATGCCTAAAATGCGCATCATAACCTCAGGTTAACAGCCGATAGATTGTGTATTTAAGATCATTGCCCACATGATATAATGCGGTGATCAAAGCGGAGAAGAGAGTGTCAGAACAGACTGACCGTGCGTGCAATCTTACATGGCTTAGAAGTAATTCGCTAGATGCGCTTTACATTCACCCCTTCTTCGGATTAGAATTTCGCACCATTTTTAATCAAGGCTGGCCAATTGTTCGCCAGCAGTAACTGACAACCCCCGAGGTGAAAGGCACATGCCAGTAGTTAAAGTACGTGAAAACGAACCATTTGACGTAGCACTGCGTCGCTTTAAGCGCTCTTGTGAAAAAGCAGGTATTCTTTCTGAAGTTCGCCGTCGTGAGAACTATGAAAAGCCAACTACCGTTCGCAAACGCGCTAAAGCCGCTGCTCAAAAGCGTCACCTGAAAAAGTTGGCACGCGAAAACCAACGCCGCGTACGTATGTACTAATAACGATAGATTCAGGAAAATGCTATGGAATTGCTTGAACGTCTAAAAGAACGCGCAAAAAACGGCGATGAAACAAAAAGACAAAGCGCGCCTCGGTACGCTTCGTCTGGTAATGGCAGCAATCAAGCAGCAAGAAGTGGATACGCGTCAGTCGCTAAGCGATGATGAAATCCTGGCTGTGTTGACCAAAAATGTAAAACAGCGCCGTGATTCCGTAGCTCAGTACCAAGCAGCCGGTCGTGATGATCTTGCCGATGTAGAGCTCGCTGAGATTGTGGTGATAGAAGAATTTCTACCCCAGCCTCTGAGCGATGACGACGTCGACGCATTGGTGAAAGCAGCCGTTGAAACAACGGGTGCATCGTCAATGCAAGACATGGGCAACGTCATGGGGGTATTAAAACCTCAAGTGCAAGGCCGTGCTGATATGGGGAAAGTAAGCCAGCGTGTCAAAGCACACCTAGGCTAGACTTTTCCCACTTTATAACAAGCCGTGCTTTCCATTATGGACGGCGCGGCTTGTTTGCTTCTCTCCTTATAAATTTCAGGTTATGGCAGGCAGAATCCCGCGCGCATTCATTGATGACTTGCTTTCACGTCTCGACATCGTTGAGATCATAGATGCACGGGTCAAACTCAAGAAAAAAGGCAAAAACTACAGTGCCTGTTGCCCGTTCCATAACGAGAAAACCCCCTCATTCAGTGTGAGCCAGGATAAGCAGTTTTATCACTGCTTCGGATGTGGTGTGCACGGTAATGCGATTGATTTTATGATGGAATTCGAGCGGCTCGAATTTCCAGAAGCGATCGAAGAGCTAGCCAGTGGCCTGGGTTTAGAGGTACCTCGCGAGCAGTCGTCGGGTGGCCCCGCTCGGCCTAGTATGCCAAGTGATGACAAGCGCCAAATCTACGAGATGATGGAAGCCATTGCGCGTACTTACAGCGGTGAGTTACGCACCGATGCTGGGCAAGTGGCTATCGATTATCTCAAACAGCGTGGATTGTCCGGAGAAGTGGTAAAACAGTTTGGTGTCGGGTTTGTGCCTGACCAATGGGATACCATTAAGCGACGTTTTGGGCGTAGCCAAGCCGATCAGCAACAACTGTTAACGGCAGGGATGCTGATTGAAAATGACAATGGTCATACTTATGACCGTTTTCGTGGCCGCATTATGTTCCCGATTCGCGATCGGCGTGGTCGCGTGATTGGTTTTGGTGGCCGGGTGTTGGGAGATGGCACGCCAAAATACCTTAACTCTCCAGAAACCCCGATCTTTCATAAAGGTCGTGAGTTGTATGGGTTGTATGAAGTGATGCAGTCTTATCGCCATCCAGAACGTATTTGGTTGGTAGAGGCGTACATGGATGTGGTGGCGTTGGCGCAATTTGGCGTTGACTACGCGGTTGCCTCATTGGGGACCTCCACCACAGGTGAACATATTCAAACCCTGTTCCGTCAAACCGGTACTATACTGTGTTGCTACGATGGGGATCGTGCCGGTCGTGATGCCGCATGGCGTGCGATGGAGCAAGCGCTGCCTTATATTCATGATGGCCGACAGCTGAAGTTTATGTTTTTGCCCGATGGCGATGATCCTGACTCCATGATCCGCCAAGAAGGGAAAGACGGTTTTGAGCAGCGCTTGAGCGAGGCGCAAAGTTTATCGACCTTTATGTTTAATACCCTGCTCAAGCAGGTGGATACCAGTAGCCGAGAAGGCAAAGCCAAGCTCGCCAACTTAGCGGTGCCGCTGATTGAGAAAGTGCCGGGTGATACATTACGCCTGTATTTACGTAATACCTTAGGGCAAAAGCTCGGTATCATGGATGATCACCAGCTAGATACGCTGATCAGCCGACAAGGACAACCAGGTTAAGGTTAVGTTCATGGTCAGCAAGACATCAAACGCACACCAATGCGTGAGGTGATTGCCTTATTGGTACAATACCCGATGCTCGGTCAAGAAGTGCCGCCGTTACCCTCGGCAGACACTATTGACTTACCTGGGCTAGCATTGTTAAACCCGATCCTTGAGATCTGTCGACAGCGCCCCCATATCACTACCGGTCAGTTGCTAGAGCACTGGCGGGGAACCAAACAAGAAGCCTTGTTAGCCCGTTTGGCTGGCTGGGAGCTCTATGTTGACGATGATAATGCGTCAGAACTTTTTTGCGATTCACTGGATAAAATACTTGCCCAGTGTGTCGAACAACAAATAGCCAAGTTGCAAGCGAAGTCAAATACCGTCGGCTTATCAGTCGAAGAGAAGCGGGAACTGATGCTACTCATACAGAGCCAGTCCGTTTAGAAAGTAGCCAGCAAAGGTGACATTTGTTAAAATTGGCGGTTTGCGTTTCCGCATACTAAATTCTTCACTCAGACCCGAAGTTGGATATCGTCTATGGATCAAAATCCGCAGTCACAGCTAAAGTTGCTTGTCGCAAAAGGCAAGGAGCAAGGCTATCTGACCTATGCCGAAGTTAATGACCACCTCCCGGAAGACATTGTCGATTCCGACCAAATAGAAGACATCATTCAGATGATTAATGACATGGGCATTCAAGTGGTGGAAGCCGCGCCAGATGCCGATGAGCTAATGATGTCAGAAACCGTGGCCGACGAAGATGCAGCAGAAGCTGCGGCGGCAGCCTTATCGAGTGTGGAAAGCGAGATTGGTCGCACCACGGATCCTGTGCGCATGTATATGCGTGAAATGGGGACGGTCGAGCTATTGACCCGTGAGGGCGAGATCGATATTGCCAAGCGTATCGAAGATGGCATCCACCAAGTGCAGTGTTCGGTGGCGGAGTACCCGGCCTCGATTGCTTCGCTGCTTGATCAATTCGACAAAGTTGAAGCCGAAGAGCTTCGCTTAACCGATATCATTTCGGGATTTATCGATCCCGAACAGGATAATATCGCCCCGACTGCGACTCATATCGGCTCCGAGCTCAGTGAAAAAGAGCTGGATGACGAAGATGACGACGACAAAGACGATAGCGACGACGATGAGAGTGAAGAAGATGTCGGTATCGACCCTGAACTCGCACGTGAAAAGTTCAGCGAATTGCGTCGTACTTATTCGGCAATGGAAACCGCGATTCAGCAGTACGGGCGTTATGACGACCGCACGAAATCATCGATCGAAGAATTGTCTGAGATATTTAAACAGTTCCGTCTGATCCCCAAACAGTTTGATCGTCTGGTTAATGATATGCGCCAGACCATGGACAAGGTACGTACCAAGAGCGTTTGGTGATGCGTCTTTGTGTCGATCAGGCGAAAATGCCGAAAGAAAACCTTCGTGCAATTATTTGCTGGTAACGAGTCGTCAGATGCATGGATTGACCAAGCACTTAATTCAGGCAAGCCTTACGCCGAGCGTGTTGCACGTTACGAAGAAGATCTTCGCCGTTGTGTGCAAAAGCTAAAAATCATCGAAGACGAGACAGGCCTGTCGGTTGAGCGTATCAAAGATATCAGCCGTCGCATGTCCATTGGTGAAGCCAAAGCGCGCCGTGCAAAGAAAGAAATGGTTGAGGCTAACTTGCGCTTGGTGATTTCGATTGCAAAGAAATACACCAACCGCGGCCTGCAATTCTTGGATCTTATTCAAGAAGGTAACATTGGCTTGATGAAAGCGGTGGATAAGTTCGAATATCGCCGTGGCTATAAATTCTCAACATACGCAACTTGGTGGATTCGTCAGGCGATCACTCGGTCGATTGCTGACCAAGCACGGACCATTCGTATTCCGGTGCATATGATTGAGACCATTAACAAGCTCAATCGTATTTCGCGCCAAATGCTTCAGGAAATGGGCCGTGAGCCTTTACCTGAAGAGTTGGCTGAGCGGATGCTGATGCCGGAAGATAAAATTCGTAAAGTGCTGAAAATTGCCAAAGAGCCTATCTCAATGGAAACGCCGATTGGTGATGATGAAGATTCACACTTGGGTGATTTTATTGAAGATACCACGTTGGAGCTGCCTATGGATTCGGCGACGTCGAATAACCTTAAAATGGCAACCAACGATGTCTTGGCTGGCCTGACGCCACGTGAAGCCAAGGTACTGCGGATGCGTTTTGGTATTGAAATGAATACTGATCATACGTTGGAAGAAGTGGGTAAACAGTTTGATGTCACCCGTGAGCGTATTCGTCAGATTGAGGCCAAAGCGCTACGTAAACTCCGTCACCCTAGCCGCTCAGAAACTCTGCGCAGCTTCTTGGACGAGTAGGCGATAGGCTTTTAGCACCAAAACAAGCGATTAGCACCAAAACAAAAAAAGGCGAGCCAGTGGCTCGCCTTTTTCTTGTCTATGATACGGACAAACTAATACGGTTGGCATGTCGCCGTTACTCTGCGCGTACTAAGTGATAAACAGTGTGGCCAAGCCTAAGAAAGCCA
>NZ_AQOD01000072.1 GCF_000513715.1 Salinivibrio socompensis S35
TTAGCCGAGGACAAGGAGTGCTGCACCGTACTGGACTTCGTCGGTCATTCGCGTCCCGAGTATTGACATTTGCAAACAAGTTTCGGGCGCTGGTGGGTAAGAGCGCTCGAGCGATTAACCGTGAGATTGAACAAGGCTTCCCCCATGCACCTTTGGGCTGTCGCATTGAGCTTACTAAGCGCACCCAAGAAATGGTATTGGATAACATCCGCAAAGCGTCGCTAACGCTAAGGCGCTTAGTGGCAATGGTTCAGCAATATCCTCAGCACACCCACCTGCCGCTGACGCTAGCGAACTTCCTAACCTTGTATCCGCATATTGACTTGAACGAACTTTACAAGCGAGGCAGTTGGTCAGAACTGATGCTCAAAGCAGAGCTAAAGGCCAATGATTCCCCTGTTGATGAAAGTGCACTTAAAACAATCAAGAAAGCGGTTTTTCAGCGGATTTTAACCACTGATGATCATGCGTATCTACTGTTTTTACAGCAGCTTTGCCAAACAGACTTTGCGCCTGATACGGGTAGCGAACGGCATCGACTGATGTGTCATTATGATGTTTGGCAACAAACAGGCCTAGCTCTTGGTTTTTCATCAATGGCGCAAAGCTTTGCCGCGTTAAGGCGGCTGGGCATCAAAGCAGAATTAATGGACGTGTTGGACTGGAAACTGTCACAAACTAAGCATGAGCAGTCGCGGATGGACGATTTGTCTGATGTGCCATTGCGGCTTCATGCTCGATACTCGCGTGAGCAAACCAAGGATGAATACGGGCGTACCATGGGGTTTGTGAACTTTGGCGAAGTGAATTATATCTCGCACACCGGATCTCAGCCGATGGATATTACGTGGGAGCTGGTCACCCCGATGCCAAACTTTATGTGGCAGCAAGCGGCGAAATTGGCGGTAGGCTAGTCGAGATGACAGTAATATTGGGGGGGTGATGTGCCACATTGTCCAATCAACAATTATATAAAATCAATGCGTTAACTCGCCTGTAGAGCGTCAATAAGTTTGCCGAGGTCGATGAAGTCTACAAAGAAGCAATGGTGTGAGTAAGCGTGTTCTATCAATTATGCAGAAGGTGGAATGGATGACAGAACATATCCCTCAAGCTCCACAAGGAGAGTTTGTTCTCTTCACTAGTGCAGACGGTCAAACTCGTGTTGAGTGCCGTTTTGAATCCGATACATTGTGGTTATCTCAAGCCATGATTGGTGAGTTGTACGGGAAAGCCAAAGCAACTATCAGTGAGCATATAAAAAATATCTTTACTGAAGGTGAATTGGATGAAAATGCAGTTGTTCGGTTATACCGAACAACTGCCTCGGACGGGAAATCATACAATGTACAATATTTCAGCCTGGCCTTAGTTATCGCGGTGGGCTATCGAGTTCGCTCACAACGTGGTACTCAATTTCGCCAATGGGCTACGCAAACGCTCCAAGAATACCTCATTAAAGCTTCGTAATGGATGACGAGCGCCTAAAAAATCCGCCTGTTGGGCCGTCTGCTGTTCCAGACTATTTTGATGAGATGCTGGAACGCATTCGTGACATTAGAGCCAGCGAACGACGAGTTTATCTGAGGGTGAAAGAGATCTTCACAATGGCGGCGGACTATGAGCCATCCAATCAGGAGACTAATCGTTTTTTTCAAATCATTCAGAATAAACTGCATTATGCTTGTACGCATATGACCGCTGCTGAGCTTATCGCTAGCCGTGTGGATGCCAGTAAACCAGACATGGGGTTAACCAGTTACAAAGGTGACGAAGTACGTAGGACAGACGTGACCGTTGCCAAAAACTATCTGCGTGAGAACGAAATCAAGGAGCTGAATCGTATTGTTAATATGTGGCTTGACTTTGCTGAAGACCAAGCTCTTCGCCGAAAACAGGTTTTCTTGCAAGATTGGGCGGATAAACTTGATCAGTTCTTAAGTTTTAACGACCGAGAGATTCTAAGCGGCGCTGGAAAAATATCCAAAAAAGCAGCCGATGATAAGGCGAAATTGGAGTTTGAACATTTCGCAGAACAACGCCGTCGTTTAAAAGAGGCTGAGGGCGAAAAGGTCAACATTGCTGCGCTCAAGGCTGCGCTTAAAAAAGACAAGTAGCCGTACTAGAGATGTTACTCGTAGCGACCATGGCAGATCTCAAGAAACAACAAAGCCCATTCTTAAAATGGGCTCTAGCTGTATCACACTTAAACGATTATTTAGTGATTACTCAATATTCTGGATCTGCTCGCGCATTTGCTCGATAAGCACTTTGAGCTCGACGCCGGAGGCGGTGATCTCGGTGCTTATCGATTTGGAGGCGAGGGTGTTGGCTTCGCGGTTGAACTCTTGCATCATAAAGTCCAAGCGTCGGCCGCAAGCACCGCCTTTTTTCAAGACTTTACGCGCTTCTGAAACGTGTGAGTCCAAGCGGTCAAGCTCTTCTGCGACGTCGACTTTTTGCGCCAGCATCACCATTTCTTGCTCAACGCGGGCCGGGTCGAGCTCTACTTTGGCTTCTTCAAAACGCGTGGTTAAACGCTCACGCTGCCATTCAATCACGGTGGGCATTTTCTCGCGCACTTTGATCACTTCGGCGCTAATGGCATCAAGTCGCTGCTCAATCAGGGCTTTCATGTTGTCGCCTTCGCTAGCACGGGCGGCAACAAAGGCATCAAGTGCGTCATTAAGACCAGCTAATAAGGCGCGATGCAGCTCGTCGGTATCTTGCTCCGGCGCTTCCATCACACCGGGCCAGTTTAAGACCTGGAACGGGTTGATGTTGCCTTCGCCTGCGGTGTCTTTCACCCATGTCGCTGCATCAATCACTTGTTTAGCTAGGTCTTCATTGATGGTGAGCTTATCTTGGTTAGCTTGGGATGAATCAAAACGCAGGTTACATTCCACTTTACCGCGGGCGAGGCGCTTGCGAAAACGCTCACGTACCACAGGCTCAAGGCTACGTAGCTGCTCGGGCATGCGAATGTAGGTTTCGAGATAGCGCTGGTTAACGGAGCGGATTTCCCAAACCGCGTTGCCCCAATCGCCCTTGAGTTCTTGTCGGGCGTAGGCGGTCATACTGTGGATCATGTGTACCTGCTCTTATGTGCTGAAGGTGAATGGCAAAGATTATACGCGTCTGCGTGCTTGGCGTCAGCTGTCTTGGTGTGACGGGCGGACAGGGATCGCAAGCGAGCGGATAAACACGTATAATCGCGCCACATTCTCTCAGTCAATAAGGTAACTTGCATGCGCCCAAGTGGAAGAGCACTCGACCAAATTCGTCCCGTTAGCTTTACCCGCGGTTTTACGGCCCACGCAGAAGGCTCTGTGTTGGTATGCTTTGGTGATACCAAGGTGATCTGTAATGCCACGATCGAAGAGGGCGTGCCGCGCTTTCTAAAAGGGAAGGGACAAGGTTGGGTGACTGCCGAGTATGGCATGTTGCCACGTGCGACCCATACCCGTAACCGTCGTGAAGCCTCAACCGGTAAACAAGGTGGTCGCACGGTAGAAATCCAGCGTTTAATTGGCCGTAGCCTGCGCGCTGCGGTGGATTTAAAAGCACTGGGTGAGCGCACCATTACCGTTGACTGTGACGTGATTGAAGCCGACGGTGGCACACGTACGGCGTCTATTTCAGGAGCGAGTGTGGCACTGGCGGACGCACTTAACGCGTTAGTGCGTGATGGCAAGCTTGCGGCTAACCCGATGCGTGGCCATGTGGCGGCGGTATCGGTGGGCATTTATCAGCAAACGCCGATTTGTGATCTTGAGTATGTTGAAGATTCAGCGGCAGATACCGACATGAATGTGGTGATGCTCGAAGATGGTCGCATGATTGAGGTGCAAGGCACGGCAGAAGCTGAACCGTTTACGCCCGATGAGTTAAACGCCATGCTTGCCTTAGCAAGTAAGGGCATTGATGACATTGTCGTCGCGCAAAAATCGGCACTCGCCGAATAATAGAATGAGTAGCTCCCACGTTGGGGGCTATTTTTTTGTCTATCAATCTGACATGGGTGCGCATGTTGCGAACGCCCGATAAGAACAACAGCAAGAGAGGATTGCATGAAAGCCTATCAGCGCCAGTTTATTGAGTTTGCCCTAGAGCGTCAGGTTTTGAAGTTTGGTGAGTTTACCCTTAAATCAGGGCGTAAGAGTCCGTACTTTTTTAATGCGGGGTTGTTTAATACTGGGCGTGATTTGGCAAAATTGGGTGAGTTTTATGCCGCGGCGTTGATGGATGCAGGGATTGATTATGATGTGTTGTTCGGCCCTGCTTACAAGGGGATCCCGATAGCGACCACCACCGCAGTGGCACTCGCATCGCATCATGATGTGGATACGCCATATTGCTTTAACCGTAAAGAGGCCAAAGACCATGGAGAAGGCGGCAACTTAGTGGGGAGCGCGCTAAGTGGACGGGTGATGTTGGTAGACGATGTGATCACTGCGGGCACGGCGATTCGCGAGTCGATGTCATTGATCCAAGCGCAAGGCGCGCAGTTAGCGGGCGTGTTGGTGGCGATTGACCGTCAGGAACGCGGCCAAGGTGAGCTGTCGGCGATTCAAGAAGTGGAACGTGATTTTGGTTGCCAGGTGGTGTCGATCATCAACTTGTCTGATCTGGTCACCTATTTGGAAGCAAGCCAAGCCGACCCGGCACAACTGGCGGCGGTCAAAAACTATCAAGCGAGCTACGGTATCTAGGTGAAAGGCGCGGAGTCTCGCGCCTTCTCTCTATTGCAGTTGATTGGTCAGCAGTTGCCAGTATTGCTCGAAGTTGGCGGTCGGCAGCTGCTTAAAGGATGAGCGTACGTAGCGACAAAAACCGCCTTCCACTTGGCTAATCAACTGACTAGCGAGCACCGCTTCATCGAGCGGGAACCCTTTGCCTTCGCGTAAACGACGCTCACGCAGGACTTGTTTGAGCTGTGCTTCAATACGCTCGAAAAGCTGGTTGATACGCGCTTGTAGCCTGTCTTGCTCAAACATTAGCGCATGGCCGGTCATGATCCGTGTCAGCCCCGGATTACGCTCGCCAAACACCAATAGCAATTGCAAAATCAGTTTGAGACGCACGAGGGTGTCTTTTTCTTCTTCAATAATCATATTGATGCGCGATAGAAGCGAGTCTTCGATAAATTCAATCAAGCCCTCGAACATGCGTGCTTTGCTGGGAAAGTGACGATAAAGCGCGGCCTCTGATACCCCGACCTGCTCGGCGAGCTTAGCGGTAGTGATGCGTTGGCTGCCTTGAGTCGACTCCAGCATCTGCGCGAGCGCTTGGAGGATCTCTTCGCGGCGATTCATCCTTTTTTTGGGGCTGCCATGGATGCGATTCCTTTGTCTTTTTTATCTATCACACTGGCGACGTTTAAAAAGAGGCATCATGGAGAGGTGCCGCCGAATGTGACGCTTTGTTGTTATCTTAGCGACGAGGTCTCTGTATTAAAAGCAAAAAGCGTGGCCATGGCGCACGCTTTTGAACTTGTGTTTCGCGCCGGCGCTAAGGTCTCCGGTGTGTCGGGCTTTTCTCTTATTGTTTCATCGATTGCTGCAAGTAGCGCGCGTGGATGTGTGCCATGACGCTCTGTGCTAGCGCCCATTTATCCGCAAGGGGAAGGGCTTTTTCACCGTCAGCCCAGAATAGATGCAGGGCGTTACGATCACTGTTAAAGCCTTGATCGGCGTCAGACACATCATTAGCGCAAATCATATCGAGCTTTTTACGGGCGAGTTTGTCGCGCGCATAGGTAGCCACATTTTGGGTTTCAGCGGCAAAACCGACCGTAAATGGACGATGTTTCGTTAAGCCCGCTACCGAAGCAATAATATCGGGGTTTTTCACCATGGTGATCGTCATCGCATCGTTATCAGCCTGCTTTTTCAGCTTTTGCTCGGCTACCGCTTGAGGACGATAGTCGGCCACTGCGGCACAGCCAATAAAAATGTCTTGCTGACCAATGGTGGCATGCACGGCATCATGCATCTGCTGGGCACTGGTTACATCAATGCGTGTAACACTGGCAGGTGTGCTTAATGTAACGGGACCGGAAACCAAGGTGACTTCGGCACCCAAACTGGCTGCGGCTTCGGCCAAGGCATAGCCCATTTTTCCAGAGCTGTGATTCGACAAATAGCGCACCGGATCCAGAGCTTCGCGTGTGGGCCCGGCGGTTATCATCACTCGCTTGCCAGAAAGCGGTTTGGGGCCACTCCAATGTTCACACTCTGTCACTAAGGCCATGGGTTCCAACATACGGCCAGGGCCCACATCGCCACAGGCTTGCGCACCGCTATCTGGCCCCCAAATGAGACAGCCTCGCTCGCGTAGCGCCTGTATATTCGCTTGGGTTACCGATGCGCGATACATTTGCTGGTTCATGGCCGGAGCAATGGCTATCGGTGCGTCGGTGGCCAGACACACGGTAGTGAGCAAATCATTGCCCATCCCCGCGTGAATACGGGCGATTAAATCGGCGGTGGCGGGGGCGATCACAATTAAATCAGCCCATTTGGCTAACTCAATATGCCCCATGGAAGCTTCGGCCGCCGGATCGAGCAAACTGTCCGATACTGGGTGCCCAGAGACAGCTTGCATGGTCAGTGGCGTAATAAATTCTTTTGCTGCGTGTGTCATCACAATCTTTACGCTCGCCCCACGCTCAATCAGACGACGGGTTAAATCGGCACATTTATACGCGGCAATGCCGCCGCCCATGCCAAGCAGAATACGCTTGCCTGCCAGCGTTTGGGCTAGCTGCGTTGAAGAATTGGCCATAATGCTCTGTGTGTTGGTACGTGAATGGCAAAACCATACCATAATCCGACGCGCGAAAAGTGTGTTAGCGCAAAGGAAACCGCGTGGGATGTGAGCCCAGTAGAATGCGATCGAAGCGGAGCGGGATTGAAACTCTTGATTGCTTACCAAAGGAAAATCGCGAACGAGCCGCAGTTCCGTTCGAAAAGAATTGTGCGAAGTCACGTGCGTGTCTTAATTGGCGACAACGTTAAAGAGGGATAATAATGAGCTTAAAAACCTTGCCTTTAGCTTGTCGGCCGAGAGAGCGCTTATTAGCACGTGGGGCGGACAGTTTATCGGATGCTGAGTTATTGGCGATATTTTTACGTACCGGTGTGACAGGCATGAGTGCGGTTGCGCTGGCTGATCACTTATTAACGGACTTTGGTTCGTTGCGCGCGCTGATGGGCGCCGATCAAGCGGCGTTCTGCCAGCGTAAGGGGTTAGGCAGTGCGAAATACGCGCAACTGCAAGCGGTGCTCGAACTCAGCCGTCGTTATTTAAAAGAGACGTTAAGTAAAACCGATGCCTTGACTAGCCCCGATCATACCCGTCGTTATCTCTCGACGTTACTGCGCGACCGGCCACGTGAAGCGTTTTACGTGTTATTTCTCGATAACCAACACCGAGTGATCGCCGATGAGCAACTGTTTGAGGGCACCCATAACGCGGCGAGTGTCTATCCGAGAGAAATTGTTCGTCGCGCGTTGGAGCTGCACGCGGCGGCGTTAATTTTGGCGCATAATCATCCTTCTGGGGTGGCCGAGCCGAGCCAAGCCGATAGACATATCACCGATAAAATCGCCAATGCCTTGTCATTAGTGGATGTGCGAGTGCTTGATCACCTGGTGGTAGGGGATGGAGATGTGGTATCGTTCGCCGAAAGAGGTTGGTTGTTATCCCCCTAAAGATCGCCTTTGGCGAAAAAAACGATCAAAAAGCGTGTAAAAGGATCTGCTCGGGACTTGAGCAATCTGAATTCAGTTAGTATAATGCGCCACCTTTGATAGCCTTGACCTTCGACCTGACCTTAACGTTGCAGGACTGGCGGACAAGGTTGATATCGAGCCGAAACGATTTTGGAGAGACTTTCATGTCACGAGTATGCCAAGTAACTGGCAAGCGTCCTGTAGTTGGTAACAACCGCTCTCACGCTAAGAACGCCACCAAGCGTCGTTTTCTGCCGAACCTGCAAACTCATCGTTTCTGGGTAGAAGGCGAAAAACGCTTCGTTAAATTGCGCCTGTCCACTAAGGGTATGCGCATCATCGACAAAAAAGGCATCGAGTCTGTATTGACAGATATGCGTGCCCGCGGTGAGAAAGTATAAGAGGAATTAGAGAATGGCTAAAAGCGGCGTTCGTGAGAAGATTCGTCTAGTATCCTCAGCGGGTACTGGTCACTTCTACACCACAGACAAGAACAAACGTAACATGCCTAGCAAATTCGAGATCAAGAAATTTGATCCTGTAGTTCGCAAGCACGTTATGTATAAAGAAGCTAAAATCAAGTAATTTGATCGATGCTTTGATAAAAGACCCAGCTTCGGCTGGGTTTTTTTATAACTAAAATCCGTCAGTGTTTGGGTATATACTGCAATAAATGCGTATAACGGCCTTGGATGAGTCAACATGAAGCTAAAACGGCAGACGTGGAACAACATCCTGATTTTTTCAGTCGTGATTTTTTTTGGCTTAATGTTGTTGCCTGATTATTTACGTCATCAGCGCCAATCAAATGCCATGCCTGAGGGCGTGATTGCGCTGGTGGACTCACGCAGTGAGGTATTATCACTGCGCTTTGCCCATTTAACACTCACCCGCACCTTGGATGGCTGGCAGACGGATAAGCCGTTGGTGATCAGCCAACAGAGCTTGCCCAGCGGTGGCTAGGATTGACGGGCACCCACGTTGATGAAGCAACCTTGCAGTCACTGCGTCCACAACTGGCCACTCCCCGTACGCTTGAGTTGACTCGTAGTCCAGATCAAGAGCCGATCCGCATTACCTACTATCAGCAGCCTCAGTATTGGTTAATGCAAAATGAGCAAGGCCAATGGCTGGCAGTGTCTGTTGATCGTCGGTATCTTTTCCCGCTAACTAAATCGTGATAATCCAGAGCCATCTCCATGCCAGAATTACCGGAAGTAGAAGTGAGCCGTTTAGGCATCATACCGTATGTCGAAGGGCAAACGGTGACCGATATTACCATTCGCCAGCCGAAGTTACGTTGGCCCATTCCCGATGCGCTACAACAACTAAAAGGACAGGTTATCCGCCGGGTTACCCGTCGGGCCAAGTACTTGTTGTTAGAGACCGATGTCGGGGCGGCGATTATCCACTTGGGTATGTCAGGCAGTTTGCGGGTGCTACCGACGTCTCTGGCCCCTGAGAAGCACGATCATGTCGATGTAACACTCAGTAATGGGCGCTTGCTGCGTTATCATGATCCACGCCGCTTTGGCGCCTGGCTATGGCAAGACGGTGAAACGCCCCATGCTGTTTTAGGCAAACTAGGCCCTGAGCCATTAACTGATGCTTTCGAGCCGGAGTACCTGCTAGCCAAAGCGGCAGGGAAAAAAATGGCGATGAAGAGTTTTATCATGGATAACGCTGTTGTGGTCGGGGTCGGGAATATTTATGCCAACGAATCACTATTCTGTGCAGGCATTCATCCCAAACGTCCTGCAGGTAGCCTTACGGCGACGGAGGCAGCGTGCTTAGTGAACGAGATTAAAACCGTTCTCGCTGCCGCGATCACCCAAGGGGGAACCACGCTGAAAGATTTTACGCAAGCGGATGGAAAAGCCGGCTATTTTGCCCAAGCACTGCGTGTGTATGGCAAATCGGGTCAGCCTTGCCCGGCCTGTGACTCTGTGCTTGAGCGTATCGTGATTGGACAGCGGGCAACGGTATTTTGCCCGCAATGCCAACCTTTATGACGATTATTTAACCTGTAACTTCTCTTGTAGTGTGGTGAGTACACTAGGATCGACAAACTCACTGGTATCACCGCCGTGTAATGCGACCTCTTTGACCAAGGTGGAGGAGATAAAAGAGTGTTCTTCTGATGGAGTTAAAAAGACACTCTCTAGCTCGGGCATTAAACGCCGATTCATATTGGCGAGCTGAAACTCATACTCAAAGTCTGACACAGCACGTAAACCACGTACCAAAATGTTGGCTTGGTACTGTTTGGCAAAGTTGACCAGTAATCCTGAGAATCCGACCACTGAGACATTGGATAAGTGGGCGGTTACGGTTTGAGTGAGGGCTACCCGTTCATCCAAATCGAAAAGGGGCTTTTTGCTCGGGCTGGCGGCAATGCCCACGATCACATCGTCAAACATTCGCGCCGCGCGCTCAATCAGATCCAGGTGACCGTTGGTTATCGGATCAAAGGTCCCTGGGTAAATCACCCGTGTATGTTGTTTCTGCGTCACTGGCTTATCCTTAAAAACGTTGATCTGGGAAGAGGTTATCAAATCCTTGTCCATCACGCATTGTTCTTGCGGTCCCGTGATGCCTCGCCTGTGAATCTATTGACGAGCAAGGTACACTGATGTGCGCCAGCGTCCGTGCGCAAACAGGAAAAACCGTGAGTATAGAAGTAGAACAACGCGAAAACGAGTGTATTTGGTATGACCCTACTTTAGTGGAGGGCGACCCTCGTCAGTATTTTGATATTCATTTCTGGCACCAGCAAGCGGCGGTCACCGGCTCAGCCAAAGGGCGTGGTACCACGTTTTTTCTTCGTGGACCCAAAATGGAGATGGCGTTGCGTCATTATTATCGGGGTGGTCTGTTTGGTAAGCTAGTAAAAGATCAGTATTGGTTTCAAGGGTGGGAAGCTACTCGTTGTGGCGCAGAATTTAACTTACTGGCTTATCTTTGCGAGAAAAAAATGCCCGTTCCTCGTCCTGTCGCGGCGCGCGCGGTCAAAACAGGGCGCACGTATCGTGCGGATATTTTGGTGGAAAAAATCCCAGGTGCGCGCGACCTAGTGGCGGTGCTGAGCGAAAACAGCTTGCTGGCTCACGATTATCGCGCGATTGGTCGCTTAGTGCGTCGTTTACATGACGCTGGGGTGTGCCACTCAGATCTAAATATCCACAATATCCTGCGTGATAGGAAAGGCAAGCTGTGGCTAATTGACTTTGATAAGTGCCAACAGCGTGATGGTGAGCAGTGGAAAGAAGATAATCTTGCACGTTTGCATCGCTCGTTTAAAAAGGAAAAAGAGAAGCGGCAAATTCGCTGGCAGCCCGAAGACTGGGCTGCCGTATTAAAAGGCTATAACCATATTCGTAAGTAGTGGGCAATACTAGCGGTTTAGCCAGGGAGCGAGCGCTTGTAGTGTTCGCTCTACAGCGCCACGATTTTGTTCGACCACCGCTAAACCTGCTTTACCTGCCTGAGTGGCAAGTGAAGGAGCACTGAAAAAAGCACCGACTTTGGCTGCCAAGTCTTGGCTATCGTTACACACCTGTAGGGCGCCAGCATCAATCAAGGCATCGCCGATAACCTGGAAGTTGTAATAGCTTGGGCCCGTCAGAAGCGGCCTACCTAAAGCAGCGGGTTCCAACAAATTATGCCCACCCACTCTCGCACCTAAAAAACTGCCCGCCATGACAACCACATCAGTACTGGCGAGATACATCATCATTTCACCCATGGTATCGCCCAAGTACACCTGAGTACTCGCGGCAAGGGGCTCTCCCTGGGTGTGTCTTTGTATACTTAGGCCCTGAGCGGCGACTTGTTGCGCCACGTCATCAAAGCGCTCAGGGTGACGAGGGACCACAATGAGTAAAGCATCGGGATAGTCACGTAGCACAATACTGTGGGCGGCTAACATGGTAGCGTCTTCCCCGGCATGCGTACTAGCAGCGATCCAACAAGGGCGTTCGCCACGAGCTTGGCGAAGCGCTGCGCCTAAATCGGGAGCCACAGTTTTAATATCAAATTTCACCGAGCCAACTACCGCGAGTTTGTTTTTCTCGACACCGAGGCTTACAAAGCGCGCTTGATCATTTTGATGCTGACAGACGATCAAGTCGATGTCTTTGCTCATGGCCTTAAAAAGTGGCGCAATCTTTTGATAACGCAGGCATGCTTTTTCGGACAAGCGTGCATTGATCACTACAATCGGCACACCCGCTTGGTGAACGTTATACAGGGTGTTGGGCCAAAGTTCGGTCTCCATGATCACGCATAGCCTCGGAGAGACTGCACGTAAAAAGCCACGAATCGCAAACGGAAAATCGATCGGCATATAACGATGGATGATCCCCTCAATCTTTTCCGCTTGCTCTGCACCTGTTGGGGTCGTCGTCGTAACAAGCAGTGGGATGTCAGGATAAGCTTGTTGCAACACGGTAATCACCGGCTTCGCCGCCAGCACTTCCCCGACAGACACCGCATGCAGCCAAATAGGCGACCCTTCGACGTTGGGCGTGCAGCCAAAGTGCTCACGCCACCGAGCGCCGACCGCCGGTTTACCAGGTCGTTGTCGGTACAACCCCAGCAGTAAAAAAGGGGCGGCAAGTGTGAGTAATAATGTGTATATCCAGCGCACAAGGAAGCTCCTATTGATAGATAATACCTATGATAACGACTTGATTAGAATTTGTTGATAACTGATTGCCGATAATAGCTCACGTCTTGAAATTTGGAGCTGCTAACAAATAACCGTCATTCCGCACCTAATAATTTAATTTATTATGCTTGATAGGGAGCCGCTATTTTGATCTATTATTCATATTTAGGCGGAACAAAATGGCATCACCAACTCCTTCGTCGGCAGGGTTATCAATCAAGCGTCTTGACCATTCAGGGCTCGTATCTGGCATGTGTCATGAACTGGGGCTGGCCAACATGATCGATACCATCCCAAAACATAACGAGCATAACGTTACGCATGGCCAATCGCTGGTTGCTATGATCCTTAACGGACTCGGCTTTCACAGCCGTACCTTACACATGTTCCCCGACGTTTTCGCCGATAAACCCACCGATCGGTTGATTGACTCCGGTATATGACCAGAGCATCTGAACGATGACGTATTGGGGCGTTGCCTCGATACACTGTATGGCGCTGATGTGTCCTTGCTGTATCAAGCCATCTCTGAACGCGTCATTGAGCAGTTAGGCTTGCAAAGTGACGTTATGCACATTGGCATCACCAGCTTTCATGTCGACGGTGAATATGCGTTTGAGGACGATGAAGACACCAAGCGGATCCAATTGGTCTAAGGCTACAGCCGTGACCATCGCCCAGCGTTGAATCAGGTTATCTTAGAGCTCATTTGCGAAAATCAAGCTGGGATCCTGGTTTATATGCAGGCACTTAGTGGCAATACCAATGACCAAAAAGCCTTTGCAGAGGTGGCCAGCCGCCATGTCTATTGCCTGAAGGCGGCTCAGCAAAGTTACTACTTTGTTGGCGATGCCGCGCTTTATACAGCGGAGTCTATCGCTGCCTTGCATCAACCAGTTTTTTGTTTCTCGCGTACCTATGACACTGAAGGTAGTGAAGCACCAAGTCATTGCTCTTAAAACTGAAAACCTAACCGAGCTTAGCAACGAATACCATGGATACTGGGCCGATTCGAGTTATGCCGTTGTCGAACAAAAATGGTTGGTATTACGCAGCGAACAAGCCACCAAGCGCGAACAACATACTCTGGAGAGAAGCCTGCTTAAGGACAGCGAAAAAGAAATCAAGCTATTCAATACAACACTTCGTCTGCCAGACCGATACTGAACAAGCCTTGGAGGCACTCAGCCAAGAGCTCAAATTGGTGCGCATCAACGAACTCTCTGCGTAGTTGTACCGATATTCAGCGGAAAGGTTGGCCCAAAAAAGTTGGAAAACCGACACGTTACGCCTATCAACTCACGGGTCGAGTGGTGACCTGTCTAGAAAAAGTCGAATTAGCCAAAGCACAGACCGGAGTGTTCATTCTGGAGACTAACGACTGCAGTGGCACACTTGATATGCAGACTCTGTTAGACACTTACAAATCTTAGCAGAGCGTTGAGCATGGTTTACGATTTTTAAAAAGTCCTGAGTTTCTGACGTGTAGCCTGATGATTTACGCGGCATTAGAGCGCCGTATCCGCCATGCATTCAAAGAGAAAGACAGGTACTTTCCATACATGAAAAAGAAGCCTTGCCAAAATCCAACGGCTCGCTGGGTGTTTCTGTGCTTTAGCGGTATCCACGAGGTGACGGTTGGCTCGGGCCTCCCTAGGATTACCGATGTGCAGAACCGGCAGCAGGTGATTATTGAGGTGCCCAGCGAGTTATATGAGCAAATTTATTCCTAAATTCGGTGCGGAAGCTCGGCTCTATAAGTATCAACATTTGGTTGAGAATGCTTTGGCGAGGATTAAGCACTTTCTAATAATATCAAAGAGATATGATAAGTTAGCAAGAGATTACGCCAGCATGGTATCACTGGCGTTTACTATAATGTGGCTGTCGATGTATTGTTGAATAATATGTGTACAGCAAAGATCAACAGACCCTAGGGTGTGACTATAATGACTTGTGAGCAGCCTCAAGTCATAAAGAAAAAGATCTGATATCATTACCCTTAGACGAGTGCTAGTGATTCATAGTAATT